>JBBRLB010000054.1:0-37627 GCA_038231575.1 Opitutales bacterium | reverse complement strand
GGGCCGACCTCCGATACGCTCATCGCGCGCCAGACCGCCGACGGCATTCTCGAAGGTTTTAAGAAAGTCTACAAAACCGATCACGCGCCCCGCCTCGTCATCTACGTGAACCGCGCCCTCGTCGACACCGAGTCGGGCCTGAAACTCACTGGCCACACGGAAAGATATTCTACCGAGGAAAAAACGACGACGACCAGCGGCGAGAACACCTACGTTGCGAAGGACGCGCCCGCGCCCACGCTCGCTGACCAGCAGACCGTCCGCGAAATTGAACGGCTTTTCGGCCGCGCGTTTCGCAACGCTGGCGCGCAGCTCACCGATTCGAAAATCGCCGCGTCGCTGCTCCCGAGCCAGCCCGGCGGCCGCCTCACGGGCGAACAAGGCGCCAAGGATCGCGAGGCGCTCGCCAACGTCGCCGACATTGCAATCGAGGTCCTCATCTCCAGCCGCAATCTCACCGTGCCGGAAATTTCCGGCGACGCGACCTACCCGGTGCCCGACATCCAGGCGACGGCGATTCGCCTGAAGGATGCCGCGATTATCGGCCAGGCCGCGGCGAGCGACATTCTCGGCAAGGGTGCGCAGGCCAGCCACATTGCCCGGCAATTTACGTCGGCCGACATCACCGAGGCGACCGCGCTGGCGCTGATGTCCGACATGCTGATCAACGCGAAGGAGTGACGGTGAGGTGGGCCTGGCCGTTGGGCGGACTCCCGCCCCCGGGCGGGCCTGCCAGATTACGGTTTTGGCGGCGCGGGCGCGGGCTCCGCTTTTTTGGGCGCTGGCGTGGGGCCGAATGTCACCCCAGCCGCCGCACTCTCCATTTCCTTCAATGACTTTTCGAGCGCGGCCTTCTGTTTCGCGTCGTCTTTCACGACCACCCGCCCGGTCGAAAAATCGAGGGTCTTGCCGTCTTGAATCGCGACGTCGGGCTTGGGGGCCTTCGCCTTGAGGCTCCAGCGCTGCATCCAGATAAACGCGGCCATCGCGCTGAGCAGCAGCGCCGCCAGCAGAATCAATTCGAAGCGAGGCGACTTCATGATGGGGGCACGTTGGGCCTAACCGAGCGCGAGCGCAATCACGCCCGTCGCCATCGCGACCGCGGCCCAGAGGCGGCGGCGACCGTCCGCCTCCTTCAAATATTTCGCCCCGATGAACGCGCCAATCACGATGCTGACCTCGCGCGCCGGCGCGACGTAGCTCACCGGCGTGAACGCGAGCGCCGTCAGCACGAGCACGTAGGCCACCGGTGACAGCAGCGCGACGCCGAAGGCCCAGCGTTTGTTCTCGCGCCACTGGCGCGCGACTTCGTCCCGCCGCCGCGCGGCGAACGGCGTGAGCACCGCCAGCAGGGTGAACGCCGTGCCCGCGTCGTAAAGCAGCGGCGGCACGCCGAGCAACGCGACGCCGCGCCGATCCCACAGCGTGTAGGCGGCGATGAACACGCCCGACAGCACACCGTAGTTAATCGCCGTCCGCAGGTGCGCGTGGCTCTCGTGAAAAAGCTTCGCCCCGCCGGTCAGAAAAAAGATCGCCGCGATGATCATGGAACCACCCGCGATCGCGAGGGGCGACGGGCGTTCGCCGAGCAGCGCGATGGCCGCCAGCGTCGAGAGCAGCGGTCCCAGGCCGCGCGCGAGGGGGTAGATGAGCGAGAAGTCGCCGGCGCGGTAGCCCTGCTGCAAAAAAACCGCGTAGCTCGCCTTGAGCACGCCGCTCCCGAGAATCCACGGCACCGCGCCCGCGGGCAGCACGGGATGCTGCCAGTAAAAATAAACCGCCAGCACCGGCACATAGCACGCGCCGATGATCAGGTTGACGACAAACACGAACGGCAGACCGCCGCTCGCACGCTTCGCGCAGAAATTCCACGTCGCGTGCAAAACCGCGGCGATGAGAATCAGCGTGAGGGCGAGGGTGGTCACCGTTCGGCGAACAGCTTTGTCATTCGGAGCGCGGCGAAGTTACCGGGCGAAGCGCCAGGCTTGGTCATTCACGCGCGCGCAGACGTTGAGTTTTCATCGCCGTGGATTCTTCGCTGCGCGCAGCCCGACAAGAGGCGGGATGGATTGGAAATTTTCTCCCGCCTGCGCCGCCTCACTTCGCGCGATCCTTCGGCTGCGGCTTCACGTAGGTGTCGAGCCAAGTTTCCTGTTCCCAGAGCTTGTGGAGCACGTTCTCGCGTCCGCGATACCCGTGCGCCTCGTAGGGTAACTGCACATAGCGCGTCGTCGCACCGTGGCCCTTGAGGGCGGCGTAGAAACGCTCGGTCTGGATCGGGAAGGTGCCTTGGTTGTTGTCGGCCATGCCGTGAACAAGCAGCAACGGATCCTTGACCTTGTCGGCGTAGTTGAACGGTGACATCGCCGCGTAAACTTCCGGCGCCTGCCAGAACGTGCGTTCCTCCGCTTGAAAGCCGAAGGGCGTGAGCGTGCGGTTGTAGGCGCCGCTCTCCGCGAGGCCGGCGCGAAACAGATCGGAGTGCGCGAGGAGGTTGGCGGTCATGAACGCGCCGTAGCTGTGCCCGCCGACCGCGACGCGTTTGCGATCCGTCACGCCGCGCCGCACGAGTTCGTCGATCGCGGCCTTGGCGCTCGCGACGAGTTGCGGGATGTAAGTGTCGTTCGGCTCGGCGGTGCCCTGGCCGACGATCGGCATCGCGGGATCGTCGAACACGGCGTAGCCGGCGAGGACGAACGGCAGCGGCCCCGTCGGGCTCACGCGCGCGAAGCGATACGGCGAGTCGCGCACCTGGCCCGCGGCGTCGGCGTCCTTGAACTCGCGCGGATAGGCCCACAGCAGCGTCGGCAAGGGGCCGTCGGTCGGCTGATAGCCGGGCGGCAGATAGAGCGTGCCCGAGAGCGCGACGCCGTCGGCGCGCTGGTAGGTGAGCAATTCTTTTTTTACGCCGGCAAATTGCGGCAGCGGATCCGGCAGGTGGGTGATCGCCTTGAGCGCGGCCGTGTCGTCCACGACGCCGAGCGTGCGGAGAAAATAATTCGGCGGCTCGTTGACCGCCTCGCGCTGGGTGATCACGGTTTTCAGGGCTTCGTCGGCAAACGCGATGAACGCTTCGTAGTGCGGCGCCGTTGAGCGCCAGAGGCGGCGGGTGGTCTTCGTCGAGAAATCATATTCGTCGAGGAACGGACGATCGCCCTCGGAGGAGGCGCCCTGGCCATCGAGATAAAATTTCGAGCGGTCGGCGTTGAGGAGCAGCACGAGATGACCGGTGGCATTGCGTTTGGTCACGGGCGACCCGGGCGCGCCGTAGCGATCCTCGGTCGAGCGATCGAAGATCAGCGTCGACGCTTTCCCGGGCGAGCCGGGCGTGGCGAGCCAGGTGTGCACGCGGCGTTGCTTCGTCCAGATTTCGTTTACCAGCGCGTGCTGATCGTCGCCCCACGTAACGCTCCCGGCGCGCAAGGCGAATTTCTGGAGGGAAATTTTCTGACCCGTGAACGGCGCGGGCCACATGAACCATTCATCGCGCCACTCGGCCGCACGGCCGGCGTCGCCGCCGTCAAGCGCCTCGAACCAACTCAGGGTTGCGGGCGCGTCGGCGCGCCACCGCACCGCCCGCGGGCCCGTGCGCACGGAGTTGGTGGGGATCGGGACGTTTTCCGCGAGCGGCAGGTCGGCCAGGGTGTGCACCACCTGGCCCGCGCGATCGCGCACGCTGAGCGTCACGGGAAATCGCGACTCCGGCACGAGGTAGGAATACGGCCGGTGCAGTTGCGCGATGAGCAGATATTTTCCGTCGGGCGAAGGCGCGGCCTCCTCGAAAATGCCCTCGAGTCCGAGCGAGGCGACCGTGCCGTCGAGCGAGACCAGCGCGAGGTCGGCGGTCGCGTAGTGATCGAAGAGCGCCTCGTCCCGGGCGCTCGCGAGCAGATCGGGATAGGTGCGCGCCGGATTTTTGCCGGTGAGATTTTCCTGCACGACCGGGCCGGACGGCACGTTGGGTGCGACCGGCGCCGCGCCGCGTCGCACGGGCACGAGGGGTGCGATGAGCGTTGTGGCGTCGACCCAGCCCGGCGTGATCGTCACGGTGTCGAGCGTGCGCGGGGTGATCCGGCGGGCTTTGGCGGCGGCGACCTCGGCGACCCAGAGTTGAATGTCGCGATCCGTTGTGAGGGTGAAAGCGAGGTGCCGGCTGTCGAGCGACCAGCTCACGGCGCCGAGGCGCGCCGCGGCGGGCAGGCCGGTCACGCGCACCTCGGCACCGTCGGGCAGCGATTTGAATGCGAGCCCCGTGAAGTAGGGCTCACGCGTGGGGCCCGACGTCGCCGGGTTGATGCGCAGGCCGGCGATGCGGAGCTCGGGTTGCGCGAGCTCGGCGACGGCGGGCAACGCCGAGCGGCTGGCGAGCAGCAGGATTTTTTTGTCGGGACTGAGGAAGACCGTCGGCGGGAGCGGCGCGTTGACGACCGCTTGGAGCGCGGCGGACGGAAGGTGATAGGACGAATCGGTCTGCGCGTGAGACCACGGCCCAACGGCAACCGCGAGCAACCCAGCGAAGCGAAGAAAGAGGCGCATGGGCGAGTTATTGCCGGCGCTCCGCGCGAGGCAACACGAGACGGAGGTTTTGCCCGCGAAGCACGCGAACGGGCGCGAATCAAACCCGGCTTTTATTCGCGCCCGTTCCCGTGATTGGCGGGCCGCGTTTCAGCCCAACGCCTCTGCGAGCGCGGCGATGATTTCCTCGGCGGGTTCGACACCGACGCACAGGCGCAGCAATTCCGGATCGATGCCGCTGGCGGCGAGTTCGGCGCGGCCGGCGGGAGTCGTCACGAGATCGTAGTGCGCGAGATACATGAAGGGGCAAATCAGCGTGGTCGTCATGCCGAAGCTCGGACCTTTCGGGAGGCGCAGTCGGTCGTAGAATTTTTCGAGCGGCATCCGCAACGAAAACGAAATCATTCCGCCCATCGCGCCGGCGGCATGGATGAGGCCGAGATAATTGTCGCGGGAGTCGGGATGCAGCGCCCAGAAGACTTCGCGGATCGCGGGATGCGTCGCGAGGAACGCGACGACCCGCGGGGTGTTGACGTGAATCTGCGCGAGCACGCTTTCGGTGCGGCCGATTTGCCACGCGAGCCGCGCGAGATCGCGCGGATAAACGGGTTCGAGCGCGGCGGCGATCCGAGTGCGTAACTCGACCGCGTCGGCGCCGGCGGGATTGATCGCGGCGAGGCCGGCCGTGAGATCGCCTTCGCTCGCGGTGTATTTCGTCAGGCTCGAAGTCACGACGTCGGCGTGCGCGAGGAGATCGAGGTTGAACACCGACGAGACCGAGGGATCGAGAACGAGGCGGGCCCCGTGTTTTTGGCAGAGCGCCGCGAGCGCCGCCACGTTGGGCGTCTGGATGAGGGGATTCGTCGGGACCTCGGCGACGAGGCCGGCGAGACGGGCGCCATGCGTGGCAAAAAGGCGTGCGAGCGCCTCGCCATCGAACACATCGCGCACGTAAATATAGTCGTCCGGCGCGGCGGTGAACTTCTTAAGGATCGCGATGGTGTCGAGGTAGAGCCAGCCGAGTTGCACCCAGATGGTGCGGCCGCGCGCGGCCTGCAGGTCGGCGATGGCGCGAAACGTCGCGTAGATCGCGTTCATGCCGCTCGGCGCGAGCAGCAGATCGGCGTCGCCGGCCGCG
The DNA here is from genome assembly GCA_038231575.1 of Opitutales bacterium. Classification (GTDB taxonomy): domain Bacteria; phylum Verrucomicrobiota; class Verrucomicrobiia; order Opitutales; family Opitutaceae; genus CAITWF01. Next base: position 31,974 of record JBBRLB010000054.1, on the reverse strand, counting down.
GGCATCGCGCGGCGGAGCTGACGGCGGATCTCGGTGAGGGCGTCGCCGGGGAAATTTTCCTCGGGAGGCACGGCGGCGAGTGCGCCGCGGCGGACGAGTTCATCCTCGGCTTGCCGGGAGGAAAGGAAGCCGCCGATGTTTTGGAGAAAAGTTTTCGCGAGCGTGAAAAGCTCCGGCGATGCGGTGTGCGCGACACCATGGACGCCGCCATCGCTGACGCGCGTGGCGCGCCCGGCACCGCCCACATGCGCCAACAACTCGTCCGCCATGCGCGCCGACGACGCGAGCCAGAGGGTCTGTCCCGCGAGGCCGGGTTGCTGCAGCAACAGCGCCCCGAGCTGGCGCGCGAAGGGATGGACGACAAACCGCGGGTAGCCGGACGTCAGGTGCTTCGTGACGGCGGGATCTTTTTCCTCGTAGCCACGAACATCCCGCATCGTCGGCAGGCTGCAGGAGACCGCATGCGGACTGGCCGGAATGCGCTGGCCGAGAGGAAGGGGAGGGAAGACGGACACGGTGCGACGAAGTTGAAAGTCGAAGGGTGAAAGTTGAAAGATTCAAGCGACGGGGCAATGGCCCTGTGTGTCAGTGCGTGTCATGCGCCCCGGCCCGGTCAAAGCGCGAAACGGTTTGCGCCGCCTGCGGCGGCCCTTGAAGTTGCCGGCGTGAAACTCATTTCCTGGAACGTCAACGGCATCCGCGCCGCGCTGAAGAAGGGCGCGATGGATTATTTTTCGGCGGTGAAAGCCGATGTCATCTGCCTGCAGGAAACCAAGGCGCACCCGGGCGACGTGCAGCACGTCGCCTGGCCGAAGGGCTACGAGGTTTTCTGGAACAGCGCCGACAAAAAAGGCTACAGCGGCACGGCGATGATCATGAAGGTGAAGCCGCTCAGCGTGACGAATCACATCAACGTGGCGGCACACGATACCGAGGGGCGCGTGATGGCGGCGGAGTTTGCGGAGTTTTTCCTGGTGAACGTCTACCAGCCGAACTCCCAGCGCGGTCTCACGCGACTCGACTATCGCACCAAGGAGTGGGACCCGGCGTTTCTCGCCTACCTGAAGAAACTCGAGAAGAAGAAGCCCGTGATTTACTGCGGTGATCTCAACGTCGCGCACACCGAGATCGACCTCACGAATCCGAAGACTAATCGGCGCAACGCGGGCTTCACCGACGAGGAGCGCACGAATTTTTCCACGGTGCTCGCGAGCGGCTTCGTCGACACGTTTCGCGAACTTGAAAAAGGCCCTGGCCACTACACGTGGTGGAGCCAGATGATGAACTGCCGGCCGCGAAACATCGGGTGGCGCGTTGATTACTTTGTCGCGAGCGCCGCGCTGCAACCGGCGCTGAAGCGCGCGTGGATTTCGCCCGAGGTGATGGGCAGCGATCACTGCCCGGTGGGACTGGAGTTGAAATGAACGCCGTCGCGCAGGAGCTGAAAGCGCTCATGCTTCGCGCGCCGCGGCTCACGCTCGCGGTGGCGGAGAGCCTCACGGCGGGAAACGTGCAGGCGCGGGTCGCGGCGGTGTCCGGATCGTCGGAATATTTTCTCGGCGGCGTGACCGCCTATTCGCTCGAGCAGAAAGTGAAACTGCTCGGCGTCGATCGCGCGGCGGCGAAGAAAGTGCAATGCGTGTCGGCCGGGGTGGCGGAGGAGATGGCGCGCGGGGCCTGCGCGCTGTTTGGCGCGGACCTCGGGGTGGCGACGACGGGCTACGCGGAACCTTCGCCGGCCAATGCGGTGGCCGCGCCGTTCGCCTGGTGGGCGGTGGCGCAACGCGTAGGACGCGGGAAATTTTTAGGAAAGCACGGTCGCGTCGAGTGTCCGGGCGCCTCGCGCACTGATGCACAAGCAATCGTGGCCGATGCGGCGCTCGCGGAACTGGTGGCGTGGCTGAGGGAGCAGCGCGGGTAGGCCGTGCGCTCCGGGCGCGGCCTCCGCACGAGTTTTTATCGTGGTAGAATCATCCCGCGATCCCGGTCGACTCGGAGAGCCGCCCGCACCTCAATCAGTCCCCGCCTCAAGTCAGCGAGTTTTGGAAAAACTCGATCACCTCGCCGTTCGGGCCCGTGCAGAAGAAAATCCGGATCGGGACGGGGCCGGCGCCATTCGTCGTCGCGATCGTGACGTCCTTCGGCTCCATCGTGAGTTGGGCGCCGAAGGCGCGGACGCGCGCGGCGACTTCATCGAGCCGCGTGGTGCGCAGCGCGAAGTGCACGATCGCACCCTCGGGCGCGGGGGTGTAGGCGAGATCCTCGAAGACTTCGACGTAGTTGCCGCCGCCGGTGTCGAGCATGATAGCCCGCTGCGGCGCGGCGCGCCACGCGATCTTTTCGGTGCAGCCGAGCACCTCGCGGTAAAACTGCATCGTGCGATCCCAATCGCGCGTCTTGATGCAGACGTGATGGAAGCCGGAGACGAACGCGCTCATGCGCGCATTACGGCGCGATTTTCTGCACCAGCTCCATCAGCGGCACCACCTCGGGCGCGGGGTTCACCCAATCGCTGTAGAGGAGTTCGGGCATGGTGTAGCGCGTGCTGTAGAGGAGGCGGTTGGCGGAATCGTTGCGCGAGAGGTGTCCGGCTTTGATCGTCATGCCGACATAGAGGCCGGCGACTTTCGTGTAGACCAGCATCGGCGTGCGCAGGATGTCCGCGTTGTAGCGCTCGGCTTCGGCCTCTTTCGGGCCGGCGATGGCTTTGGCATCCACGCCCACGTTGAAGTGGTGGTTGAAGAGGAGGCGCGGCGTGGTCTCGTCGGTGATGACGTAAATGGACTCGAGGGAGTTTGCGCCGACCTGGAGACCGAGGCTCGCTTCGCCGGCGCTGACGATGACTGGGAGGCTCCAGCGACCGTTGGGTTTCCTGACCATCATGACGCCGTAGCCGTCTTTCACGGCGAACAGAAAGCCGGCCTTGAACTGGTTGACGATGATGATGGCGCGCGCGCGGTGCAGCACCTCGGCGGGAACGCGGGTGTCGGCCCGGCTCTGAAATTCCTGGAGGATCGCCTCGCACGTCTCGACGTGTTTGACGAGATCGTCGCGGGTCGCTTCGGCGCGCACCACGGTGGCGCGGAAGAGCGCAAGGAGGGAAAGGATGAGGAATTGCTTCATGACGGTGCGAAAAGGCTAAATTGGGCGCAATGTATGCACGGCGCGGCGAACTTGGAAAGCGCGGAGTGAGCCCGGCCAAAGGCGGGACAACCGCCAAAACCCAAGGTTCCCACGCCCAAGAAACTCCGGCAGACCCCGGCGGGGCTTTTTTTGAGTGGGGATTTGCCGAAACGTCAGTCGAGGCCGCGGGCGGTCAACTCGTCCTCGCCCCAACCGAGATAGTGGCCGAGTTCGTGGAGGTAAGTGAGGCGGACTTCCTCGCGGAAAACCTCGACGTCCTCCTCCGCGAAATCCCACAGGCTCTCGAGGTAAAGGAGGATTTGCGCGGGCGCCGGGTGGTCGGTGGCGAGTTCTTCGCCGTGGGGGCTGCCGGTGAACAGGCCGAGGATGTCGGGCTCGAAGCCCTCGGCCAGCACGTCGGGCGCGGGCTTGGCCTCGTAGTGCACGGGCACGCCGCGCGCGAGCGGGCGGATTTCCGGCGGCAGCTGGCGCTGGGCGGCGCCGACCGCCGCGGCGGCGAGTTCGGTGAGCCGGGAGAATTTCACGGCCGGAGCTCCGCGGAAAGATCGAGTTTTTCAAACCGATCGCCGAGCCACCACAGGCCGCACCAGATTTCCCCCGCCAGAATCACGATCACGGTCAGGGTGGCGAGGACCACGGCGGCGGGCAGTCCGATGAGCCACTGCGTGATAAAAATGACCACGCCAGCCACAAGCACGGCGGGGAGCAGCGCGAGCACCATGGTGAGCATTTGCCCCAGGCCGAAAATCACGCGCTGCCCCATCAGATCGATGCCGCCGCCGCGCTGGCGCGTCGCTTGAAACCACGCGGGAAACACGAGCGCCGCGGCGTTGGGCACGAGGAGCTGCAGCACACACAGCGGCGGGGCAAGGAGCGCAAGGCTGAGGCCGGCGGACAGGCGCACGCCCGGCGTGAGCCAGGGGAGTGGCACGATGCGGGGATCGAGCGCACAGGCGGCCGCCAGCAGAGCGAGCCACAGGAGGCCGGTGAGAATCGCCGCGGGCGTCAGCAATCCGCCCAGCACGATCTGCCAGCCGGCCAGCGGATAGGTTTTCAAGATGTCGGAGTGGGCGAGATCGCTGCGCAGATCCTGCCGGGCGAGTTGGGGGCCGAGTAGCAGGGTGTAGGCGGAGAGAAAGGCGGCGCCACCGCAGATAAAAATCGCGACCGGCTTCAGGTCGGGTTGCCGGACGATCCACGGCACGGCGGCGAGAATGGTCACGGCGCACCCGGCCCACACGCGCCAATGAAAATAGGGGCGCGTCGAGAGCAGGTTCTTCCAGAGGAAGGCGAGTTCGGGCCGGCCGGGGCTGCGCAGGCGGAAGGGTTCGCGGCGGGCCTTGGGTTTGTCGGCGCCCAGGCGGTAGGTGCCGCTGCGGATTTGGGCGACGCGCGCCGCCCGCTTTTCCGCCAGCGCGATCGAGGCTTCTTCGAACGAGGTCTCGATGCGCACCACCCAGACGTAGTGGGCGCCGAGCAACAGCAGCGCCGGCCCGAGCGCAGAGAAAAAATCGCGCGCCCCGACCGCGAGGAAGGGCGCGACGAGCAGCTTGCCGGGCACGAGCAGCCAGTGCAGCAGGCCGGTGTCGACCTGTTGCGCCCCATAGACGAAGAAGGTCCCGGGACCGGCGCCGTCCTGCACGGTGAACGCGGGAGCGTGGCGCCACGTCATCCATAGCGTCAACGCGGCCGCGAGGCCCACGACGCCCGCCACGATCGTGCGCCGTCGCGCCACGCTCACGCCGCCCTCGACGAGCCGCGAAATCGTGAGCGCCGCGCCGGTGAGATGGAGATTGATGGCCGAGAGCACCACCCACCAGCCGATGGCATGCGTCACGGCGTGACCGCTGAGAAAGCTCCAGCGACTGGAAATCAGCGTGAAGATCAGCGCCGAAAAAAGAATGCGCAGTTGCGCGCCGAGCACCTTGAAATGCACCAGCGAGCGCCGCGAGATCGGCGCGGGGAACAGGAACGCCGCCTCCGCTTCCGTGAAGGCGAGGCCGGGTTTGTCGTTGGGTAGCGCCCACGCGAACGTCGCAATCAGGAGCAGCGCGAGCGCGCCGAAAGTCGCGAGCGTGGCGGTCAGATCGATCGGGGGCAGGGTCATGCCGGGGAGGCCGCCGGGCGCGGCCCGCGACGTATAGAACCGCCGCAGAAACGTGAGATAAAACCAGCCGACGCCGACGATCGCGCCGATGAGATACTTCGGCTGCTTCAGCCGGCGCACCCGGGAGAGCAGGAGATTCTGGAGCGACGTGAGCCGCAGGTAGAGCAGGGCGCCGAGCATGAAGAAGGGCGGTCAGTTTTCCGAACCGCCCGTGGCGCGGATGAAAATTTCCTCGAGGCTGACATTGGTCTCACCGTTGCTGAATTGCGCCGACACTTCCGCGAGCGTGCCGTGCGCGATTTTCCGGCCTTGTTTTAAGATCAGCACGTGGGAGCAGACTTCCTCGAGCAGGTGCAGCAGATGCGAACTCAGGACGATGGTGGCACCGGCGCGCGCGCGTTTTAGGATCGAGTCCTTCATCCGCCGGATGCCGAGCGGATCGAGGCCGGTGAGCGGCTCGTCGAAAAACATCACCGATGGGCCGTGCAACAGGCCGCACGCGATCGCGAGTTTCTGCTTCATGCCGCGCGAGAGCGCGCCGGGCAGTTCGTCAGCCTTGTCGGCGATCTCGAGTTCCGCGAGCAGCGGCTGCGCGATCGCCTCGTGCGCGGCGACGCCATAGACGCGGGCCACGAAATTGAGATGCTGGCGCACCGTGAGGTAGTCGAAGAGCCGCGGCTCGTCGGAAAAAAACGCCAACGCGCGCTTCGCGGCGACCGGATCTTTCGTGAGGTCGTGGCCGGCGATCCGAATGCCGCCGCTGGTCGCGGGGATGATGCCGGCGAGGCAGCGGAGCGTGGTGGTTTTGCCGGCGCCGTTGGGCCCTACCAGCCCGAGCACTTCGCCAGGCTGGGCGGAAAAGGACAGGTCGGTGACCGCCGGGAAGTCGCCGTAACGTTTGCAGAGCGCAAGAACCTCAATCATGACCGGCGAAAGTGCCCGCCGCCTCCCCCCGCGGCAAGCTTGCACACCCCGGTGGGTTGGGTCGCCGGGGGCGGCTTCCGCAAAATTCCGCGTAACCATCTCCGCGCCGGCTCGTCAATCCGCACACTGGCACCTCAAGGGTGCCGCCCAGTAACAATAACCCGGAAGAATCCCTCTCCGAATTCCCCATGAAATCACTCGTTAAAGTTCTTATCTCCGTTCTCGCGCTCGGCGTGATGACGTCGGCTCCGTTGCTCCGCGCTCAAGATGAAAAAGCTCCCGCGGCCGAAGGCAAAAAGGGCGGCAAAGGCGGCGGTCGTGGCCAAATGACCCCCGAAGCGCGCGTCGCCGCGATCGAGACGGCGGTCGGCATGCTCTCCGCCGAGCAGAAGACCAAAATCACGGCGATCGTTGCCAAGCAGCAGAAAGACATGATGGCCCTCGGCCAGGATGCGACCCGCGAACAGCGCATGGAACTCGGCGCCGCGGCGAACAAGGAAATCCGCGCCGTCCTCACGGCCGACCAGCAGACCAAGTTTGACGCGATGCCCCGGGGTGGCGGCGGCGGCAAAGGCGGCAAAAAGAAGCAGAATTAACCTGACACTTTGTTAGGGGTTGGTGTGGCCGCCGCGGATTGCAGCTCCGCGGTGGCCTTTTTTTTGAATCACGCCGGTCTTTGACCGGCGTTTTTTTGCGCCGGCGTCCTGCCGCGGCACGCCGGTCAAAGACCGGCACCGTTCTTTCGCTTCGACTCGGCGCGCCCGGCGCGCAGCGTGCGGGCATGGCGGAGAATTCGGCACAGCAGCGGGTGATTATCGTCGGCGGCGGGGCCGCGGGATTTTTCGCGGCCATCGCCTGTGCGGAAAAACTCGGCGCGCGCGGCACCGTGACGCTTTACGAGGCCACGGCGCATCCGCTCGCGAAGGTCCGGGTCTCGGGCGGCGGCCGCTGCAACGTCACCCACGCCTGCTTCGAGCCGCGCGAGCTCGTAAAAAAATATCCACGGGGCGGGCGGGAACTACTCGGAGCGTTCCACCGGTGGCAGCCGCGCGACACGGTCGCGTGGTTTGCGGAGCGCGGCGTCGAAACCAAAACCGAGGACGACGGCCGGATGTTTCCGGTGACGGACGATTCGGCGACGGTCGCGGAATGCCTGCTGCAAGCGGCGGAGAAAGCCGGCGTGCACGTGGTGACGAGCATGGGCCTGCGCATGGCGGAAAAGGCCGGCGACGGATTCTGGCTCACGCTCACCGACAGTTCCAATGTGCGCGGCGAAAAACTGCTGCTGGCGACCGGCGGCAATCGCTCGAGCGCGGGCTTCACCATGGCGGAGAAACTCGGCCACACGATCGAGCCGCTCGTGCCCTCGCTCTTCACGTTTCACATCGACGACGCGCGGCTGATCGGGCTTTCGGGCGTGTCGGTGGAAAACGCGGTGGTGAGCGTCGCCGGCACGAAGCTGCGCACCGACGGCCCGCTGCTTATCACGCACTGGGGCCTGAGCGGGCCGGCGGTGCTGAAACTTTCGGCGTGGGGTGCGCGCGAGCTGGCGGCGGCGAAGTATGAATTTCCGCTCGTCGTGAACTGGGCGCCGCCGCACACCCGCGATTCGCTCGTCCGCGAACTCGGCGAGGTGCGCACGAAGAATCCCAAGAAACAGATCACCACGTGGAGTCCGCTCGCGATGCCGCAGCGGCTGTGGGAGCGGCTCGTGACTTCGGCGGGCATCGCTGCGACGACCCCGTGGGCGCAGGTCGGCAACGCCGCGCTCGCCACCCTCGCGACCCAGCTCACCGGCGCGGAGCTGAAGGTGGTCGGAAAGAGTTTGTTCAAAGAGGAGTTTGTCACGTGTGGCGGCGTGCGGCTCGCCGAGGTGGATTTCAAGACGATGGAAAGTCGCGTGTGTCCCGGCCTGCACTTCGCCGGCGAGGTGCTCGACATCGACGGTGTGACCGGCGGTTTCAATTTCCAGTCCGCGTGGACCACCGGCTGGCTCGCCGGCCAGGCGATGGCCGGGTAAACGCTTCGCCGTTTGTAACGTAATACATTACAAACGGTCCTGCCTCTCTCCCGGGCCGCCCCGGATTGATGTAACGTAATACGTTACAAGTTGCCGAGGGAGCGCGCAGGTCAGGCGGGCCCAGGATGATGCGCGGAACGGGGGCGTTGGCCCTTTGAGCCGAAGCTTGCGCCGTCATGGCCGCTGGCTTGGAGTCCCCGCGCCCCGCTTCCTGTTGTTTCCGCTTTGCTTACCATGACCCCTGAGCCTGCGCCGGATGTTTTCATCTTCGGCGCCACGCATGTCGGCATCCGCCTCGCGGAGCGGCTCACGGCGCAGGCCCGCCGCGTGTGTGTGCTCGATCGCGGAGCGGCGCCGATCCCGGCGCGGCCGTGGGACCACGTGTGCTGCGACTTTGCCGTTTTGCCCGACCTCGCGGCGGCGCGCGTGGTTTACGTCGTGACCGATGAGGACAAGCTGAACATCCGCCTCGCGCTCGCAGTGCGGCGCGCGAATCGCGCCGTGCCGGTGGTCATCACGCTGACGCAAAGCCGGCTCGGCGAAAAGCTGGCGCGGCATCTGGAAAATTTTGCCTTCATCAACCCGCCGGAGCTCGCGGCCGGCCGTTTCGTCGAGGCGATCTACGCGGCCAAGCCGACCGACACGGCGAGCCCGCGCGTTGATCTGCTGCCGCCTAATCCGGAGGCGCGCGAACGCTGGCATCCTGATCCCCTGATTTTGCGCGCGGTGGCCGTCCTCGTGTCCATTGGCTTCCTCGCGACGTGTTATTTTCACGGGGCGGAACACCTCCGCTGGATCGATGCGCTCTACTTCGTGGTCACGATGATGGCGACGGTGGGCTTCGGCGATATCAGCCTGCGCGACTCGACCACGCTTTCGAAACTCGTCGGCGTCGGCGTGATGATTGCGAGCGTCGCCAACACCGCGGTGATTTTTGCGCTCATGACGGATTCCCTCTTGCGCAAGCGGCTCGTGTTGTCGTTCGGCCGGCGGCGCATCCGGCTCTCGGATCACATTGTCGTGGCGGGCATCGGCTCGGTCGGCCTGCGCGTCGTCGAGCATTTGCGGGCGCGGGGCGAATCGGTCGTGGTGATCGACCGTCACGAAAACGGGCGCTACCTGCCGGCGATTTATGCGCAGCGGCTGCCGGCGATCATCGGCGATGCGCGGACGGAGCGCACCTTGCGCGATGCCGGGCTCGCGCGCGCGAAGGCGCTGCTCAGCGTGACGAACGATGATCTCGCCAATCTTGAGATCGGCCTCAACGCGAAGCTGCTCCGCCCGGAGATGCGCGTGGTGCTGCGGATTTTCGATCAGGAGCTGGCGCAGTCGCTCCGCGAGCAACTCGACATCCATTTTGCATTCAGCATGTCGGCAATCGCCGCCGAGGTGCTCGTGAAGTTCGCCGCGTCGCCGCCCGGTGCCCCCACGCCGGCTTGACCCCGGCGCAAAATATTCCCCCTTCCGCTCAACCCCACCCGTCCTCTCATGACTGTCGAACAACGCGCGCTGTGGACCCGCCTCGCGGCCCACGTCCTGGATGATCCCCGGTCGGCTAGCCCCTTTTCGCTGCGCCTCGCGCAGGAAAACACGTGGCCGCCCGGTTTCACCCAGCGGGTGATCGCGGAGTATCGCCGCTTCGCGTTCCTCGCGGTGGCCGCCGGGCACCCGGTGTCGCCCTCCGACGCGATCGATCAGGCGTGGCATCTACATCTGCTCTACACGCGGGATTACTGGGGCGAGTTTTGTCCCCGCGTGCTGGGCATGCCGCTGCACCACGGCCCGGCGCGGGGCGGCACCGCCGAAAAGGAAAAATTCGGTGACTGGTATGCGCGCACCCTCGCGAGCTACCGGCAATTTTTTGGCGAACCGCCCGCCGATCTCTGGCCGGTGCCGGCATGGCATCCGCGAGCCCGGCGCGTCGACCTGCAGCGCAACTGGGTGATCGCGAAACCGGCGTGGCTCTTGCGCGCGACGGGGTGGTTCGCGCGCGCGGCCTCGCGTGGGTCCGCGGCGCGGGACCTCCTGCACGGGGTGGGCGCGCGGGCCGCCCGCGTGCGAGTGGGCGCCGCACTGGGAATTTTTTTGGCGGCGGCATTTCTCGCGGTCACGCCGATCGCGCGGGCGGTGGATGCGCCGGAAAAAGAATGGAGCGTGCTCAATCTGCGCGGCCCGGACTTCTTAGGGTTCTTTTTGATCGCGGCCCCGATGGGGCTGGCGGCGGCGGTGGCACTGCGGCGCTATTTGTCGGTGCCCGGCGGGGAAGCGACCGGCGTCATGGTGCGCGACAGCTACGAAGCCGCGCTGCTCGCGGGCGGCCCGAATCGGGCGTTTGTCGCCGCGGTCACTCATCTGGTGCAACGCGGCCTGCTCCTCGTGGGTCCGCGCAAACTGGTGCGAACCACGAAGCCACTCCCGGACGATCTGGTGCTCCTGGAACGCGCCATCGTGGATCATTGTGAAACGCGCGGGACGCCGGCGCGCAAGGTGCGCGCGGCGACGGACGATGCGCTCAACTCGATTCGCGATGCGCTCGGCGAGCGCGGGCTGGTGGTGCACGGCGCGATTCGCGCGCAGGCTCATCTCCTCCCGCTGGCGGTGGCGTTGCTCCTGCCCTTGCTTGGCGCGGTCAAAATCTGGATCGGCTGGGCACACTCCCGCCCGGTCGGATATTTGGTGGCCCTCGAGTTAATCGTCGTCGTCGTGACGGCGCTGCTCTTCCTGCCGCGGCCGCACGCGAGCCGGCGCGGCCGTGCGGTGTTGCAACGGATGCGCGCGGCCAACGCCGTGCTGAAGACGTCCGGCCCGAGCCTGCTGCAGCGTCCGGATGCGGATTATTCCCTGCCGCTGGCCGTCGGTCTGTTCGGCACGGCGGTGCTGGCCAACACCGCCATCGCCGGCGTGCATGAAAAAATGTGGAACGCGGGCGACGGCTCCGGTTCGGGCGGTTGCAGCTCCTCCGACAGCGGCGGCGGTGGCAGCTGCGGTGGCGGAGATGGCGGCGGTTGCGGCGGCTGCGGCGGCGACTGACTACGCCGCGCCGTGCTTGCGCCGGCGATCGAGCCGGTAAAGCGGGGCGTCCTCGAACAAGCGCGCGGTGCGCAGCCGGCCGAGAAATTCGAAACTCACCGCGGCCAAATCCTCCGCACTGCACAGCGCGGCGAATTCCTGGCTGGCGTAGACCTGGCCGGGCGCGGTGATCGGTTCGATGCGCGCGGCGCGGTTCACGTGGGCGCCGACGCACGTCTCGCGCTTCAGCACCGGATCGAGGAACGCGAAGACCGGGCCCGCGTGGAGCACCATGCGCACGCCAAGATCGGCCGGCAGGCCATGATCGGCCCACGTGGTGCGCAGGATGGCGTCGCGGACTTCGAGCGCAAAATTGGCGGCGTCGGGCAGACCGTCGAAGACAAAATAGAGCGACTTGCCCCAGCTCTCCGCGACGACGGGCGCTGCGCCCGGCAGACTCGCGATGACCTTCGCGAGCGCGGCTTTGAATTCGCGAATGAAGAGCGGCATCTGCCGCTCGCCGATCTTTTTGTGGTTAATCACCTCGGCGAACAGCATCGCCTTGATCTCGTGGCGAATCTTCAGGCCGTCGGCGTCGGTCGAGACCACGCTGACTTTGGCGGCGGGCGCGCCGGCCTTGAACTCGTAGGGCGGCGTGCTGGCGCCGGTGTTCGGATGGATGACGTGCGGCGCGAGCTGACGCTGCGCCCATTCCGCGACGACATCGCCGGTGCCACCGGGACGCTGCGCCGGCGCCCCGTCCCACACTGCGAGCGCCTTCAATTCGAAGTCGAGCGCCTGGGCCTGCAACACCGCGAGGCCGGTCACGACGCGGTTCGCATACACCAGCCCCATGGTCGACGCCGGATCGGTCTCGGCGGAGCCGAAGTCCGCCGGGCTGGCGATCACGCACGTGTTGGCGTGCGCGAGCACATTGTGGAAACGCTTTTCCCATTCGGGCCCGGCGAAGCTCACGCTCTGCCGCTTGAACGTGTCGACCGGGCACGGCAGCACGAGATTCACCTTCGCTGCGAGCTCGAGCATCACCTCGCAGAAAATAATGTCCGCGCCGCACGCGGCCGACGAATAGCCAAAGCCGGGCTTGATCGCCTGCAACTGGGCGTGAATCGCTTCGCGCACCGCCGCCTCGCGCTCGGCCGGAAACCGCGCCGCGGCGCGGCCGTTCTGATCCACCATATGGCCGGAAAACACCACCACCGACGGAAACTGAAAACACCGGTCGAGCCAGTCGAACCCTTGCTCGCTGCGGCCCAGCACCTCTTTCACGCGCTGCTTGATCGAGGCGACGTCATACCAGTGATGACGCGAGTCCTCGCGTTTCTTTGCATAGAACCCGACGATCTCGCGTGCCTGCCGGCGCATCGAGGCCTGGTCGCGCCAGCGGCCGGGAAATTTTTCGACGGCCTGCGTGTAATATTTCGCCGCCTCCGTGGTGGAGCCTTGGTGAGTCAGCGCCTCGGCGAGCGTGGCCATCAGCCAGCCGTCGGGTTTTTCCAGCGTCTGGCCGAGCTCGATGCGGCAGTATTTTTCCACCTTCTTCGCGCACGCGCGCGCCTCCTCGAGCTGGCCGAGCGCGGCGAGGGTGAACGCGAGATTGATGCCCGGATAATACGACTCCTTCAGCGCAAACGCGTCGCCGTAGTATTTGCACGACTGCCGCAGCGCCTCGCTGCCGGCCTCCGGGTTCGTGGCGCGGCGCCACACTTCCTTGTAGACGCGGCCGAGCAGGCTGAGCGTTTCCTCGTCCTTCGCGGCGTCGGGTTCCTTCAACAACTCCCCGAGCACCTCGCGCGCGGCGTCGAGGGCGCCGGTCTGGGCGAGCGCGAGCGCGAGTTGCTGCTGGAGCATCTTGTCGCTGCCGAAGCGCGCGAGCCCGTCGCGGGCGACTTCGATGGCGGTGAGGAGCTGGCCCGACGAGACGGCCTGCTTGGCGGTGTGCCCGAATTCGAGCACGTCCTGCGACATCGGTGGGGTGGTGCGGCCGGACTCTTCGGAGTTCTCGTAAAGGATCACGGGGGCTGACGGTGAGGGAATTTCGGCGCGCAGCAACCCTGCCGTGAGGAGTGCAGGACTTCCTGATTTGGCCGCAAGAAGGCACAAAAATAATCCGTCCGGTAGTCGGAAGATTTCCGCGCGCCTATAGGCGCCTCGCCGCCTTCATTCGCTGCCCGATCTTTGCGCCTTTTTGCGGCTAAAACAAAGAGAGCCTGGGAAGAGACACCCAAAATATTTCCGGTGTTGTGGCCTGTGCGACCTGAAGGTGCCGCACCCTGGGCTCGACGCGCCCGCGCGGCGCGGCTGAAGTGCGGGGTTTCTCATGATGTCCTATTGGCAACTGCTGCTGCTTGTCGTGCCGGTGTTCGCGTTGATCGCGATCGGGGTGCTCGTGCGGCGCGTGCACTGGATCGAGGGCGAAGCGGAGACGAGTCTTATCCGGCTGGTCGTCAACCTGTGTTATCCGGCTCTGATCTTCGAGTCGGTCGCGGGCAACGCCGCCCTCCGCTCGCCGGGCAATCTTATCCTGCCGCCGTTGGTGGGCTTTGGGGTCACCTTCCTCGGCATTCGCGCGGGCTTGCTCGTCGCGAAAATGATCGGGCTGCACGTGGGCACGGGACTGCGCACCTTCGCGCTCGCGGTGGGCGTCACCAACTACGGCTACCTGCCGCTGCCGATCATGGAGGGTATCTGGGGACCGGAGAGCCGCGGTGTGCTGCTCGTGCACAACGTCGGCGTCGAGGCGGCGATTTGGACCGTCGGCCTGCTGGTGCTCAGCGGCGAATCACTGAGCGCCGGCTGGCGGCGCCTCGTGAGCCCGATCATGATCACGCTCGTCGTCGCGGTCGCGTCCAACCTCACCGGCCTCACGCCGCACCTGCCAAAAGTGGTGACCGATGCCATCCACGCGCTCGGCGTCTGCGGCATTCCGCTCGGCTTGATCATGACGGGCGTGAGCCTCGCCAACTTTTTGGACAAGCCGCGCGAGCTCTTCGATCCGAAGATCGCGGGCGCGGCGGCCGCACTGCGGCTCGGCGCCCTGCCGGTGGCGATGCTGCTGCTCGCGAAATATCTGCCGTGCTCCATCGAACTCAAACGCGTGATGGTCGTGCAGGCCGCGATGCCGACCGCGATGGTATCCGTCATCATCGCCCGGCTTTATGGCGGCCATCCGCGCACTGCCGTGCAAATCGTGTTCGGCACGACGGTGGTCGGGCTCTTCACCATCCCGCTCTGGCTGCGCGCGGGATTGGCGTGGGTGGGGGTCTGAAAAATCACTCCGCGTTCTTCGTCATCGTTGTCTTTCTCGATCCGCGCGAAAAGGGCGGGAGCACGAGAAGGACGATCGGAACGAGAACGAGGCGCGGCGCTCAGTGCGCCGCGGGCAGGAAGTAAAACAACACGCCCATGATCGCGTAGAGCGCGAGGAGCTGCACGCCCTCGAGCCAGTTGCTCTCGCCGTCGCCCGCGATCTGGTTGGTGACAAAGGCCGCCAGCACGACGGCCGCGACCTCGGGCAGCGTAAACTCGAGATTGAGTTGGTGCGGAAACAGGTAGCTCGCGAACACGAGCACTGGTGCGACGAAGAGCGCGATCTGCAGGCTCGATCCGATGGCGATGCCGAGCGAGAGATCCATTTTGTTTTTCAGCGCCATCGTGATCGCGGTGGAGTGCTCCGCGGCGTTGCCGACGATCGCGACGATGATCACGCCGACGAACGTTTCCGTGACGCCGAGCGAGTGCTGCGCGGCCTCGACCGCGCCGACGAGAAATTCCGAAACCCACGCGACCGCGAGCGTCGCCCCGACCAGCACCCCAATCGCTTTGCCGACGGGCCACGGGTCCGCCTGATCGTCGGTGGCGTCGGCCCGGTCGCCGATATCGGCCTCGCCGCCCACGAAGAGTTGTTTGTGCGTCACGAGGGAAAAGAGGAGGATCGCGCCGTAGCTCGCGAGCAGGATGACGGCGATGGCGACGGAGAGGTTTTGCGCGGCCACCGGGGACCAGCCGCCGGGAGAGCGCGCGGCGGCAATATGAAATACCGTCGGGATCACCAGGGCCGACGCCGCCAGGATGAGCGCGGTGCACGAGGAGCGTGCGGCGGTCTGGTTAAACGTCTGCTTCGGGTGGCGCAGGCCGCCGGCAAAAACCGCCGCCCCGAGCACGAGCAGCAGATTACCGATGATCGAGCCGGTAATGGACGCTTTCACGATCTCGATGTGTCCGGCGCGCAAGGCGATCAACGCGATGATGAGTTCGGCCGCGTTGCCGAAGGAGGCGTTGAGTAATCCGCCAACCCCCTCGCCCATGCGATGCGCGAGTTGCTCGGTCGCGTGGCCCATCCAGCCCGCGATCGGAACGATGGCGAGGGCCGACACGAGGAACAGCGCCGTCTGGTTTTGCCACGCGGGCACGTAGCGCAGCGCAAACGCGACGGGGACAAACACGAGCAGCCAGTCGAGCGACGGTTTTAGCCAGGAGGCCTTTTCGGCGGAAGCGGACATGCGCCGAAGAATTGCGGAGCGAGCCATCGAGTCGAGTGCAAGCCGCGCGGTTAGAAACGGCGCGCGGCTTTTCGATGCTCGCGGCAGGCGTGACTAAAAAAGCACGTTCTGGATAAATTGGTTCACATGCTGGGGGATTTCTCGATTCCTCCTCACCACAACCACTAGTTCCCGCGAAAATCTAGTCGGCCAATCATTCCATTTAGCAACCCGCCGTTCTCGCCGGCGGGACGAAGTCGGCCAAAGCGACCTACGTTCGTTACAGGGCGTGCAGGCGGACCTGGCTTCAGCGACCTCACTCCCCGCCCGATAGTGCGAAGACGACGTCGTGATCGCGCGGAGGCTCTGTCCGTCGGAACAGCCTAGACTTTTGCTTTCGCAGCTCGTTTTGCCGCTTCCAGGCGCTCGTTCTTTTTCCGACGCGCTTTTCGTTTCTTAACGTTGGCAGTGCAAAGTGGCATATCGGCGACCCAATCGGCAATGGGGATGAATGCCACTAGAATTATAAGACGAAAGCCGTCGCGCAGGTTGCAGAACAGCCCACCGCGAGACTCGCTGGCCGTGGAAGAGATGCCTCCGAAATGAGCCTCGGTCCTGGCCCAAACGTTTTCGAGGATTTCAACCCAGCAGCGTCAACGCGATGCCGGCGAGCACGCCGATCACGGCGGGGAGTTTCTGCCAGCCGTTTTTCTCGCCGAAGAGCCAGAGACCGCCGGCGAACGCGACGAGCGTGCTACCCCGGCGCAGGCTCGAGACGAGGGAGATGAGTGCGTCCGGGTGGCGCAGGGCGTCGAAGTAGAGGAAGTCGGCCACGAGCAGCGCGAACGACACGACGAGGATGCTGCCGCGCCAGTGAAATTCGTGGCGTTGCCAGAGGCGGAATTTCCACGCGAGCGCGAGCGGCAGGAAGAGCAGCGCGAGATAGATCGCGAACCACGCTTGCACGGTGGCGGCGTTGAAGCCGAGGCCGTGCAGCAGGAAGCGATCGTAGAGTCCGCTCACGGCGCCGAGCAGCGTGCCAGCGAGGAGCCAGCCGATCCATTTGTCGCGGTGGAAGTGAATGCCTTCGCGCGTGCCGGCAAACGCGAGGCCGACGAACGACCCGAGCGTGATCGCGACGCCGAGCATTTCGAGCCAGCTCGGGCATTCGCCGAGCACGAGCAACGCGCCCGCGAGCGTCCACAGCGGGGTCGTCGCGCGGATCGGCGCGGCGATCGACACCGGCAGATGCTTCACCGCGAAATAGCTGCACACCCACGAGCCGGCGACGATGAACGATTTTAGAAAAAGTTGCGCGTGCTGGATGGGCGTGAGCGGCGTGACGTGCAAAATCGCGGGCAATCCGCCGCCGGTGTGATCGAGCGCGATGAGCAGGCCCCAGACCGTGGCGCTGCACAGGTTGGCGAAGAACAGCACGGGCAGCACGGCGTTGTCGCGCACCGCGTGTTTCGTGCCGAGGTCGTAGAGCCCGAGGAAAAACGCCGAGAGCAGCGCGGCGACGACCCAGTTCATCATGGCGACTCTGAGATTAGGAAGCTGGCTTCGGCTTGGTTGTAGCTGGCCTCGTTGAGGCCGGACCGGGCTCAGCGAGCCCGGCTACAATTTTCATTTCCAGTGGCGGCTATTTTTTCTTGTTCAGCGCGGCGCTGAACCAGTCGCCCGTGAGCGACGTCGCGGGCTTCGGGATCGGCGCGGAGCGATTCATGCCGCTTGCGGGAGCAGGGCGCGGGCCGCCGGGACCCGTGCGCGGGGCATTGGCGTCGCGCGGCGTTTTTGGGCCGAGCGGCGGATTGCTCCGCATCGAGAGCGCGATGCGTTGCCGCGGGAGATCGATCTCGGTGATCGTGACCTGAACTTTCTGGCCGGGCTTCACGATGGTGTTGGGCTCGCTCACGAAGGAATCGGCGAGTTGCGAGACGTGGACGAGTCCGTCCTGATGCACGCCAACATCCACGAACGCGCCGAACGCGGTCACATTCGTCACGATGCCGGGGAGCTTCATGCCGGGCTTCAAATCCTCGGGCTGGTTGATGCCCTCGGTGAAACTGAACGCCTCGAACTTTTCGCGCGGATCGCGGCCGGGCTTCGCGAGCTCGGCCAGGATGTCGGTGAGCGTGGGCAGGCCGACATCGGCGGTGACGTAGTTTTCCAATTTGATCTTCGCGCGGAGTTTTCCGTCGCGGATCAGGTCGGCGACGGTTGTGCCGAGATCGGCGGCCATCTTTTCGACGACCGCGTAACGCTCCGGGTGCACCGAACTCGCGTCGAGGGGATGCGCGCCGTCGCGGATGCGTAGAAAGCCCGCGGCCTGCTCGAACGCCTTCGGTCCGAGGCGCGGCACATCCTTGAGATCGGCGCGGGATTTGAAGGCACCCTTTTCGTTGCGGCGCGCGACGATGGCGGCGGCGGTCGTGGCGTTGAGGCCGGAGACGTAGCTGAGGAGTTGCTTTGAGGCGGTGTTGAGTTCCACGCCCACGCGGTTCACGGAAATCGTCACGGTGTCGTCGAGCGAACGCTGGAGCGCGGACTGATCGACGTCGTGCTGATACTGGCCGACACCGATCGATTTCGGATCGAGCTTCACGAGTTCGGCGAGCGGATCCATCAGGCGGCGGCCGATCGAGACGGCGCCGCGGACGGTGAGATCGTGGTCGGGAAATTCTTCGCGCGCGACTTCGCTCGCCGAATAGATCGACGCGCCGGATTCGTTGACCAGCACGACGGGAATCGTCGCGGGCAGGCCGAGCGCCTTTACGAAGGCCTCGGTCTCGCGGCCCCCGGTGCCGTTCCCGATCGCGACGGCCTCGACTTTGAAGAACTTCACGAAGCCGAGAATTTTTTCTTTCGCCTCCTCGGCGTGCCGATCGGGGAAGACGACGTCGTTGTGCAGCAGTTTGCCCTGGCGATCGAGGAGCACGCATTTGCAGCCGGTGCGAAACCCCGGATCGATCGCGAGGACGGCGCGCTGGCCGAGCGGCGCGGCGAGGAGGAGCTCGCGGAGATTGTCGGTGAAGACCTTGATCGCAGCTTCGTCGGCGCGCTTTTTGGATTCGAGGCGCATCTCGGTTTCCATTGCGGGCGAGAGCAGGCGCTTCGCGGCGTCCTGTGTGGCGAGGGCAACGTGATCAGCGGTGGGATTTTTGGCGCGGACGAAGAGCGATTGGACCTCGGCAAACGCCGTCGACTCGTCAGGGAGCTGCACGCGCATCATCAGGAACGATTCCTTTTCGCCGCGGCGCATCGCGAGCACGCGATGCGAAGGCGCCTTGGCGAGCGATTCACTCCACGCGAAGTAATCCTTGAATTTCGCGGCCTCGGGATCGGCGTCCTTGCCGTGGAGCACTTTCGAGGAGACGACGGCGTTTTTTTGAAAGACGAGACGAAGACGGGCTCGGGCGTCTTTGTCATCGCTGATCCGCTCAGCCAGAATGTCACGCGCGCCGGCGAGCGCTTCATCGGTCGAGGCGATCTGGGAGACGACGCTTTTACCGTCGTCGGCCGTGTAGTCGCGTCCGACGTAAGCTTGCGCCGCGGCGAGGGGATCGGTGGCCGGCTCCTGCGCCCACAGCAGATCGGCGAGTGGCTCCAGGCCTTTCTCCTTCGCGATCGTGGCGCGCGTGCGCTTCTTCGGACGGAAGGGCAGGTAGATATCTTCGAGAACGGTGAGCGAATCGGCGGCGTTGATCGCTTTTTCGAGCGCGGGCGAGAGGAGGTTGCGCTCCTGCAGCGAGGCGAGGATGGCGGCGCGGCGTTCGTCGATCGAGCGGAGTTGTTCGAGCCGATCGCGGATCGAGGTGATTTGAACTTCGTCGAGTTCGCCGGTGACCTCTTTGCGGTAGCGGGCGATGAACGGCACCGTCGCTCCCTCCGCGAGGAGTTGGGCGGTGGCCGCGACTTGGGCCACCTTGATGTTCAGTTCGGCGGCGAGGCGCAGAACGTGATCGGGATTCGGGAGCGTGGGGGAGGGCGTGGCGGCGACGGACATGCGAAGAGAAAGGTCGAACAGAGCGGGCGCGCGCAGGCGTGCAATCCCGAAAGCGAAGACGGGCCGAAATTCACGGTGGGTCCTAAGTTGTCATTGCGAGGAGTCCCACCAACGGCGGGACGACGAAGCAATCTGGCTGGATCGACACGGCCGACTTGGTCGGCCTCGCGATGACAAACCAAAATCGGACACGCACTCGTCGCACCGCGCGATTGTGCGGGGCGAGACCGGCGTCCACACGGGCTGACAGTCGAGTTGAAGTGATTGCGGAAATGCGCCGGTTGCGTTTGTTCGAGAAATGTTCGCTTCGTCTTTCGCCGCCCTGCGCTGGTTTTGGTTTGCGACGTTTGCCGGCGTCGGTGCGTTGCACGCGGCATTTGAACTGTCGGGAGAGTTGCCCGCGACCAGCGGCGTCGGTCCGATCGCGGTGCTGCGGGAATCGCTGGAGACACGAGGGTCGGTGCCGGTCGCGGAGGGGAAATTGGAGGGCGGGAAATTTCGTTTGCCGATCGCGGCCGAGGCGGGGCTTTTCACGTTGCGGGTGGGCGAGGTGGAGGTGGCGTTTGTCGCGGGCGAAGGCGCGGTCTTGCGCGTGACGGCGGGTGAAGGGGGAGGACTTCTCGTAGCGGGCGGGGCCGACCAAACGTTGTTTGAGGCCTACGAAAAATTCCGCCGCGAATCACTCGCGCGGCTCGTGTTGCCGGTGCGGACGGCCGGGGCGGCGGCTGAAGCCGCCGGCAACGCGGCGGAAGTCGCCCGGCTCGCAGAGGCGGAGGTCGTTGGCTACCGCGAGCACCGGCACGAGTTGAACGATTTCACGCTCACGCGGCTGCGCGGATCGGCGGCGCTCTATGCGGCATCGTTGCGTTGGGACGGCGACTACCGGTTGGAGGAACTCGCGGCGGTGGTGAAGGAGTTTTCGGGGAGCCAGCCGAAAGCTGAAATCGCACGGTTGATGGAGGAGCGCATCGTGCGGTTCCGCGCCGTCGCGCTCGGCGCGGTGGCGCCCGCGCTCGCGGGCCCGGCGCCCGACGGCACGACGATCGCGCTGGCCGATTTGCGCGGGCGATATGTGCTCGTGGATTTCTGGGCGTCGTGGTGTGGGCCGTGCCGCGCGGAAAACCGGCACTACCTCGAGCTACGCCGGCAATATGGCGCGGCGGGATTTGAAATCTTCGCGGTGTCGGTCGACGAAAATGCCTCCGCCTGGAAGGCGGCGATCGCGAAGGACGGTGCGACTTGGCGGCAACTCTCCGATCTACGCGGCTGGAAAACTCCCCTGGCCGCCCGCTATAACGTGAGCGCCTTGCCCGCGAGTTTCCTCCTCGATCTCGAAGGTCGAATCATTGCGAAAGATGTGCGCGGCCAGCAACTCGATGCGGTGCTCGCTGCGCGACTCGGCAACGCCGGCGCGTCGAAAGCCGGTCGCTAGGGGAGCGGCCCGAAGAAAAGCGGACACGAGTCCGAACCACGGGCTTGTCAGCCTCCGCGGAATCTGCGCGACTTCTTGTCCCGCGAAAAATTCCATGTCTGCCATCAACGCGTTTCTCCTTAAAAATAACCTTCGGATTGCGACCAACCCCTGTGTGTCGCCCGACTTCTGCCTCGATTGGCCGGCGCTCGCGGCGAAACTCAAATCCGGCGCCGCCAGCGTAAAGGTTTACGAGAAAAGCCGCTTTGCGACCAAACCGGGCGAATTCGCGTTACTCGAGGATGCTGCGACCGGCGACTGCGCGTGGAAACTCGCGGCGAAAAACACCGCGGCGCTCGCCGACGGCGAAGCGCTCGCGGACGGTTCGACGGTGTTCCCCGCGACCTTCGCGAATTTGCTCCACCTGAAAAATCTGGCGCAGGAGCACAACGCTGCCTCGACGATTTTCCCGACCGCCGGCGACAAGCTCGGCCAGAGCACGCTCGGTCTCGGCGCGCGTTTCACCACGCTGCACTGGCCGGCGACGGAGTGGGCGATGAGCGCGGTCTCGCTCGGCATGACGGCCAACCAGAATTCGATCCCGCGCGAGCTCGTCTACGATGTCGACGTGATGCTCGCGGGCAAACTCGACACCGTGCCGTTCCCCTTCATCGGCACCAACGTGCCCGAGGGTCACCAAGGCCAGAGCGTCGAGGGCATGAGCCACGGCTGCGTCATTTCGAAACTGAAAAACGGGTTTCACCGCCGTGGGATCGCGTGGTCGTTCAACGCCGACCATCAGCCGATTGGCGGCAAGTTCGACAACCGCGAAGACGCGCTCGTCACCGGCTGCGTGCTCGCGAGCTACATCACCTTCGATCTTTCGCCGGAGCTGGCGCAGACCAAAGTCGCGGATGATGCCGGGGCGTGGGTGAAGGCGAAGGTGCCCGCGGCCATCGTGACGACGGTCAAGGCGCGCGTGGCGAAAACCGGACTCACGATCAACGAGACCGAGTTCGCCAAGCTGCTGGCCTACGTCTGGCCGTCGCTGGAAAAGATGAAGCGCCGCGAGGAGAAATACGCCGCTGCGCGCGCGAAAATTTTCACGACCGACGTCGGCCGCACCTATCTGCGCGAACTTTCGATCGACGAACTGCCTGGCCTCACCACGCCCGAGACGACCGCGATCATGTTGGCGCTGTGCGAAGCGCTCGGCATGAAGATTCATTTTGTCGCACCCGCCTTCGGCTTCCAGAAGAACATGCCGTTTCCCGACAACGCGCAGTTGCGCGGGCTGGCGGAAAAACAGTGGGCGGTGTGCAAGCAGTTCGGCGCGAGCATCGGTTACCACTCGGGTTCCGGAAAATCCGCGGAAAATTACCAGGTCATGGGGCAGGTCACCGGCGGTCGGCTCGAGATCAAGACGAGCGGACGCTACACCTACGAAATGGGCCGCGCACTCTTCGCCTCGAAAAATGCGGCCGACCAGGCGCTCTGGCGCGACTGGTATAAGTTCACCCTCGATCTCGCAGTGCTCGGTGGGTTCAGCGCGGATGCGACCGAGCAGAAAATGGCGCGCGTGTTCATCACCGATGCGCTGGCGAAGTCGGGCAAGGGCGTCGACGTGTTCGCAAATCCGACCGCGACGCGCGCGGCGCTCGAGTCGCTCGCGCCGAGCCCGGAGCACATGTTCTGGTTCGAGTATAATTTCCTGCACGTGCTCGCCGCCGGTGGCCGCGCCGAAAAAGCCGCGCTCGGCGATCACACGCCCGCGGGTTACCAGCAGCGCGCGCGGTTCTACACGATCAGCGACGAGGGGCGGTTGAATTTCGCGAGGAACGTCGCGACCTACATTGTGTTTCTCGCCGAGAACACCGGCCTCGCCCCCGCCGCCACGTGCGCCGCTGCGCGGAAGCTCCTCGAGCGTTACACCACGCTCCCGGAGATGCTTAACGACATCTCCAAATAAACTCGTGCGGCGCCGAAGAACTTAATTCCGCCGCCCCGCCGCCCTGAATTAACCCCGTTGCTTGGTTTTCGGGCTGCCGAATTTTCCTCTCCCCCCATGCCGAAATCCCGTTCCTTCATCCACGACGATTTCCTGCTCACGACGAAGCAGGCGCGCGATCTCTACCACGGTTACGCGAAGGCCGAGCCGATTTACGACTACCACTGCCACCTGCCGCCCGATCTCATCGCGAAAAATCACGAGTTCGGCGACCTCACCGAGCTCTGGCTCGGCGGCGATCATTACAAGTGGCGCGCGATGCGGGCGAATGGCGTGAAGGAACGGTTCTGCACGGGCGACGCCTCGCCGCGCGAAAAATTCCAAGCGTGGGCTGAGACCGTTCCGGAAACGCTGCGCAACCCCCTCTATCATTGGACGCATCTCGAACTGAAGCGCTACTTCGGGGTCGACGTGCTGCTGAACGGCAAGTCGGCCGAGAAAATCTGGAAGCAGGCCAACGCGAAACTCCCGAAGCTGCGCGTGCACGACCTGCTCACGATGTCGAAAGTCGCCGTGGTTTGCACGACCGACGATCCCGCCGACTCGCTCGATCTCCACAAGAAGATCGCGGCCAGCAAATTGAAGACGCGGGTTTATCCGGCATTTCGTCCCGACAAAGCGCTCGCGGTCGGCACGCCCGCCAACTTCAACCCGTGGCTCGAGAAACTCGCCGGCACCGCCGGTGTCGCGAATGGCATCAAGTCCTTCGACGATCTGCTCGGCGCGCTGAAAAAGCGTCACGACGACTTTCACGCCCTGGGCGGCCGCCTCTCCGATCACGGGCTCGAGACAGCGCTCTCCGAACCTTGCACCCACGCGCAGGCCAGGATGATTTTCGATGCGGCGCGCAGTGGTCGCGCCGCGTCGCCGGAAGATGCGGCGCGCTACGGTTCCTATCTCATGCTCGAGTTCGGCCGCTGGGATGCGGCGCGCGGCTGGACGAAGCAGCTCCACCTCGGCGCGATTCGCAACAACAGCTCGCGCCTCCTTGCCCGGCTCGGGCCCGACACCGGCCTCGATTCAATCGGCGACTTCCCGCAGGCGCGCGCCTTGTCGCGTTACCTCGACACGCTCGATGCCACCAATCAGCTCCCGCGCACGATCCTCTACAACGTGAACCCCGCGGACAATTACGTCCTCGGCACAATGATGGGAAATTTCCAGGACGGCAGCATTGCGGGCAAACTCCAGTTCGGCAGCGGCTGGTGGTTCCTCGATCAAAAGGAGGGCATGGAGTGGCAGATGAACGCGCTCTCGAATCTCGGCCTGCTCTCGCGTTTCGTCGGCATGCTCACCGACTCGCGCAGCTTCGTGAGTTACCCGCGGCACGAGTATTTCCGCCGCACGCTTTGCGGCCTGCTCGGCAATGACATGGCCCGCGGCGAAGTCCCGGGCGATCTCAAGCTCGTCGGCGGCATGGTGCGCAACATCTGCTTCGGCAACGCGCGCGACTACTTCGGCCTCCAGCTCGCGCCGGAATTTTCCAAATAACGCGAGCGGTCTTTCCAATGCCCCGGTTTTTTCGTCATACTGAGCGACTACGAAGCATCGCTGCTTTCCTTTGGGTAAGATAACAGTGATCTTTCGCCGTCGCTCTGGATGACGGCCAGAAAAAGATCTTAGAAAACGTTCCGCGGCCGCCCCGCCCAGTCATCTTCATTTCCCCTATGTCGACCAACCCCTCTGTTCCCCCCGGTCAAGTTTCGACCAACTACCGCTGGGTCGTCTGCGCGCTGCTTTTTTTCGCGACGACGATCAATTACATCGACCGGCAGATCCTCGCACTGATCAAGCCGATCCTGGATGACCAGTTGCATTGGACGAATGAGCAATACGGCCTGACCACCTCCTACTTCTCGGCTGCGTATGCGCTCAGCTTGCTGATCTTCGGCTGGTTCGTCGACAAGTTCGGCACGAAGATCGGTTACGCGGTCTCGATCGCGATGTGGAGCGTCGCGGCGATCGGCCACGCGTTTGTCGCGAGCATCAGCGGATTCTACGTCGCGCGCGTCGCCCTCGGCTTGGGCGAAGGCGGCAATTTCCCCTCGGCGATCAAGGCCGTGGCGCTGTGGTTCCCGAAACGCGAGCGCGCGACGGCCACGGCAATCTTCAACTCTGGCACCAACGTCGGTGCGATCATCGCACCGCTCACCGTGCCGGCGATCGCCCTGGCGTTCGGCTGGCACTGGGCGTTCATCTTCGCCGGCATCGCGGGCTTCCTCTGGCTGTTCCTCTGGTTCCCGTTCTACAACGTCCCGGAAAAAATCAAGGCGACCAACGCCGCCGAGCTCGACCACATCGCCAGCGACCGCGACGACACCAGCCGCGACGGCGAAAAGGTTTCCTGGCTCAGCCTGCTCAGCTACCGGCAGACGTGGTCGTTCGTCGTCGCGAAGGGCCTCACCGATCCGGTGTGGTGGTTCTTCCTCACGTGGCTGCCGGATTACTTCAAGCAGACCCGCGGCCTCGATATCAAAAAAGGCGCGCTTTACGTCGCGGTGATTTATGGGATCGCCACCGTGCTCAGCATTTTCGCGGGCTATGTCGTCGGCGCGCTCGTGAAATCCGGCTGGTCCGTCACCCGCGCGCGCAAGACCGGCATGTTTGTCTTCGCGTGCTGCGTGCTGCCGATCGTGTTCGTGAAGGACGTCGGCGTCTGGCCGGCGGTGTTGCTCATCGCGTTCGCGTGCTCCGCGCACCAGGCGTGGTCGGCGAATTTGTTCACGACGGCGTCGGACATGTTTCCGAAACGCGCCGTCGCCTCGGTCGTCGGGCTCGGCGGCATGGTCGGCTCCGGCATGAACATCGCCTTCCCGATCATCACTGGCATCATCCTCGATCGCTTCAAAGCGCAGAACAACATCACCGGTGGCTACGCCACGGTGTTCGCGATCTGCGCTGGCGCCTACTTGGTGGCCTTTGCGATTCAGCACATTCTCGCGCCAAAATTCGAGATGGTGCAGCTCAAGGAAGCCTGAGCGCCGGCCAGTCCGCGCTGGCTAACTGCGCGATTTCCCGCTCCGGTTTCTCCCGTGAACCGACGCGACTTCCTTTTTCAGTCCAGCGCCGTGGTGGGAGCGGCGCTGATCCTGCCCGGCTGCGCAGAAGCGCCGCGCGTCAGCGTCGCCAACAATCTCGCGATCGTCGTCGAGTCGTCGGATGCGGTTGTGGTCACCCCGGCCGTGCAGCGCGCAGTGGACCAGTTGCGGCGCGCGGTCATGGGGCGCGGGTTTGTGGTGCTCATTTGCTCGCGGCTGGTCGAGGCCGGCTCGAATGATTTGTGCCTCGTGGTCGCGGGCGCGGCGTCACCCCTCGCGCGTGAACTTGGCGTGGTCCTGCCCGACGCCCCCGGATCGCTCGCGATTGTCCCCGGCCGGTTGAGCGGACGCGAAGTGCTGCTCGCGTGCGGCCGCGACGAGCCCGCCTTGGTCCAGGCGCTCACTGAAATCAGCGGCGCCGTGGTGCGCGCGGAAAATCCCGCTGCGACGTTGCGGCCCGCGCACGCTCGCGAGCCGTCCGTGCCGTTCGGCACGCTCCCGACGCCCGCCGTCCCCCCTGGCCCGGCCTCGCGCGGGCCGGCGGTGAAGTAACGGCTGCGCAGTCCGACATCGCGCGAGAGGTGGGAAGCGCACGCCAACCAACAGCTAGGCTCAGCCCGCTTTCACGACGGCAGTAGAGACTCGGCCGCGACGAGAATCCCGTCGTCATCACTGTAGAGCCAGTGGCCGGGCGTGAACGTCACGCCGCCAAACGTCACCGGCACATCGATTTCGCCCGCGCCCAGCTTCGCGCCGCGCTGCGGATTCGTGCCCAGCGCCTTCACGCCGAAATCCATTTGTCCGAGCATCGCGGAGTCGCGCACCACGCCGTGAATCACCACGCCGCTCCAACCGTTTCTAATTCCGTGCGTCGCCAACTGATCGCCGAGCAACGCCGCGCCGAGAAAGCCACCGCCATCGACCACGAGCACTTCGCCGGCCGAGGGTGTTTCAAGAACGCGACGCACGAGCGCGTTGTCGGCATGGACGCGCACGGTGCGGATTTTTCCGCGGAACGCCCGGCGTCCGCCGAATTGCCGAAATTGAATCAGGCACGACTGGCCGCGCTCGCCCGCGGCATCGCAGAGATCGGCAGTGGCAAAGTCGGCGGACATGGCGGCTTTCGTTACGAAAGCGACTTCAACGCGATGAGTGCGAGCGTCACCGTGATCGCTCCGCCGATGCGCGTGGCGATTTGCGCGAACGGCATCATCTGCATCCGGTTCGCCGCCGTCAGAATCGCGACGTCGCCGGTGCCGCCCTGCCCGGAGTGACACGCGTTCACGATCGCGGCCTCAATCGGATAGAGCTTCACCCAGCGTCCGACCACGAAGCCCGTGCCCATCAACGTGACCACGGTCGCGATGATCGTCGCGAGATTCGCGGGATGCAGCGCGGCCATGAGTTTGTCCCACGGCGTGAGCGCGACCCCGATCGCGAAGAGCAACGGGTAGGTCACCGCGGTGCGGAAGAATTTATAGACCACGCCCGCGCCTTGCTGCAGCACCGGCGGCACACCGAAGGCGAGCTTCACGGCGACGGCGAGAAACAGCATCACGACCGGCGCGGGAAAACGAAACGTCTCCGGCGGCAGCGTGTTCGCGGCGACGCCGAGCAGATAAAGCGTAATCGCGATGCTCGCTCCCGCCGCGATGTGGCTCACGTCCATCTGGCCGGTGATTTCCTCGCTCTGCGGCTGGAGGTCGTCGTGTTCGCCGGGTTGCATTCGGCCCTCGCCGGTGAGCTTCGGATATTTTTTTCCGACGAAATTGAGCGCGCCGGACAGGAGGATCGCGGTGAGGCTGCCAAACATCACTGGCGGCAGCACGCGCGCAAATTCGTCTCCCTGTTTCAGGTGGAGGATTTCCGCGTAGCCGGTCGACAGCGGCAGGGCGCCCTCGCCGACGCCACCCCCCATGATGGGGACGACGACGTAGAAAAAGGTATGCTTCGCACCGAGCCCGAGCAGCGTGCCGACGCCCGTGCCGACGAGCGCCGCCGCGATCGAGCCGGCGGCGAGGGGGATAAAGATTTTCAGGAACCCCTTGATCAACACCGTGCGATCCATGCTGAGGATCGAGCCGACGATGATGCAGGCGATGAAGAGATAGAGGAAGTTGGTGACGGTGGTGAAATCCGTCACTGATTGCACGATGACCTTCGGCAGGTATTCGTGAAACGCGAGGTAGGACGGGATGAAGGTCGCGAAGATCGCTGCGCCACCGACGTTCTTGATCAGCGGCAGCCGCTTGCCGATTTCTGCGCAGACGAACCCGCCGAGCGCGAGGACGGCGAGCATGGTGCACACCTCCTGGGGCTTCTTGCCGCTCGCGGGAAACTTGCCCGTCGCGACAAACGTCGTGAGCAACGCCGCGAGGATCACCGCGATCGGCAGCGGCAGGATGCCGATCCGCATCTCCATGATTTTCCACCAGCCGTGCGGCCAGAAACCAGTCGGCGCGGCGGGGGCGGGACGCTTGTCAGCGGGATCACTCATGAGTGGAAAACAGGTTCGGGGTGGAGCGGGACGGGCGGGGGGGGACGCAGTGGAGTTAGGTGGCGCAAAAGGTTTAAACGAGCCTGAAGCGGAGGGAATCCGGGCGCAGTCGCGGCCGGAGCCACTCCCTATTTACGGAAGACGATCTCGCCGCCGATTACCGCCATCACACAGGTCGTCTTTAATATTTCCGCCTCGGGAATCTCCATGATGTCGGCGGACAGCACCGTGAAATCGGCCGCCTTGCCGACTTCGATCGTGCCGCGCTCGTTTTCCTGAAACACCGCATACGCCGGCCAGCGGGTAAACATCTTCAGCGCCTCGACGCGCGTCACGCGTTCCTCGCGGTGCCAGTCGTCATTCGAGAAACCATCCAGCGCTTTCCGGGCGACCGCCGCATAAAACTCGATCATCGGCTCGCCGCGCTCGACCGGCGCATCCGAGCCACCGGGAATGATCGAACCCGCGTCGATCAACGAGCGCCACGCATACGCGCCCTTGAGTCGCGCCGCACCGAGGCGCGCCGGCGCGAAAGACAAATCCCCGATCGCGTGCGACGCCTGCATCGAGGGAAGCACGCCGAGCTTCGCGAAGCGCGGGATGTCCACCGGTGAAATGATCTGCGCGTGCTCCACCCGCCAACGCGGGTTCGCGACTTTGCGCTGGGCGACGGGCACTTCCGCGAACGCTTTTTCGTAGAGATCGAGAATCGTGCGGTTCCCGCGATCGCCGATGGCGTGGGTCTGGATCTGGATGCCGGTTTTCAGTGCGCGGACGAGCACGGGATAGATTTGTTCCGGCGTGGTGAGAAACAGGCCCGTGCGGTCGGGCGAATCGCTGTAGGGCTCGAGCAGCGCCGCGCCGCGCGACCCGAGGGCGCCATCCATGTAGAGTTTCAATCCGCGCAGGGTGAAGCGTCCGCCGAATTCATCGATTGTCGCGCCCTCGTCCATCAGGCGCGTGGCGTCGGCCGTCGGGGCGCTGATGGTGTCGGAAATCCGCAGCTTGATTTTTCCCTCGCGGATGAGGCGCTCCATCAGCTTCGCCTCGGTGTAGCTGTTGCCGGCGGAGTGGACCTGCGTCCAACCGAGCGTCACCTCGCGCGCGGCGCCGACCTCGAGGGCGTGCGCGGTCTCCTCGTCGGTGGCAGCGGGCACGAGCCGGCGCACGAGCGCCTGCGCGTTGTCGATCAACATGCCGGTCGGCTCGCCCGCGGCATCGTGGAGAATTTCCCCGCCGGCGGGATTCGGCGTGGCGCGATCAAGGTGGGCGAGCTGGAGCGCGAGGCTGTTGGCGACGAGCGCATGGCCGTCGGAGCGCCCCAGCACCACGGGATGATCCGGTGCGGCGGCATCGAGATCGGCGCAGGTGGGGAACGCCGGTGGCGACCACTTCGATTCGATCCAGCCGCGCCCGACGAGCCACGCGCCTTTTGCGGTCGTGGCCGCGCGCGCCTTCAGCTTCGCCCGCAAGTCCGCGATGCCGGTCGTGCCCTCGAGGTTGAAAGTGAGTTCGCGAAACCCGACCCCCGCGAGATGCGCATGCGCATCGGTGAACCCCGGCAGCACCGTGGCCCCGTGCAGATCGATCACCCTCGCGCCCGCCGGCGTGCGCGCCTTCGCGTCCGCCGCCGAGCCGACGAAAATAATTTTCCCGTCCGTCGCGACGACCGCCTCCGCCCTTGGCGCGGAATCATTGGCCGTGTAAACGCGGGCATTGGTGAGCACGAGCGTCTCGGCCCGAGCCGAGAGCAACGCGGCGGCAGATACAAAAGCGGCAAGCAAGTGGGGTGGGCGGAGTGACATGGTCTTGAGTAAAAAACCGTGGGCGGATTCGCGGCGGAAGTGAACCGCTAATCGATTTCGCGGATGGGCGAAATTTTGGAACGGTCGCTCCGGCTTATCGCCTTCGCGGAGTGGACTGGGGTCGGCTAATCGCCGACGGGCCCGCGATCAGCGGGCCACGAAATTTTGGCGCGAAGGCGATCAGCCGGAGCTTCACGCTCAAGATTTCCAGGGAGGGAAAGCCATCGGTGGTTAATTGCTTCTGAGACCTGCTTCAGCGTAGAGCGCAAGCGGACGCCCGCGGGCTTGACGCCTCACCGATGTCACGCACCGTTGTATGCCATGGCCACCACGACGACGCGCGAGTTCATCCGTGATTTTGCCCGCATCAAGAAAGCGGCGGCAAATGGTCACGAGGTCATCGTGCGCGATCGACGGGGACAGGCGTTCGTCTTTCGCGCCACAGGCACCGGCGCTGGCCCATCGCTGGGTGAACAACTGGCCGATTTGCGCGGGGCACTCCGCACCGGCACCCGCGTCAAGCGTCTGGCCGGTTTCGGTCGCAACCGCACGTGAAGCCCATCGCCGATACGGGTCTGCTGGTGGGTTTTATCGACGCGTCGGATCAGTTTCACGATTGGGCGGCGGAATGTTTCGGCGAATTGCGCACGGCCCTGACCACGTGCGAGGCCGTGATTGCCGAGACGGAGTATCTCGTGCCGGGTTCCGGCCCGTTGCTCATGGAAATGGTGCGCCGCGGCACGCTCCGCATCGTGCCGCTGCTGCCCACCGAGTCCGAGGCGATGGCTGTGATGATGAAGCGTTACCCGAAAAGGCAGTTCGCGGACGCCTGCATCGTGCGCCTCAGTGAAACCATCGCGGACGCGGTGGTCTATACGACGGACAAGCGCGATTTCTCGATTTACCGCCGGCATCGCACCCAAGCGATCAAGACGATCACGCCGTAGTTCATCGCCGCGCGCGACCGGGTTAGCTCTCTGCTTCAACGTTCACCCGTCAACTCTTTCCCGGCTTCCCCGTGGTCGGCCAGCAATCGATCCATGGCTGGCTGTTTAGGTCGAGCAGCCCGGAGTAGGAGCGCTATTGCGTTAGGCGTGAAACTTGATCTCGGACGGTCGAGTAAGGATCCAGAATTTGCCTTCTTTTTGTGGAATGCCGCTAACGACAATCTTCTTACCATCCTTGTGCGCATCGCAGGCTTTTTTGTATTCCCCTGCTGGAAGAATGACTCGAACTCGAACAAACGTTCCTCGTTCACGCTCCCAATCGAGCGTTATCACGTGTTCAAACTCGTCTTGAATACCGTCGCTTAGTGGCATCTCAGATTTTAGTGAGACAACGTAGCTAACGATCGTGGTTTGTTTCTCTTCGTCTTCTTTCTCAAGCTGACGGGGACGCGGGATTCGGGCCGGGCAGAGTGTTAGTCCGGGAGGTTGGTTAATATGGCGGACGGAGGTGGGGTTGTCGATCCCTCGCGGAGGCCGGCCGTAGGCCGACCGGAGCGAG
>JBBRLB010000053.1:0-38333 GCA_038231575.1 Opitutales bacterium | reverse complement strand
GGCCTCGGCGCCGGCTGGCTCGGTTATCGCGGCGCGCGGGAACGGATCTTCGACGGGCTGATCGACGGCGCGAAGCGTTGCGCGGTGGCGTTTGATCCGAATGACGTGCGCGGGCTCACCGGCACGCGGGCGGACACAGCGCTGCCGGGTTATGCGATGATGAAACGCCGGCTGGGCGAGTTGCGCGCCGTGAACCGGCATGTGCGCGGCGTGTTCATCCTGCGCGTGGTGCCAGAGACGGGCCGCGTGATCTATCTCGCGGATTCGACGGCGGCGGGGAGCAAGGAGGAGGCGCTGCCGGGAGACGAATTTCCCGCCGCGGCGGATCTGCCGGGCCTGCAGTTGATCGCGCGCGCGGGCGTGCCGGCGATGGACGGTTCCCTGACGGGTGGCCCAGAGACGTGGGTGACCGGCTATGCCCTGATCGCGGAGTCGCCGTCCGGGAGGCCCGACTGGCCGCAACGGGAAATCGTCGGGATGAATCTCGCGGCGAGCGAATGGCAGGGCGATTTGTGGGGTGCGCTGACGGTGCGCGCGATTGCGGCGTGGCTGCTGCTCGGGCTGCCGTTTGCCGGCTGGTTGATTGTGCGGCGCCAGCACGAGCAGCAGGAGGCAATTCGAAACCTGTCCGAGGCGATGGAGCAGAGCCACTCCGCGCTCATGATCATCGATCTCGACAGTGTGATCGAATTTGCGAACCGCGGCCTCTGCCGGCAAACCGGCTACTCGCGCCGCGAATTGATCGGGCGCAAGTGGCGCGACTTCCAAGTGGACGACACGCCGCCGGAGCGGCTCGCCGAGATGGTTTCGACCGTGCGCTCGGGCCAGCCGTGGGAAGGCGAATGGTTCAACCGGCGCAAGGACGGGACCACCTATCCCGTGCGCGGCATCATCACTCCGGTGAAGGATCGCGACGGCGCGCTGGCGTGCTTTATCGCGGTGTTCGACGACGCCACCAACATCAAGCGCCAGGAAGCCGAGCTGCGCGAAGCCCACGATCTCGCGCTGGCGGGCGATCGCGCGAAGGGCCAGTTCCTCGCGACGATGAGCCACGAGGTGCGCACGCCGCTCAATGGCATCATCGGCTTCACCAATCTGCTGCTCAGCTCCCCGCTCACGGCCGAGCAGCGCGACTACGTCGAAACGATCCGCACGGGCGGCGAGGCGTTGATGCAGCTCACCGGTGACATCCTCGACTTCGCGCGGATTGAGACGGGGAAATTGACCCTCGAGCTGGCGCCGTGCGGTCCGCGCGAGTGCATCGAGGAGGCGCTCGATCTCCTGGCCGACGGCGCGAGCGCGAAGAAACTCAATTTGCTCCACTGGGTGGACGACGACGTGCCCGCGATGATTGTCACCGACAGCGGCCGCCTGCGCCAGGTGCTGGTCAACCTGATCAGCAATGCGGTGAAATTCACCGAAGCCGGCGAGATCGAGGTGACCGTCGCGCTCGCGCGGGCCGCCGGATCGGCGCCCGCGGTCCCCGGCCCGGTTGCGGAAACGACGTTGTTGTTCGCCGTGCGTGACACCGGCATCGGCATCGCGGCGGGGGAAGGCACGAAACTGTTCAAACCGTTCAGCCAGCTCGACGCCTCGTCGACGCGCAAACACGGCGGCACCGGCCTCGGCCTCGCCATCAGCCGCGATCTGGTGCGGCTGATGGGCGGCGAAATTTCGCTGAAGAGCGAACCGGGCCGCGGCGCGACGTTTTCCTTCACGCTGCGCGCGGCGGTGGCGAGCCCGGCGGCGGTGGCGCCGTCGCTCGAGGGGCTGCGGCTCGCACTCGTCGCGCCGCCGGGCGCGTTTCGCGGCGAGCTGATGCGGCTCGCTGCGCGCTGGCAGGCACGCGCCTTCGAAGTCGAATCGCCCACGGCGCTGCCGCCGTCGGGCTGGGACATCGCGTTGGTCATGGTGGATGAATCGCTGGCACGCACGCTCGCAGCGCCCGCGACACCCACGCGCGGCCTGCCCCCCGCGAAGACGTTTGCCCTCGTGCCCGTCACGCTCAGCACCGAGGCACGCACGGCGTTGCGGCCGCATTTCCGGCTGGTGATCAATTATCCGCTGCACCACGCGGCGCTCTTCGGGCTGCTACAAGGACTGCGCCCCGCCGCCCCGCTCGAGGCGCCCCCGCCGACGCATTTCGGGCTGCGTGTGCTGCTGGTCGAGGACAACACCGCGAACCAGCGGCTGATGCAGAAAATCCTGACGAACCTCGGCTGCACCTGGCAGGTGGCGGCGAATGGTCGGCTGGCCGTGGAAGAACTGGCCCTCCGCGCCGCCAATTACGATTTTGTGCTGCTGGATTTGCACATGCCGGAACTCGACGGCCTCGGTGCGCTCGAGCAAATCCGCGCGGGTCGGGCCGGCGTGCGCGCCCAGACGATTTGGATTTCCGCGCTCACGGCCGATGCGCGCGAAGAACAGAAGCTCCGGGCCAAGGCGGCGGGCATCGACGATTACCTTGTCAAACCCGTGCGCCTGCCGGAGCTCGAAGCGGCGTTTGAACGCTATCGCGCGGCGCGGGGCGTGGGAAAAAAGTAGGGCGGGTTTTCAACCCGCTCCCGGCGAACGGGCGACTTTTGACCGCGGGTTGCGACGTGGACCGCGCCGGGATCCCACGGCGGGCATTCTTTTTGTCATTCTGAGCGCAGCGAAGAATCCAACCGGATGCGCGCAAGCGAGAGCCACCCGGGATTCTTCGCTGCGCCCAGAATGACCGGCGATGGTTTTTGTCCGCGTCATCCGCGGTGAACCTGCGTGGTTTTTCCCCATCTCCGGTCGGAGACCGGCGCTACGCTCCGAGCGCCGCGGCGATTTGTTTGCACGATGTTTTCAGAATCTCGAGCCGGGCGTGCCGCTTGTTGTCGGCGGGCACGAGGTGCCACGGCGCGCCGGCATGGTGCGTGAGCGCGAGCATGTCGCCGACGGCGACCTCGTAGGCGCGCCATTTGCGGCGGTTGCGCCAGTCCTCGGAATTGATCTTGTGGCGCTTGTAGTCGGTTTCTTCGCGATGACGGAAACGACGCAACTGCTCGTCGCGTGACAGATGCAGCCAGAATTTCAGCACAATGATGCCGTGAGCGGTCAGCTGGGTTTCGAAATCGTTGAGCTCCGCAAACGCGCGCCGCCACTCGTCCTCGCGACAAAACCCCTCGAGCCGCTCGACCAGCACGCGCCCGAACCACGATCGATCAGAGATCGTGACGCGCCCGGCGCGGGGCACGTGGCGCCAGAAACGCCAGAGATAGTGCTGCGATTTTTCCTCGTCCGTCGGCTTCGCGATCGGGATCACGCGGCAGTCGCGCGCGTCGATTGCGCTCGTGAGCCGGCGGATCGCGCCGCCCTTGCCGGCGGCATCCCAGCCTTCGAACACCCACACGATCGAGCGCCCGCGCTCGGCGGCGCTGCGGACGGCGCGGTTGAGCCGGCCGAGCCACTTGTCGCGTTTCAACTGGTAGGCCTCCTCCGACAGCACCTGATCCAGCGGCAGCGCGAGCAACCGCTGCAGACCGGCGGGCCGCAGCGCGGTCACGCGGTGGGGTTTCACCGGCGCCGGGATTTTTTTCCGCGCGCGGAGGTGCGCACGGAAACGCGTCAGCAGGCAGTCACCGATCGCGAGGTTGCGGGTCCGCGGATCGGTCGCGTCGATCACGTGCCACGGCGCGCCGGGCCGGTGCGTGGCGCGGCGCATCGCGGCGGCGAGCCGCGTGAGCCGTTCGTAGTCGCGATGGCTTTTCCAATTGGCGGGCGTGACGCGCCACGCAGTGTCGGGATCGTCCTCGAGTTCGTGGAGCCGGTTGCGTTGCGCGTCCTTCGAAAGGCGCAGCCAGATTTTCACGATGAGCGCGCCGTCCGCGGCGAGCAGGCCCTCGAAATGCGCGAGGCGGCCGAGCGTTTCCCGAAAATGCGCGAGCTCCGCCGGCGTATGCGGATTCTCGCCGAGTGCGTCCGTGTGCCAGCCGCCCGCGTAGATCGCCATGCGGCCGCGCGGCGGCAGGCAGCGCCAGTAGCGCCACATCGCGGGACGTTCACGCTCCTCGTCGGTCGGCTCGTGAAACGCGAAGGTCTCGACGCCGCGCGGGTCGAGCCAGCCATTGAGCAGGTTGACGACTTCGCCCTTGCCCGCGGCCTCGTCGCCCGCGATCACGAGCAGCACGGGAAACGGCGCGTGCTGGAGCTCGACCTGCATCTGCACGAGGCCGGCGCGCAACGCGGGCACGCGCGCCTCGTAGTCGCGTTTCGGCAGCCGGGATGCACCGCGGGATTTCGCCATGCGGGCAAAATCACGACGGCGGGCGCACTTGTCGAGCCGCGGCGCGGTAACAAATCAGTTCTTCGGCGGGCGGGGCCGGAGATTTTGCAGCCACTGCCCGCCGTATTGCTTGTAGGCGTCGCCGCCGCTCGCACCGAGCGTCGTGGTGATTTTTGCCTGCGCCTCGTCGGCGAGCGCGGAAAGTTGCGCGGCGACGGCGTCGGGCGAACCGCCGGCGCGGCGGATGGCGCTGGCGCGTTGCTGGGTGTCCTGTTGCACGGCGTAAATCTGGTTCGTAGTTTCTGGCGGCAAATCAAGCCGCGCGACGAGCTGGCTGGTCTGGCGGAAATTGTAATTGGTCGCGCGCTGATAGTCCGTGAAACGCTGATCGCCGAGCGCCGCCTTGATGTCGTCGCTCAACTGCTTTTGCGCCTCACTGCGGGCTTTCATCTGCTCTTCCGACGGCGAAGAAGTGAACGACGGAAACTGCCCGTCGAACGCGCTCTGCAATTTGAAGAGGGAGCGAAACTCCTGCTCGGTGACATCGAACGCGGAGAGAGTGTTGCGGAGTTGGTTCGCCGTGCGGCCCGTCCGCAGATCGTAGTCTTCGAGTTCCTGCGGCGTGAGCGTGGCGGCGAATTCGTCGTGCAACACTTGGTCGAAGGCCTGATATTTCGCCTGTTCCTCCGGCAGCCAGGTGTTGCCGAACGTCATCGCCAAATCCTGCCGCTGTTGATCGATGCGCTCGCGGATCGCGGTGAGTGTTTCGATTTTTTCGTCGGACAAGTCGGGCAGTTGCCGGCGCAACGTGGCGGCGAGGCCGGTGTCGGGATCGGAGCCGAGGAGATCCTTGACGGCTTTTTGCTCGTCCCGCCAGAGCCCGTTCCACTCGGCCTGCATTGCCGGATCGGGCCGGGGGTTTTTCCAATAGGGCTGCTCGCCCTCCTTCGCCTCAAGCGCCTTGCGGCGCGTGGCGAAACCCTCATGGATTTGCGCGGCGAGAATCGCGCGGCTGAGCGTGGGGGGGAAATCCTCGGCGCGGAGCCGCGCGAGCTGCTCTTTCAAATCGCCGGATTTCAACGCGGCCCACGTCTCCGCGCCGGGTGTGACGTCGGTCGCGCGCGGCGGCGGGAGATTTTCTTTCGCCGCCGCGGCGTCCGCCGATTTCGCGACGGCGGAATCGTCCATCGCGCCGACGATCACGAAGGCGACGAGCGCGACGTTGGCGGCGAGCGAGGCGGGCAGGACGAGGGCGGAAATTTTCATCGGCGTAGGCGCGGGTTACGGCGGCGGGCGAGGTAGGTTGCTCAAACTAGGACCGCCGCCGAAGACGACCATCGCGTTGCCGTTGCTCATGCTCATAGAGGTGCCGGTGAACTTCACGGCAGCGCCGCGTTCCACGGGGTTGAGCCATTGATTGTCGACGATTTTGAGGTAAGCCGGGCCGGCGATGGGCCCGAGCGTCGCGAGCAATTGGGTCCGGGTGCCCTGCGCGAGCGACTGCAATGCCGACCGCTTTTGGTCGTCGGTGAGCGCGGTGTCGTCGAAGATGCGGTTGGACTGCTGGGCGATGCTCTCGCGCAGACCAAACGCGCGGCTGGCGGTTTCCGCCGGGAGATTTTCGCGCTGCGCGATGCGCTTGAGCTGCTGGTATTCATAGTTCGTCTCGCGCGCGTAGTCGGCGTAGCGCGCCTCGCCGAGCGTGGTTTTGAGCTGGGTCTCGAGTTGTTCGAGGGCGGCCTGGCGTTGCTGATAATCCCCGCCTCCGAGTGGCATGCCGTTGGAGGAATTTTTTTCTCCCAACGCCTGCTGCATCTGAAAAATCGCGCGATACTCCGCCTCGGTGGGCGCGAAGCCATTGAGCTGGCCGCGCAGGAGCGAGGTGATCGGCGACGAGCGCAGTTCGTAGTCGGCGAGATCGGCTGGGGAGAGCAGCGCGGCGAGATCGGCGCGTTTCTCGCGTTCGAGCAGCGCGAGTTTTTCCCGATCTTCGGGCAGCGTGACGCCTTTCATCGCGGCGCGGATGGCGGAAGTCATCTCGGCGTAGTCGTCCTCGACGCGCTGCGCGGCGTCGATTTTGGTGCGGTCGAGATTGCCGAACTGGCGGCGCTGCGCGGTGGTGACGTCGTTGGTGGCAAAAAATGGATCGGCGAGGAGATCGCGGATGAGCTTGGTCCGTTCACGCTGGAGCTGGTTGATCTCTTCGCGGGTTTTGGACGTAGCGCCGAACGCGACCATGGACGACGGGATTTTCCAGAACGGCGTGTTGGGGTCGGGGTCTTGCAGCGCGCGGAGGCGGGCGTTGTAGCGGGCGTTGACCTCGGCCTGCACGACTGCGCGGATAATTTCCGGCGGGAAACCTGCGGCGCGGAGCCGCGCGATAAGCGACCCGAGATCGTCGGTCTCGAGTGCGGCCCAAAGTTTGATTTTTTCAGCGGGCGGCGGCGGAACGACGGCCGGCGCGGGTTCGGCGACCGGATCGTCGGCATGAAAATGCCGCGTGAAAAAATCCCGGAAGGCCGGTGGCGCGAGCGCGGGCTGGAAGGCGAGCGCACCGAACAGCAAAGCGTTCGCGGCCAGCGAAGCGGCGAGTAGCAGCGGGGCGGCTTTCATGGGGCGCAAACAGTGAGACGAGCGAACGAGCGTTTTGTGAGAAGAAATTTGGACGGGGCGATGCTGCGACCGCGAATTTTTAATTTGGTGCCGCGGCGGGCGTCGCGGCGACATCTTTCGCGAGCGGATCGAACGGGGCGCTCGACTCGCCGCGGAGCTTGGCGCGGCGGCCGAGGGCATCGTAGGTGGCGTATTTGTAGAGTTCGCCGAGCGTCGGATAGTTGAAGCACGTCTCGATAAA
Source organism: Opitutales bacterium (assembly GCA_038231575.1). Taxonomy (GTDB): domain Bacteria; phylum Verrucomicrobiota; class Verrucomicrobiia; order Opitutales; family Opitutaceae; genus CAITWF01. Next base: position 31,224 of record JBBRLB010000053.1, on the reverse strand, counting down.
AAGATCGGCGCCGGCATTGGCGTGGAGCGCGACGAGGCCGATGTGGACGACCTCGCTCGCTTGTTCGCCGATGACGTGCACGCCGAGCAGCCGCATCGTGTCGGTGGCGAAGAGCAGTTTGAGGAAGCCGTTTTTCGCGCCGATGATTTGTCCGCGGGCGTTGGCGTCGTAGCGCGCGGTGCCGGAGACGTAAGCGACGCCGCGTTTCGTGAGTGACTCCTCGGTCTCGCCAGCCATCGAGCACTCGGGGATTGTGTAGATGCCGTAGGGCAGGATGGGGGCAACGCGCGTTTTGTATTTCAGATCGAAGGCGTGGACCATCGCGACGCGCGCCTGCTCCATCGAGGTCGCGGCGAGCGCGGGAAAACCGATCACATCGCCGACCGCGTAGATGTGCGGGACGCCGGTCTGGTAGTTGGCGTTGACGTCGAGGAGACCGCGCTTCGCGGCGGCGAGGCCGGCGGCGGGCAGATTGAGCGAGTCGGTGTTGCCGCTGCGGCCGGCGGCGACGAGGATGGTGTCGACAGAAACTTTTCCGCCGGAGCCGAGCGTGGCGGTGAGGAGGTCGGGATTTACCGCGACGGCCGCGACCTGCTCATTGAACCGGACGTCGACGCCCATCTCGATGATGCTGCGCGTGAGCAGTTGTGAAACTTCCGGATCGAGGAACGTGAGCAGCCGGTCGCGGCCCTCGAGGAGCGTGACCTTGATCCCGAGCGCGGCGAAAATGCACGCATACTCGCAACCGATCACGCCGCCGCCCACGACGAGCATCTCGCGCGGGATGTCGTGCATCATCAGAATCGTGTCGGAGTCGTAGACGCGCGCGTCGTGAAATGGAAATACCGGCGGCCGGAACGGGTGCGAGCCCGTCGCGATCAGCACGACGTCACCGGTGAGTGTGGTGGCGGTGGCGCCGCGGTTCTCAAGCCGGATGGTGTGGGCATCGACGAAGGAGGCGTGGCCGTTATAGAGCGCGACCTGGTGGCGCTTGAGGTTGGCCATGATCCGCGTGTGCTCGGTGTGCTGCACCTGGCGCTCGCGAAACAGAAAATCGCGCGCGGTGACCTTGTCCTTGAGCGACATGTTCACGCCGTAGAGTCCGCGCTGGCGGAAGCCGGAGAGATAGAGCGCGGTTTCGCGGAGCGTCTTCGACGGCAGCGTGCCGGTGTTGGCGGCGGCGCCGCCGAGCACGGGCTCGCGCTCGATCAGCGCGACGCGTTTGCCAAAATACGCCGCCTGGGCCGCGCCTTTTTCGCCGGCGGGCCCGGAGCCGATCGCAATCAGATCGTAGTGGGGAGGGGACATGACAGCCCGGCGCGCTGGAGGCGCATCGAGCGGGGGTAGACCCGGCAGTGTGGCGCGGGCGAGGCGGAAGTAAACGCCGCAGATGCCGGGCCCGGGGGACGCCGCGCCGGCCTGTTTTGGGCGAGCCAGGAAATCTTTCTCGTTTCGCTTTCGCGTAATCTTTTATGCCCGGAAAATTTCGGACGAACGAGCAAGACGAAGAGGAACGAGAACGCGGGTGCACCCATGCCAATTCACTTGGCGGCGTGCGGGCCGCGGCCCACGCTGGGTGGTTTCCCATGCAGGATCCCCATCATCCCCAGCGCGCGCGGGCCATCTTCATGCTGGTGCTCGCGAACCTGTTTTGGGCGGTGAGCTTCCCGATCGTGAAGACGCTGCTGTTGATGCACGCGGCGATGCTACCGGAGGCCGGCCCGTGGTTCGCCGCGATCTACACGATGGCGCCGCGCTTCCTGCTGGCGGTGGCGGTCCTCATTATCTGGCGGCCGCGATCGATCGTGCAGATCACGCGCAACGAGGTGAAACAGGGCGTGGTGCTGGGGCTGTTCACCGCGGGCGGGATGTTTTTGCAGAACGACGCGCTGCAATTTACCGCGGCGAGCACGTCGGCTTTTCTCACGCAGTGCTACGCGATCATCATCCCGGTGTGGCTGGCGATCACGGCGCGGCGCAATCCCGGGGCGCGGATCTGGGTGTGCTGCGCGCTGGTGCTCGCCGGCGTGGCGCTGCTCGGGCATTTCGATTGGCGCGCGCTGCGCTTCGGCCGCGGCGAATGGGAAACGCTGCTGTGCTCGCTCTTTTTCACCGGCCAGATCCTCTGGCTCGAGCGGAAGGAATTCGCGGGCAACGACAGCGTGCGGCTCACGCTCGTGGCGTTTTCAACGCAGGCCGTGCTGTTCTGGGTGACGGCGGCCGTGCTCGCGCCGGACCGGCATGCGCTGATCGTGCCGTGGACGTCGGCGCCGTGGCTCGGCCTCACGATCCTGCTGACGGTGTTCTGCACGCTCGCGGCGTTTTTGCTGATGAACCAGTGGCAGCCAAAAATTACCGCGACCGAGGCCGGGCTGATTTACTGCGTCGAACCGATCTTCGGATCGACGATGGCGCTGTTCTTCCCGGCGTGGTTTTCCGCGTGGGCGCACGTCGATTATCCGAACGAGGTGGCGACCTGGACGCTGCTCATCGGCGGGGGGTTAATCACTCTCGCGAACGTCGTGCTGCAACTGAAGCCACCGACGGAGGAGTAGCCGCGGCGCGGGGCCGATCTGTGTCGTTCGAAATTTTTCGTTCTGAGCAAAGCGAAGAATCCAGCGGGATTTTCGGCGCGCGGCGACCGGGCGGATATCCGATTGGATTCTTCGCTTCGCTCAGCAGCGACCGCCGCGACAACCAAACCGATTCGCGGCGCTTACGGCTTCGGCGTCGGCGTCCCCGGCTGCACGGTGCCCGATCCACTGGTGGGCGTGGGCGCCACGACGGTCGTGATCGCGTCCGTCGGGCCGTGACCGTCGCTCGTCGAGGTGCTCGAAACGGAAATGACCTGGGTCTGGACATTCGCGCCGGGGCCGCCACCACCGCCGGGCGAGAAGAAGACGGCGCCGCCGGGGGCGTTCGTGGTCGTGGTGCTGCCGTTGACGATGTTCACGACCTGGCGCCCGCCACCGGGGCCGCCGACGCCGGCGGGCATCACCGGATAAACGCTCGGACCGGCGCCGCCCGTGAGGGTGAGACCGCCGGGCGAATTCGGCACGGGCGTGGTCGAGTAGCCGATGCCGCTTTGTAGCATGCTCATCCACTGCGAACGCTGCGCGTAGGCATCCGCCGCCTCGGCGCCGAGCGTGGCGGTGAGATCGGTTTTGGCGCGGGCGGCGAGGGCGGTCATTTGCTCACGACGCTGCGGAAACGGCGTGGCGGCGTCGGCCATGATGCGCTGCGACTCGGCGGCGTAACTGTCGCGCGTGGCGGCGACGCGGTCAGTGGTGTCCGGCGCGAGATTGAGCCGTGCGACCAGCGCATCGACTTGGCGAAGATCACTGTCGGCGGCGCGCTTGAGCGCGGCATAAGCGTCCTCGCCGACGGCAGCGCGCATGTCGGCCTGGAGTTGGAGCGAGGCATCGGAGCGCGCCTTCATCGTTTCGGGGGTCACGCGGCCGTTGAAATTCTCCGGCGGGAATCTGTCGTCGAAGGCTTTCTGCAGCGCGTAAAGTTTTCTGAATTCGTCCTCGGACGTGATCCCGTCGCCGTAGCGGACGCGGAGCGCGCCGGCGCTGGCGGAGGTGCGCATCTCGTAGTCGGCGAGTTCCGCGGGCGAGAGCAGCGACGCGATGTCACGGTCGCGCTCCGAGGTGAGCAGTTTCAGTTTCTCCTTGTCGGATGCGAGTTGGATGCCGCCCTGCGCGCCGAACTTCGCCATCAACTCGTCATAGTCGCCGAGGATGCTGCGGAGCTTGTCCCGATTTTCGGGCGAAAGAAACGCGAGCCGGCTGTTGTCAACGCCCCCGATGCCGAGATCGTCGCCGAAGGCGGCGATCATGGCGTCGGCGAGTTCGCGGCGCGCCTGCGCCATCTGCTCGCGCGAGAGACTGCCGTTGCTTGGCTTGTTGCGCCACCACTTGCCGTCACCGGCACTGGCGGCCTGGGCGGCGCGCATTTTTTCCGCGAAACGAGCAAAGGCGCGCCCGAGGGCGGCGTCGCGGGCGGGATCGGCGGCTAACGCGTTGGCGGCGGTGGCGGAAGGCGAAGCGTTTGCAGATTTGTCTCCGGCTGTGTCACTGGCGGCAGACTTGGCACCGGAGCGGATGCCGGCGGACGCGTTATTGGACGAGCGCGAAGTGTAAAACACGGCGACGAGGGCGACGTTGGCCATGAGCGAGGCGGCGAGGAGGAGGGTGGTCGGTTTCATGCGGACAAGGGCTGGGAAGTAAGCGGGTAGATGGAAAGCGCCGTGGCGCGGGAGATTTGTCTAAAGGAAGAAGAGATTAACTCAGCAAACCGAATGGCCGCAAACGGCCCAAAAATTATCCGAGACTGCGATGGAAATCATCCGGGCGCCGATCGGGGACTCTGCGCGGACTACGGGGTGCTCGCTGGCAGTAGAAAATGTTCGTCGCCTAGAAAACTCAACACCTGCGCAACCGTGTCGCGGCGCCACGGCAGCCAAGTGTGCGAGTGGGGCAGCACGACGATGTCGGTCATGCCGGCGAGCCGCGTGCTGGCGACTGAAACTTTGCCATCGTCCGGTCCGGGCAGCCAGGCGGAGAACAGCGGATTGAGCGTGCGATCGCCGGCGATGACGCCGAGCGGCGGTGCGCCCACCGGCCACGGTCCGAGCGCGCGCGGCAGATCGGTCGCTCGCGTGCCGAGGCGGCGGCCGTTGACGCCGGTGAACCACCGAAAGGGCAGAAAGGCGGCGAGCCGCTCGGAAACTTCGCTGCCGGCGTTGGGGGGAGCGAGCATTACCACGCGCCCGAGATTTGCGCGCTCGGCCGCTGACGCCTGCGCCAGCCACTGGCGCAGCACAATGCCACCCATCGAGTGCGTGACGAAATGCACGCGCGTCGCCGCCGTCACGCCCTTGTCGCGCAGCATCGCCGGCAGCCATTCCGCGGCGATCGCTTCGATGGGCAGCGTGCGCGAAGGATAGGGGAGGTTGACGACGCGATAGCCGTCGCGTTCGAGTTGCGATGCGAGATACGACATCGAGCGAAAGCCGCGGCCGAGTCCGTGCAGTAGCACGACGGTCTCAGCGGCAGGCGAGGAAGCGGCGGACATGAGGCAGAAACACGCGAGGAGGCGGAAAAGTTTCACGTGGGCGCCAGAACGCGGGCGGCGCGGCTCGCCCGCACGGAGGCGACGGCGCGAAGGGTGACAGCAGTGAGCACGATGACACCTCCGACCAGCGCGAGCCCGGAAGGTTTCTCCCCAAGCGCGAGGAGCACCCACAGGGGGTTGAGGATCGGCTCGACCACCGGGACGAGCACCGCTTCGAGCGCGGTGACGTGCCGCAGCGCCCGCGCGTAGAGCCAGTAGGACACGCCGAGTTGCACGACGCCGAGCACCATCAGCGCCCCGAGCCCACCCGCCGACGGCAGCGGCGCACGCACCATGAACGGCAGCCCGATCGCGAACGCGATCAGGTTGCCGAGGATGATGCTCTCGAGCGGCGGGCCGGAATTTTTCTGACGGCTCAGCATCAAAATCATCGCCGCGAAACTCACGCCGCTCGCGAGCGCGAAGACGTTGCCCGTCACGCCGCTGAACTGGAGCCCGTCCGCGAAAAACAGCGCCATGCCCGCGAGCACCGCGCCGACCGTCAGCCAATCCGCGCGGGTGGCGCGCTCGCCGAGAAACCACGCCCCGAAGAGCGCGATCCAGACCGGCGCGGTATATTGGAGCAGAATGGCGTTCGCCGCGGTGGTGAGTTTGTTGGCGACCACGAAGAGCACGGTCGTGGCCGCGTAGGCGACCGCCGCGCCGAGTTGCACCGGCGACCACCGGAACTTCAGCCCCCGCGACGTCGCCCCGAGAAACGCCGCCGCGATCAAGCCGCGCCCGCCCGCGACGGCGAGCGGCGGCCAGTCGACGTTTTTGATCAGCACGCCGCCGAGGCTCCAGCACAACGCGGCGAGCATGAGCTGGGCGAGCGAGCGGGTGTGAGCGGAGGTGGGCATGAATGGAGGCGCGGCGCCCTCACCGCGCCGGCGATTGCGGACGCGGCTGGCCGCTCGCGGGGTGAGGGCACCCCACCTCCAGCACAAGGCGCCGCGCGGTCCCACGCACGCGAAAAAAATCGCCGTGCGACCCGAATCGATCATCCTCGCTGCATGAAACGCACCCTGCTCGCGTGCACCGCGATGCTCGCAGCTTTCGGCTTCGCGGCGGAGCCCGGGGAGCCCGGCGAACCGAAGGCAAAATTCGGGTCGCTCGCCGCGGGCGATGTGGCGCCGGATTTTACCGCGATCGGAGCGGACGGAAAAGAGCTGAAACTCGCCGAGCTGCGCGGCCGCGTCGTCGCGATCAGTTTTGGCGCGACCAACCGCCCGCCGGCGGACGCGCTGGAGAGCCTCGCGACGAAATACGGGGCCGACGGCGTGAGCGTGCTCGGCGTGTGCGCCGCGGCCGCGCGCAGTGATTTCGACGCGTGGTTGGCGAAATATCGCGGCACCGTGAGTTATCCGCTCACCTGGGATCCGGCGGGTGCGGCGGTGGCGGAGCGCATCGCGAAGAAAAATTTTGGCGTGGCGGTGTCGCCCGCGACCGTCGTGCTCGATCGCGAGGGCAGGATGGTCGGCGGCTTCGTGGGTTTCGGCCCGGCCAGCGGCGGGATCCTGCGGGGGTTCCTGCGCGACGCCGGCATCGCGGTGCCCGCGGACGAACTGCCGCGGCCGATTCCGGCGTCGGCCTCGGACGAAGACGCGGGGCTGCTGAAAGTGGGCGCGGTCGCGCCGGATTTCACGGCCACCGATGTGGACGGGCAGCCGGTGAAGCTTGCGGATTTTTCCGGCAAGATCGTGGTGCTGGATTTTTGGGCGACGTGGTGCGGCCCGTGCATCCACTCGATGCCGCACACGCAACGGGTCGCCGCGGTCGCCCGGGATCAGGGTGTGATTGTGCTGGCGTCGTGCACGAGCGACACGCGCGAGAAATTCGTCGACTGGGTGAAGACCAACCGCGCAACTTATCCCGATCTCCGCTTCGCCCACGATCCGGCGGCGCGCGGCGAGGAGCGGGCGTCGAAAAAACTCTACGGCGTGAACGGCATTCCGACGCAATTCGTGATCGGGCGCGACGGGAAGATCGCCGCCGTGTTCGTTGGCTACGGCGACGGTGACATGCGGCTCGAGCAGGAACTCAAGAAGCAGGGCGTGAGCGTGCCGGTCGAAAAGTAATGCCGGATGAAAAGGTGGCTTTCAGTTTTGGCGGTGGTCCTGGCGCTTGGATTCTTTGCGTTCATCGGGGTCCCGCGCTGGAAACTTCGCAATGTCCAGTCGGCTCCGCCCACCGGCATGCCACCCGAGATGGGTGAAGCGGCGAGGAAGTGGCGGCCCAAGGCAAAAACCTTTCAGCCCCCGCCGGGAGCCTCCACCGCTGCCGACCGCATGGCGTGGGCCGACAAAATTCGGCGCGACTACGACGAGATGACGACGAAGTTTTCCGCCGACTACAGCGCGGCGGGGGAGAAATTTCCCGGCGGGCTGAGCGCCTACCTGCGCCAGCTCGCGCTCCTCCAGCGCGAGAAGCACAAGGATCTTGCCGCGCTCCTCACGCCGCTCGAACTCGAGGATCTTGAGATGCGCGACACGAATGCCGGCCAGACGGTGACGCGGTTGCTCGGCGACACGGCGGCGACGGAGGAGCAACGCCGCGCGGTGTTCCGGCTGCAAAAGGAATTCGAGGATCGATACTCGCTCGTGTTCGACCTTTCAGCGTCCGCGTTGTTCGCGCGCGAAACGGAGCGGCAGGCGCTCCAGCACAAAATCCGCGCGGTGCTCGGCGACGAGGTGTTTGGTGCCTGGCTGCGGAACGAGGGGCCCGACTACGCCAACTTCACCGCTTTCGTGCAGCGGCAGGGTTTCGCACCCGGCACCGCCCTCGATCTCTGGCGGGCAAAAAGCGAGTTTATCCTCGGGCGGCTCCAGCTCAAGGCCCGGCCCGACATCACCGTGGCGCAACAGGGCGATGCCGAGCGCGCGCTCATCGCCCAGACCCTCACCCGCGTGACCGGCATCATCGGTCCGACGGTGGTCGCGGGTCCGGGCCGCGAAGTGCTGACGTGGCTCCCGCTGCCGCCCGCGAAGTGAAGTGGCCACGAGCGTGAGCGAGTGGACGATCGGCGTGCGCGTCGGCTTCGGCGCGAGGTGATCCCCCATCCCGGCCGGAACGATCAGCCCTTTTGCTGTGCTCGCCGTGTAATCCACCCATTTGGTCACGTGTTCGTCGTTGTCCGCGAGAAACGCGCGATCCGCGTGGCTCGTGAACATCGCCCACCGTAGAATCACGCCGGCGTCGCCCCAGACGGGCCCACGAGTTTGTTTGATTCGCGCTCGGCGCGACGCTCGTTGACCAACTGTTGGCGAGGAGGGGTCCGAATCAGCGCTGCAAAGCTTGTCAAATGCGCCCGTCGCTTTCTTTCCGCTAATTTGAGTGGCGGCGCGCCGCGATCGTGGCTTCAACCGTCTCCCCCTATGAATGCCTCCATGCTTCGTTCCCGTCTGTTCCTCTCCGTTGCTGCAGCGCTCTTCGCCTCCAGCCTCTTTGCCCAAGCTCCCGCCCCCAAGCTCGACATTCCCGAGCCGAGCCCGACCGCGACGCTCAAGCAGCGCGTCGGCCTCACCGATATCGAAATCACCTATTCGCGCCCTGGCATGAAGGGCCGGAAGGTTTTCCCCGGCCTCGAACGCTTCGGCGAGGTGTGGCGCGTCGGCGCGAACAATGCGACCAAGGTCGTCTTCAGCACGCCCGTGAAGATCGGGGGCACCGCGGTGCCGGCCGGCACTTATGGACTCTTCGCGCTGCTCGGCAAGGATGAGTGGACTGTGATCCTTAACAAAATCTCCCAGCAGTGGGGCGCGTATTCTTACGCGGAAAAAGACGATGTCGTGCGCGTGAAAGCCAAGACGACGGCGCTCACGCCAGCCGTCGAGACCTTGACGATCGACATCAACGATATCCGCGATGAGTCCGCAGCCCTCACCATCAGCTGGGAAAACACCCGCGTGGCCGTGCCGTTCCACGTCGACGTGGTCCCGGCGGTGCAGGCGCAGATCGAAGCGGTGATGGCCTCGGACGCGACGAAGAAGCCCTACGTGCCGGCCGCGATGTTTTACCTCGATCACAATCTCGATCTGAAGAAAGCCCTCGCGTGGATGGACGCCGCGATTGCCGCGCAGCCCGACGCATTTTACTTCGTTTACCGCAAGGCGAAGGTGCAGGCCGCGATGGGCGACAAGGCCGGCGCGCTCGCCACGGCCAAAGCCTCGATGGAAGGGGCCGCGAAGGCGCCGCCTGCGATACGCGACGAATACACCGATCTGAACAAGGCGTTGATTGCTTCGCTGAAGTAAGCCGGCCGGCGTTCGTCTCAAAACCATTGTCTCGCGCGGGCGTCAGGCTGTCCTCACGCCCGCTGGTTCCATCTGTTAGCTGAAATTCCCCCTCATCCCCATGAAAGTCACCGCCCTCCGCTTCTTCGCCCCGGTGTTTGCCTTGCTGTGTGTCGGCAGCCTGCCGCTCGCCGCCCAATCCGGCAAACCCAGCCCCGCCGCCACCGTCACCGCCAAGATCGCCGGAGCTGACATCAAGATCGCCTATAGCCAGCCGTCCATGCGCGGACGGAAAATCTGGGGCGGCCTCGTGCCGTTCGGCGACGTCTGGCGCACGGGCGCCAACGAAGCCACCACGATCACGGTTTCGAAAGCGATCGTCGTCGGCGGCACGGATGTTCCGGCCGGGTCCTACACGCTCTGGACGCTGCCCTTGGCCGACGGCAGCGCGAAGCTCATCATCAATAGTGAGACGGGTCAGTGGGGCACCAACTACGACGGGAAGAAGGATTTCGCCCGCGTGGATCTGAAGCGCACGATGCTCGACCAGCCGGTCGAGCAATTCGTCATCGGCGTCGACGAGGTGGCGGGTGGGGGCGTGGTGAAGCTCTCGTGGGACCGGCTGCAATACTCCGTGGCGTTTACGGTGAAGAAATAATATCCCCGCGATCGACATGTATTTCTCCAACTGGCGGTGTTGCCTCGGGGCGTTCAGCAGCGCGTGTCTCGCCATGATCGCCTTGCCGGCGTTGCGCGCGAGCGACACCGTGCCGAATTCTCCGGCCGCGATCGGGCAGGAACTCAAGAGCTTCGCGACGCTGGGCTCCGTGCTCTACGTCGCCGCGCATCCCGACGACGAGAACACGCAATTCATCACCTACATGGCGCGCGTCCGCGGTTACCGCACCGCCTATCTGTCGGTCACGCGCGGCGACGGCGGCCAGAACGAACTCGGCCCCGAGTTCGGCGAAAAACTGGGCGTGGCCCGCACGCAGGAACTCCTCGCGGCGCGCCGGCTCGACGGCGGCCGGCAATTTTTCACCCGCGCGCTCGACTTCGGATTCACCAAGGACGTGAACGAGACGCTCCGCATCTGGGATCACCAGGATGTGCTCGGCGACGTCGTGCGGGTTTTCCGGACGTTCCGCCCCGATGTCGTCATCGCCGGCATGAACCCGGTGCAGACGCCCGGCCAGCACGGCCAGCACGTCGCATCCGCCGTGCTCGCGATCGAGGCCTTCAAACTTTCCGGCGATCCGACGGCGTATCCCGAGCAGTTGAAGGAAGGCCTCACGCCGTGGCAGCCGAAGCGCATCCTCCGCAACGTCCGCAATTTTGGCGGCGGCGGCAACAACTCGCCCGCCGCGGCGATCAATCTTGACGATGGCGGCGATGATCCGGTGACCGGTGAAGCCGTTTCCACCATCGCGAACCGCAGCCGCGGCCAGCACAAGACGCAGGGCTTTGGAAGTTTCGGCGCCGCCGCGGGCGGCCGCGGCGGTCCGCGCCAGGAATCGTTTTCCCTGGTTAACGGCGATCCTGCCACGACTGACATCATGGACGGCCTCGATCTGAGCTTCGGCCGTTTCGCGGGTGGCGCGGACCTCGCGAAGCTGGCCGACGAGGCCGCCGAGCAATTCCAAGCCGACGATCCGACGGCGAGCGTGCCGGCGTTGCTCGCGATTCGCGCGAAGCTCGCCGCCCTGCCGGCCGAGGCGGTGGTGGCCGAAAAACGGGCGCAACTTGATCGGATTTTGCAGGCGTGTCTCGGGCTCGTCGTCGAGACGACGGTGCCGAATGCCGAGGCCGTGCCCGGCGAGACACTCGCGTTGCATCATTCCGCATCGGTGAAAGGTAAGATGTCCGTGCGCTGGAAGGGCGTGAATCTTCCCGTCGCGGGGAGTAACCAGCGCGCCAGCTACACCGACGAAATTGCGGGCGGTCAATCGGCCGTCCACGATTCGAAAAACCTGCTCCCCGCCGCGACGCCCGTCAGCCAGCCTTACTGGCTGCGCGAAGCAAGCGTCGCCGGCATGTTCGTCGTCAAGGGCGGCGATGTTAGGCTCATCGGCACGCCCGAAAATCCGGCGATGTTTCCGGTCGAATATCTTTTCGAAGTTGGCGGCCAGACCATCTCGATCAAAACGGAACCGGTGCAGCTTGTCGCCGGTGCGTCCGAGGCGCAGGCGAAGCGCCGGCTGGTGGCGATTCCGCCGGTGGCGCTGGGGCTGCCGCTCGAGGTCGCGCTCTTCGCGCCGGGCGCGACAAAATCCGTCGCCGTCGAAGTGACCGCCGCGCGGGCGGGCACGACCGGCACCGTCCAACTCGACGCGCCCGCCGGGGCGGGTTGGAAAATTTCGCCGGCGCATCGTCCCTTCGATCTCAAGACCGTCGGCGAAAAGGTGCAGGTCACGTTCGACGTGACGGCGCCGGCGCAGGTGGCGACGGGTGAGTTCACGGCGGTCGCGACGGTCGGAAAAAATTCCTACCCCAACGGTCGCATCGCGATCAATTACCCGCATCTGCCGGTGCAGTTGCTACTGCCGCCGACGCACCTGAAGGTCGCGGCCTTTGATCTGAAAACGCGCGGGCAGAAAGTCGGCTACATTCCCGGTGCGGGTGACAGCACGGCGGAGAATCTTACCGAGATGGGCTACCAGGTCGTCACGCTCAGTGGTTTCGATCTCACGCCGGAAAAATTAAAGGGCCTCGACTGCGTCGTGATCGGCGTGCGCGCGTTCAATGAGCGCAAGGATCTCGAGCCGAATCTCGCCGGGCTCTTCGCGTGGGTGGAGCAGGGTGGCACGGTGATCGCGCAATACAACCGGCCCGGCGGCAATCTCGCCAAGACGCTCGGGCCCTACCCGCTTTCGATCAACGGCAACGCCCCCGACCTGCGCGTGACCGACGAGAACGCGCCGGTCATCTTCCTTGCCGCCGATCATCCGGCGCTGAACATCCCGAACAAAATTTCGCCGGCGGACTTTGACGGGTGGGTGCAGGAGCGCGGCGCGTATTTTCCCAGCAAGTGGGATGCGCACTACATTCCGCTCCTCGCGATGAGCGACCCGAACGAGAAGCAACCCGACAGCAGCGTGCTCGTCGCGAAGCACGGCAAAGGTTATTACGTTTACACCGGGCTCGCATTCTTTCGGCAGCTCCCCGCGGGCGTGCCCGGCGCGTATCGGCTGTTCGCGAACCTGGTGTCGCTCGGCAAAGAGCAATGATGCCGGCGCCGGAGCCAGACGATAGCGACACCGGCTTGCCGGTCCTGCGCTCGTGGCGCGCGGTGTATCTGTTCGTGCTCGGCTGCTTCGCGACCTACGTGACGGCACTCGCGATCTTCGGGCGCTACTTGGCGTGAACACACTCGATTACATCGTGCTCGTCGGCACGCTCGTGAGCATTGCGGTGTATGGCCTCTGGCGCACGCGCGGGCGTCGCGACCTGCATGACTACCTGAAGGGCGCCGGCACCACCCCGTGGTTTGTGATCGGGCTGTCGATCATGGCGACGCAGGCGAGTTCGACGACGTTTCTCTCCACGCCGGGCCAGGGTTTTGAAAGTGGCTTGGGCTTCGTGCAGAATTATTTCGGCGCGCCGCTCGCGCTCATCGTGATCGCGATCGTGTTCGTCCCGATCTACCGGCGGCTGAACGTCTACACGGCTTACGAATTTCTCGGCAAACGCTTCGATCAGAAAACCCGCTTGCTCGGCGCCGGGCTCTTTCTCGTGCAACGTGGCATCGGCGCCGCGATCACGATCTACGCCCCGGCGATCGTGCTCTCGACGGTGATGGGCTGGTCGCTCAACGCGACAATTCTCAGCACCGGTGCGCTCGTGCTCATCTACACGGCGGTCGGCGGCAGCGATGCGGTCAACCTGACGCAGAAATACCAAATCGGCGTGATCTTTCTCGGCATGATCACGGCGTTTGGCGTGCTGGTGAGCAAGCTGCCGGAGTGGCTCTCGTTTGGTGACGCACTCACGGTCGCGGGCGGACTGCACAAACTCGAAGCCGTGGATTTCAGTTTCGATCTGCATAAACGCTACACGATTTGGTCGGGCATTTTCGGCGGCATGTTTCTCGCGCTGTCGTATTTCGGGACCGACCAGTCGCAGGTGCAGCGTTACTTGTCGGGGGGCTCGGTGCGCGAGAGCCGGCTGGGCTTGATGTTCAACGGTGTTTTCAAAATCCCGATGCAGTTTTTCATCCTGCTGCTCGGCGCGCTGGTCTTCGTGTTTTACCAGTTCGAGCGTCCACCCGTCTTCTTCAATCAAACGGCCTGGCAGCAGCGCGCCCAGGGCGACGCCGCGCCCAAGATGCGCGCGCTCGAAACCGCTTTCGACGCCGCCCACGCGCAAAAGAGCGCGCTGTTGAAAACATGGATCGAGGCGAAGCACGGCGGCGATCCGGCGCGCATTGAGCCGGCGCGGGCGGCGGCCCTCGACGCGCACGACCGCGTCGAGGCGATTCGCACCGCGGCGAAGCAAGCGATGAGTTCCGAGCCCGGCAAGGCGGCCAAGGATTCGGACTACGTTTTCATCACCTTCGTCCTCGATCATCTGCCGCACGGCTTGATTGGACTGCTCGTGACGGTATTCTTCGCGGCGGCGCTGTCGTCGAAAGCGGGTGAGCTCAACGCGCTCGGCTCGACCACCACGGTGGATCTTTACCGCCACGTAATTCGGCCGGACGCGGCCGATGCCCATTATGTGATCGCGTCGAAGTGGTTTACCGCGGGGTGGGGCGTGGTCGCGATCACCCTCGCGCTCTGCGCCACGCTCACGGAAAACCTGATCGAGTTCACGAACATCGTCGGCTCGATCTTCTATGGCGTGCCGCTCGGTTTGTTTCTCACGGCTTTTTTCCTGAAGAAAGTCGGTGGCACCGCGGTGTTTTGGGGTGCGCTGATGGCGCAGGGGTTGGTGATCGTCTGCTATTTTTCGACGGATATCGGTTATCTCTGGCTCAACCCGATCGGTTGCGGCCTGTGCATGCTGCTCGGGCTGATCTTGCAGGCGTTCGTCGGAGAAACGAAAACCAACCCCGGATGAACGCGGATAAACACGGATTTGATCCCGTCTCGGTCCCGAATCGAATGCCCGATGGGGTTCTCTTCCTCCGTGTCCATCCGTGTCCATCCGTGGCGAAGAAACCTTCCTGCGCATGAGCACGAGCCCCGTCATTTGCTTCGGTCAGCAGCCCTGCGGGTTTTTCCCGCGCCGGTTCCTTTACGCGAAATTTGTGACGGCCCGGCGGCTGCAACAAGAACTCGGCGGCGAGATCGTGTTCTTCTGCCACGACAGCGATCACGACTGCCGCGAAACGCAGACCACGCTCCGCCATCGCAAGACGGACGCGCCGCTCGCGATGAATTTTACCTTCGAGAACAAGCTGCAGCGAAAATTCTCCCCGCTGCATCTGAAGCGCATCCCGGCCGGCTGGCGCGACAACACCGCGCGCCAACTCGGCGCTTACGTGGCGCCACCCTTGATCGAGGCGTTCAAGGGCAATGGCGCGACGACCGCCGGTGATTTCTGTTTGGAGATGTATCGGCGCATGGGGCTGCTCGAAGGCGTGCGGGTGGTGCGCTCGGCTGATCCCGCGGTGCGCACGGCGGCCTGCGAGATCACGGATTTTTTTGTCGATGTGCCGCACGGTGGCGAAATCGTCCGCGCGCGCTGGCTGGACGGAACGCTGAAGCTGCACGAGGGCGGCGAGGCCTATACGACGCTGCCCGCGGCGGAGTTCGGCAAGGCGCAGATCAGTCCGACGCGCGACTCGCGCTTGCGCTGGATGCAATCGGTGTTGCACTGCACGCACTACATCGCCGGCGCGGGCGAGCAGGCTTACTTGAACCAAGCCGACGCGCCTGACATCACTTTCATCAACCGCGACCCCATTGAACGCTCCGATGAAGCCTACGCCGAAATCCCTGCCTGACGGACCGCTGATCCTGGCGTTTGGCGCGCACCCGGACGACATCGAATTCGGTTGCGGGGGCGTGATCGCGCGCGAGACGCAGGCGGGGCACGCGGCCCATTTTGTGGTTTGCTCGCGCGGCGAATCCGGCACGCACGGCACGCCGGCGCAGCGCACGACCGAGGCGAAGAACGCCGCGGCGCTCCTCGGTGCGACGCTGGAGTTCGTCGAAGTCGGCAGCGATTCGCACATCGAACAGAAACTCGCGCACACCCTGAAGTTCGCCGCGATCATCCGGCGGGTGCGGCCCCAGCTCGTGCTCGCGCCGACCGTGGTGGAGAACCAGCACCCCGATCACGTGGCCGTCGGCCGGATGGTGCGCGATGCGGCGCGGCTGGCGCGCTACGGTGGCGTGGCCGAGCTCCTCAAGTTCAAGCCCCATGAGATTCAACAGCTGCTGTTTTACGCCGTCACCGTTGAGGCCGAGCCGGCCGAACGGTCGGCGGTGTTGATGGATGTGTCGGCGCATTCCGTCGTCGCGGCGTGGACGGCGGCGATGGAGGCACACGCCTCACAGGCGAAGACGCGGCGCTACGTGGGCCTGCACCTCGCGCGCGCGAAGATGCACGGCGTGCGCTGCGGCGCCGGCCATGCGATCCAGCTTTTCCCGAACGATCCGCTGGTATGCGAATCGCTCGCGACGTTTGGCCGCGCCGCGCGTCAGTTCTGAAGGTGATCATGGCTGAAAAATATTTCGGGGTAGGGTGCGTTATCCCTAACGCACCGTTGGCGTTCGGACGGCCGCGGGCGGCGGGTTAAGGATAACCCGCCCTACCTTCATGCCTCGTCCGCTCAAAATCGGGATCACCTGCTATCCGTCCGTGGGCGGGAGCGGGATCATGGCGTCCGAGTTGGGCGAGGAGTTGGCGGCGCGCGGGCACGACGTGCACTTCATCAGCTACGAGCGCCCGTTCCGCGTGCCGGCCGATCGGCCGCGGCTGCGGTTTCATCCGGTCGTGATCAACGACTACGGGCTCTTCAAATATCCCGACTACACCCTACCGCTTTCGGTAAAGATGGCGGAGGTCAGCCGCGACTTCGGGCTCGATGTGCTGCACGTGCATTACGCGGTGCCGCACGCGACGGCGGCGATCCTTGCGCGGGACATGCTGCCGCTGGGAAAAAAGCCGAAGGTTGTGACCACCCTCCACGGCACCGACACCACGCTCCTCGGTCGCGATCCGGGCTACGGGCCGGCGATCGCGCACGCGCTGGCGTGCTCGGACGCGGTGACGACCGTCTCGCATTTTCTCCTCCGCGAAACGCAGGCGTTGATGAAAGTCACGCGCCCGATCGAAGTGATCCATAATTTCTTCGAGCCGCGCGCCGCGAAACGATCGCGGGCGGCGGTGCGCCGCGAGCTGGGCATCGGGCGCGGCGTGATGTTGTTGCACGCCTCGAATCTGCGTCAGCCGAAACGGATCGACCTGATGCTGGAGGCGGTGGCGCGCATCCGGCCGCCGACGGCGTTCAAGCTCGTGGTGCTCGCGGGCGCGAGTTGGGCGGCCTACGCCAAAGACGTGCGCCGACTCGGCCTCCACGATCGCGTGATCGTGCGCGAGCGCGTGACGGATATTGAGGACTATCTCCAGGCGGCGGATATCGGGCTGTTTACGTCCGAGATGGAGAGTTTTTGCTT
Organism: Opitutales bacterium; assembly: GCA_038231575.1. Lineage (GTDB taxonomy): Bacteria > Verrucomicrobiota > Verrucomicrobiia > Opitutales > Opitutaceae > CAITWF01. The sequence goes on along the minus strand of JBBRLB010000053.1, from coordinate 14,249 downwards.
GAGCATTCTCGAGCAGATGAATTTCGGCTGCCCGAGCGTCTCGACTGATGTTGGGGGGATTCCCGAAGTCACGGTCTCCGGCCAGACTGGCGTGCTTGTGCCGTTTGGCGATGTCGAGGGGCTCGCCCGCGGCGTCGAGTCGTTGATCAAAAATCCCGCGCGGCGCCGGGCGCTGGGCGCGGCGGCGAAGGTGCGGGCGCGGAAACTTTTTTCGGCCGACGCGATTGTGCCGCGTTACGAAGCGCTCTACCGGCGGGTGTGCGCGGCGGGTTGATCTTGGCCTAGGCGACGAAACCGAAGTGCAGGCTGACGGAGTAGGCGACGCCGCCGGCCATCAGCGCCGGTGCAATCCAGCGCACGAAGAAAAGCTCCCGGCGCGCGGCGGCTTCTGTGATCAGCTGGAGTCTGAGCTGCTCTTCGACGGCGAGCCGATGGCGGGCGGCGCAGGCGCGAAACAGACCGCCCATCACCAACAGGGCGACGGGAAACGTGGTCGGAAAAAAGTCGGTCAACCCCGTGAGGAAGTGGTTCATGGGAAAAGGGCGCGGGTGAGCGTTCAGAAGAACCCGGCGAATTCCGGATCGGGCCCGAGGTTTTCCTTTTGCGGGCCGGTCGTCCCAGCGTGTTGCGGCTGCAATTCGACGACCCGGCACCCGGGCAGGGTGAACGCGCCTTCGCGCACGATGGTCTCGGGCACTGCGGCGATCGTGACGGCGCCGTCGCCGGTCTGGGCGTCAGGCGTGTTGAGCTGGTTGGTGCCGGCGTTGTAGGAGCCGCCGCCGCCCGCATCCGGTCCGAGTTGGCTGCCGCCGCCGCCGCCGCTGTAGCCACCGCCTCCGCCGGAGCCAGAGCCGAGAAACGATCCGCCCCCGCCGCCCCCGAAGCCACCAGCGCCTCCGAGGTTGCAGCAATAATTCGCGCCCGCGCCGCCGGCCCAGCGATAACCACCGCCGCAATAAGTTGGCGTCGAGCCGGAGGCACCGCCGCTGATCCAGCCGCCACCGCCGCCGCCGCTATAATGTAAGTTCGCCTGATCGGATCCGCCGCCCTGGCCATCGCGTCCGCCGGGCGCGGCGCCCCCGCCGCCCTCCGTGGTGACCAACCCCGGGCCGCCCTGGCCGCCGCCGCCGCCCCCCGCCGCCAGCAAGGGCTGCGCGGGCAGCAGGAGATCGTTCAGGCTTTTCCAGACGAACGATCCGCCGCCCCCGCCGCCGGCCGCCTGATGGGGCGTCGCGCCGGGCAGGCCCTGCGAGCCGACAACGATCCACAGGATGTCGCCGCGGGTGAGTTGAAACGTGCCGCGGACGCGCGCGCCCTTGCCGCCAGGGCCGCCCCCGGGGCCGCCCTGGGCGCCCGCCGCACCGAGGAGGTAGTGGCCGGTGACGGGCACCTTGTAGGTTTGAATCGTGCCCGTGGCGGAAAATGTGATCGGAGTCGTGCTCATGGTCGTGGCGGATCGCGGTGGTTCGTGGAGTGGCCATGGTTGGCCGGACTCACTCCAATGCGCCTTTTCCGAAAGAAAGGGGCCAGGCGCGGAAAATTTTCGCGTCGTAGTGGTTTCGTTATCGATCCGGCCGATGGCCGGTTGCGCCCGGCCACCGGCCGGTCCTACCCCTTTGAAAAGGAAAAACCCGGCGCCCCGAATTCTCGGGCGCGCCGGGCGCAAAGGGTCGAACCGCGAAAATTCGCGCTGGGTTATTCGCCGGGTTCGTCGTCGATGCCGGGATCGATCAAGCCGATCTGGCCCGCGTTGGGGCCGGTGACTGCCTGGACAAGAATCACGTAGTTATAGGTTGCGTCGGCGACGCAGGAATCGGTCACGATCATCTGGCTGCCCGTGGGATCGCGATTGATGGAAACGGTGCGTAACTGCTGGCGCCCGGCCGAGGACACGGCGCCTTGACGTGCCGGGGTGGCCGAGGTCACGGCGATGCCGGCGAGGAGGTAATCGGGACTGAAGAGTTGAAAGGTGAGCTGCACCGCGCCCGTGTAGCCCTTCGGTGTGTTGATGGTGATTTCTTCTCCGGTGCCACTGAACACGTTCGAACCACCGGAGCCTTTGGGGGAAGTGTTCGTCGGTGCGTCGAGGATCGCGGCGATGAGAGCGTTATTCGCGTAATTGATGGGATTGAACGTGGTGATCGAGATCTGAACCGTGGCGGTATACATGTTTTTGGTTTTGTCAGTTGCGGGTTGAACGGAGGACTAGCGAGCAAGCTCCAGCGTGGAGCCGGCCAAAGGGTCGAGGGGGTGGTAGCCGAAATGCCGGAGACGATCACTTGCCGGACGCGCGGCGTCGAGGTTGCCGAGCAGCGTGTAGGCCTGCGCCAGCGGATCGAGGATCCGCCAGTCGTTCGATTCGTCGGGGTGGGGGCCGAGGTCTTCGATGGCACGGTTCCAGTGCAACCGGGCGGCGGCGGGCTGACCGTCGGACTGGGTGGAGCGACCGGCGAGCAACCGGGCTTGGGCGGCATTCCACCGGACCAACACGTCGGCGCGGTTTTCCGAAATGAGCAATTCCCCGAGTTCAATGGCGCGATCGATGGCGGTGGCGAAATCAGCGCGGCGCGAGACTCGCCGCAAACGGGCTTCGAGCAGCCACGCGGCCGCCAGTCGGCCGGTATAAACGCGGGCAGTCGGCTCCGCTGCCACCATCGCTTCGAGTTTTGTTCGCGTCGTCGCCAACAGCGTCGCGGCGGACGTCACGTCGTCGTTGGCGAGCAGCAGCGCGATCTGCTGCAGGTGACAATAGGCGGCGGCACTCTGCCACTGCTGGTTCGCGGAATCCTGGGCGACGAGGACGGTATAGGTAGCTTGGGCGGAGGCATACAGCGTGGCCGCTTCGGATCGCCGGCCCACGATCGTCAGGTTGTCGCCGGTCAATACCTGGCTGTCGGCGAGCCGGGCCTTCCAACGGGCCACCGCCGGCTCATGCGTGGTGAGTTCGGTCATCCGGGCGATCATCTCCTGACGGTGAATCGTGGCTTCGGCGAGTTCGCCGCTGGCTTCCGCCACCCGGCCGAGCCACGACGCGACATCGGCCAATCGGTCAAGGATCTGCGTGTCGCCGGGAGCCGCGGCGAGCATTTCCTCGCGGGCGATGCGCTCGGCGAGAAACCCTTCGCGCGCCGCTGTGAGATTGCCGCGATCAAGGTCAAGGACGGCCAGGTTGTGCTGACCGTAGCTCAGTTCCGACCGGGCCCGCGACGTCTTGCCTTCGATGGCAACGAGGGCGACGGCGGAATCGCGATAGTGGGTGAGCCACTCACGGGCTTTGGGAAAATCTCCGCGCCGCCGCGCGATGAAACCGATCCAGTATTCCACCTGCGCGCGCGCGAAGAGCATGTCCGCATTCTGCGGGTGGCGGGCTGTGAGCGCGGTCGCGCGTGTCAGGGCGAGGGTGAATGCGGCGTCGGCCTCGGGGTAGCGCGCCTGATCGATCCGCGTCTCGCCGATTTGCGTGAGGGCCTTCGTCTGCTGGGTGAGGGAAGTGTCGGTCTGGTCGCGCGGATCAAGGGCGGTGAAATGCGCCATGGCTTTTTCACCGACGGCATCGAGCAGTTTCAATTGCCCGAGCTTTTTCAGATCGTCGCGAAAACTCCCGAGCATGAAAGTGAGCAACGCCTCGGCCTGCTCCTGCCGGCGCTGGGCGTCGCCGCGGGCGATCGCTTCGGCGCGGGTCGCGGCTTGGGCGTTGTCCCGCTCGGTGTTGGCGATGCGTTCAGCGCGCGTCGCGCGGATCGCCTGGCGCACGCTCACGACGGTGCCGATGATCAGGGCCGCGGCGATCGCGGCGGCGCTGGCGCACGCGAGGCGGTTGCGGGCCACGAAGCGTTGCACGCGATAGCTGACACTCGGCGGGCGCGCGACGACCGGCTCCATCAACAGGTGCCGGCGGACGTCGTCCGCGAGTTCCTTCGCCGTCCCGTAACGACGGCCCCGATCCTTTTCGAGGCAGCGCATTACAATCCAGTCGAGATCGCCGGCGAGGGCGGACGTGAGCTGCGTGGGCGCGGCGCGGCGAAGGCGGGCGACGGTGGCGCGATCGGCGTTGGTGAGAGTGGCGACGCGCGTCGAGGGCCGCGGCGGCTCGACCTCCCGGATGATGCGGCGGATTTCCTCGACGCCCGCGCGCACGAGCGAACTCGGATCGTAGGGCGGGCGGCCGGCGAGCAGTTCGTAGAGGACGACGCCGAGCGAGTAGACGTCGCTGCGCGTGTCGATGTCGCCGTCGCGCAGTTCGGCCTGCTCCGGGCTCATGTAGGCCGGCGTGCCGATGAACTGATCGGCGCCGGTGGCGAGCGTGTGCTCGGTCAGCCGGCCCAACGTGGCCTTCGCGATGCCGAAGTCGATCACCTTGGGCACGGGCACGCCGTCGTGCAGGCTGACGAGAATGTTGGAGGGCTTGAGGTCGCGGTGGATGATGCCCTTTTGGTGCGCGTTCTGCACCGCGAGGCACACGCGCGCGAAGAGATCGAGGCGCGCCGTCATTGAGAGACTCTGCTCATCGCAGAATTTGGTGATCGGCACGCCGTCGACGAACTCCATCGCGAAAAACGGCCGGCCGTCGGCCGCCGCGCCCGCGTCGAACACGCGCGCGATGTTCGGATGATCCATCAGCGCGAGGGCCTGGCGCTCGGCCGCGAAGCGCGCGATGACGGCGCGGGTGTCCATGCCGAGCTTGATCAGTTTGAGGGCGACATGGCGGCGGACGGGCTCGGTCTGCTCCGCGAGGTAGACCACGCCGCAACCGCCCGCGCCGAGCTCACGAACCAAAGTGTAGCGTCCGATCGTATCGCCGGGTTGGTCAGCGGGGCGGAGCGCGGGCCGCGCCAGCCGGGGGTTTTCGAGGAAACCGGCGGCGGCAAGATGGCTCGCGAGGAGGGAGACGAGGCGGGCCCGGAGCGCGGCCTCGCCCGCGCAGGCGCGATCGAGATACGCGGCGCGTTCAGCGACGGGCAGCTCGAGGGCTTCGGCGAAGATTTCGTCTTCGCGATTCATGGCGGGAGGAGGGACAAAGAGTTGAAGGGCCGGCAGGCAGGGCGGGGCGTTCCGGAAGCAAAGCGAAATTTCCGCCGCGAAAGGGCCAGGGAAGAAAAAGGCCGGTGGCGGGCGGGAGGCACGGGCGCGCGAGGCATCGGGCCGATCACGTGCGGAGGCGCTGGACCTCCTCGAACAGCCACGCCTGCGCGTAGGCCCAGTCGCGCTTGGCGGTGCGGTGCGAGATGCCGAGCACCTCGGCCGCCTCCTCGAGCGTGAGACCGACAAAATATTTTTGTTTCACGAGCTCGGCCTTCCGCGGATCGTGGGCGGCCAGCGCTTCGAGGGCGTCGTTGACGAGCAGAAGTTCGTCGTCCGTCTCGGCGGCCGCGGCGACGTCGAAGCCGGTCTCGCTCGCGCTAACCTTGGCGAACTCGCCACCGTGGCGGATCGCGCGCTTGCGGCGGGCGCTTTCGATCAGGATGCGGCGCATCGCCTCGGCAGCGGCGGCGAAAAAATGCGCCCGGTTGGCCCACGCCGGCTGCGCGTCGCCGCCGAGCCGCAGCCAGACCTCGTGCACGAGCGCGGTGGGCTGGAGGGTCTGCCCGGCGGATTCGCGCGCCATCTTGGCGGCGGCGAGGCGGCGCAGTTCGTCGTAGACGACCGCGAGCAATTGGGCGGCGGCGTTCGGCTCGCCCCGCTCGACCTGCTGCATGATCACTGTGATGCCGTCCGCGCTCACGAGGGTGAAGGTTGCAGGGCGGCGCGGCGCGCTGAAAGCCGAAACTTTTGCATCGCGATCGCCGCGGCGATCGGGCGCGGGAGGTGGCGCGGGGCCGGCGCGCGAGTTTCCCAATCCCGGGCCTTTCGGTTCGCCTCCCGGTTGGCGGTCTTCGTTTGACCGATCCCCGGCTTGCTGGAGCGGGCTTCGCCTGCCATCTCAGGCGTATGCAGTGCCGCGCGATCCTTCCCCGAATGCTTTTCCGGCGCGTGGGGTGGGCGGCGTTCGCGTTGCTGGCCGCTGGTGCGGGCTGCACGCGGACGGACGTGGTAGACCGCCCGATTGCGGCCGACGACGCCACCGCCTTTTACCGCTGGAAGCGCGACGTCGGCAGCCAGCTCTCGCCCGATTTGCAACGGCAGTTCGAAAGCACGCTGCAGGAGATTCGATTCGATCTCACACTGCGGCGGGAAGCGAGTGGCCACGACGCGATCGAGAGTGCCGTGGCCGCACGGCTCAATCACCTTTCGATCAAAGCGGCGTTGCTGCTCGGCGCCGGGCTCAAATGGCAGCGACTGGCCGCCGAGCGCGACGATCTGCAACGCGTCGCTAACGCCAACGCGCATTTGATCACGAAACCGGGCGACCGGTCGGCCGCGGCGGACTTGGAACTTTATCGCACCAAAATGCAGCAGCGCTTGGACACGATCACCCAGGAGTTGCAGGCGCTGGAGAAGGAAATCCTGGCGCTTGGTGGCACCGTGCCCGCGCTGGCCCTCGCCAAGCCTCCGACTGCGGTCCTCGCGGTCACGCGCGCGGAAGCGCTGCAACAAATCACCGGTCTGCTCGAAGGGCGCCGCGGCGCCGCCACGATCCGTTTCGGCATGTGGCCGGTCAAAATCGACTGGGAGGGCGAGAAGCTGGAAGGGGACAAGCGCGCGGAATTTTTGGAGAAGAAGATGCTCAACGGCCGCGGAGAGAAAGTGGTCATTCCCGTGCGCATCAAGGGGCGCTGGCTGCTCTTCGAGGCGCCCGATCAAGCCCCCGCGCTGCCGGAGGACGTCACGGCGCAGCTTAACGCCGCCGAGGTGGCCGCGTTCAAGCGCGACTGGCTCGAACTCGAAGCGGAGTTGTGGGCGCGTCAGCTGGCGAAAGACTTGCCCGACCCGCCACCCGCGACCGAGGAACAGACCGAGGCGCCAGCGCTTCCGCCCGTCAAGCTGCGCGGTTGAAGCCGCGCTGGCTCGTCGTCGACCCCGCCGGTGACCGGGTAGGCGAACACCCCCTCGCGGCGCGAGGCCAAATAGACGACTATGGCATCCATGAGCCACCCCGTCACCACCGCGCGCCGCATCAGCCTCGTCTCCCTCGCGCTCCTGCTCGCCTCCGCCAGCGTGGGCCACGCCGTCGTCCCGTCCATTTCCAACGCGGCTCCGGTCGACATCTACTATAACGCTGGCAGCCCCGGTGACGCGCAGTTTGGCTATCGCATCGTGACGACGGGTGCGCCCACGTCATTTGAAGCGACCGGCCTGCCGCCGGATGCCACGCTCGATCCCGCGACCGGCTGGATTCACGGCAATCGCAACCACCCCGGGATTTTCGATGTGGCGGTTCGCGCCACGAATGCGGACGGCGTCGCGACGGCGACCGTGCGCCTCGCTATTCACGCGGCTGCGACCGGAGTCAGCTCCTCACCGGGCAACTTTAGCACCGGACAAAGTTTCACCTTCACCGTGCGTTACAACACGCTCGTCACCGTGACGGGCACGCCCCACCTGACGCTCGCCATCGGGTCCGCCGCGGCGCTCAAGGAAGCTGGCTATGTCTCCGGCAGCGGCACGAACGAACTCGTCTTTCGCTACGCGGTGGTCGGCAATGATGTGGACTCCCTCGGCGTGCGGCTGCTGCCGACCGCTCCGGTCGGTGGCGCGATTTGTGACGCGAGCGGCCTGGTCGCTTCTCCCTCGCTGCCCGTGCGCCATTTCGTTTCCGGCATCACGATCGCGGCCATGAAGACGGTGGCTTCCACCACTTTTTGAAGTCTCGCGCCTGAACTTAGTATCGCGGGAACGCGAGCAGAGGTCCGAAGTCTTGCTGGTAGGCGGCGCAAGTTAAGCCCTGCCTCGTAGTGTAGGATCGCAGGTTAAAACCTATTATTCCCGTTGGGCGACTCTTGCGCGCTCACTCGTCATCCGGCGCGCCGCCGCCCGACGCGGTGATATCTTCCGGCTTGATCTTGTCGACGTTGAAGCGCTCGACCTTGCCGCGGATCGTCGCGATGAGATCCTCCAGTGCTGGCGGCTCCTTCATGAAGCGCAGCGGATTCGAGCGGCCCACCACGAACGCCTTCAGATACGGGCTTACAAAACCCTTCGCCTTCAGCTTCGCCACGACCTCGGCAACTTTCGCGTCCAGCGCGAGCAGCAGCTCCATGTGCCGCTCGTGTGTCTTCAGCGATTGGGTGAGCGACTCCTCGCTGAACGTCGTCAACCGGCGCACGAACGAATTATAAACGCCGCCGCTGAACCGCGGATTTTTTTCGTAGGCGAGGCCCAGCGTGATGAACGCCGCCTCCTCGAAGTAATACCCGAATTCCTTCTCCGCCTTGTGCGCGCTCTCTTCCATCAGGTTGCGGAAAATCCGAATCACCTCGAGCGACTTGTCCTTCAGGTTGTGCGCCTTCTCGGTGTTGAGCGCGAGAATTTGCCACGCCACCTCGCGCTTCGGCACGACGAGCGCCGTGATCGCCTTCGCGCCGAGCCGCCGCATCGCCGCGAGCCGGTGACCGCCATTGGGCGTCCAGAACCCGCCCTTTGGCGCGGTGATGGCGATGATCGGGTCGAGAAAAATTCCGGTGCGGTCGAGCACGTCGGCAAGTTTTTTGTGATGCGCGTCCGATACATCGCGCTGAAACGGCGTCGGCTCCACCTGATCGATCGGCAGCACCGCGATGAGCAACGGATTCCCGCCGAGCGGATCGAGATACTGTCCTGTCACCACGCCGCCGGCCTTGTCGATCGCGGCCTTCGTGACGAGGGCGTCACCGCTGATTTCCAGCAGCACGGTCTCGGTCGCCACCGCGCCGCGGGTGTTGGCCTTGGCTTTGCGCGGACGTTTTTTCGGGGGCAGACGTTTAAGCTTTGGGGTGGGTTTGGACATGGGTAGTTCGGCTAAACGGTAGCTACGGTGAAATCACCTCGCGCCAGAGCACCTCAAGGCCCAAGTGCTCCAACCACGGCCGCAGCGCGGTTTGATCCAGGCTGGTGACCTCCCGGATAGCGTTGTTGTCCGATACATGTTTCATCGAGATCATTCGTAACCCGGGGCTGGCCGTAAAAAATTGCCGCCGTCGCGCCGGTGACCATGTAGGGCGCGGCCGTTGCCTCCAGCCGCCGCACGAACAAGCTCAACTCATCCGGTTCGGGCATGCAAAATCCGTTCGGCCACGGCGCGTTTCACCTGGGCCTCCGCCCATTCGGGGTGCCGGTGGCGGAACCCGGCGGCGAGCAACGCTCGGGCGGTGCGATTCATCTGGAGCGCGCGCTGGAGCCGCTCGGTCGGCGTCATGGCCCGAATGATCGCGAGCTGCCGCGCGCACAGCGATCAGGTGCTCGGGTTCGGCGAGGACGGACATGTGGGCAGGCTAGGACCGGAAGGGGCTTCAGCAAGACTGCGGTGGCATCATCGCCCTCGCTTTCCGCGGACGCCTTTTGCGGGAGCAAGGTGTTGGATATGGGAAACGAAGTTCGCGCGGTGGAATCAAACTCTCAGACATTTGAAACGTCGGATTTGAAATCTACGGAGCGCAGGTTTTCTCTCAAGGCGTCACCGCCAACTTCGCGTTATCCGTCGAGAGCTTATTCACGCCGTCGGGCGTCGTGATCGCGCAATTTTCGAAGCGGATGTTTTCGCCGTTGTAGATGCCGAAGGGGAGGTCGGCCTTGATCGCGACGTTGATCGTGGCCTGTAGCGCAGCGGTGTCATCGGTGGCGCCGTCGCCCTTCGCGCCCAGTTCGTGGACGTTGAATGTTTTCTCCGGAATGTTTGGGAGGTCGGGCTTGACGGCGCGAGGCGCCTCGGCCACGAGCGAGCGGGCCGGAGAAAAGACTATCGCGGCCAGCAGCAGGGCCACGGTGAGGGGGCTGCAGGAAGATTTCATGGCCCGTGAGCGTAGCCGCGGGGTCGCGGCCGGCGAGTCTCGACCGCGGCATTCCGGCCATCTCCCCGCCGCGCTCAAGGATCGAGATCGTAGAGCTCGACGAGGGCCTGGCCAGTCGCGCCGCCGACGCCGGTCACCACGATCGTATAGCCGCCGGGTGGGAGCTGCACGATCGTGGCTGCGTCTTTCGAGTTCGCTGGCAGCGTGAATGCGCCGATCGACGTGAACGCCGCGGCGAGCGTCGCGTCGCCACCCCAGTCGTTGTTGGTCGCGATGGCGACGTTCGTGCCGCTGGGAATAATCGTGATCTGCGGATCGCTCAGGACGCCGCCGACACCGAAGATGGCGAGGGTCGGTCCGATCGCGCGAATGAGCAGCCGCTTCGTCGCCTGCCCGCCGATGACAAATCCCGGCACGAGGGGTTGGGCGTCGGTGCCCACGAAGCCGCGCACCGAAAGATTCACGAGCCGCGCGCCCGTTCCCGCAGCGTCGCGATCGTAGATCTCCGCGAGCGCGGTGCCGCTGCCGCCCGCGACCGCGCTCGAGACCCGCGCGGTCAGCGCGCCGCTGGCCAGCGTGGTAACGAGCGCGGCGTCCTTCGACCCGCCAGGCGGCAGCGCGAACGCGCCCACCGCCGCAAACGCCGCGCTCAACGCCGAGTTCACGGCCGCGTTGGCGCTCCAATCGTTGCTCACCGCCGTCGCGAGGGTGGTGCCCGTCGGGATGGCTTCGAGTTGCGGATCCGCCAGCGCGCCGGCGACGCCGAACACGCTGAGCGTCGGCCCGACGCCGCGCAGCAACAGCGCCTTCTCGCCAGTGCCGCGCACCGTCGTGCCAATCGTGAGGTCACCGCCCGGCGCCACGAACGCCCGGGCCGAAAGATTTACCAGCCGGCTGGGTGTGGGCGCCGTGAGCCGCGCGAGGTTCGCGCGCGGCTCACCGCCGAGCGAATCGAAGTTGCCGCCGATCAGCAGGGTGCCATCGCTCTGCTCGAGCACCGCGCTGACGGGAGAGTTGAGGTTAGGGGTTGCGGCCGCGTGATCGAAGTTGAACTCGCTGTCCACGGTGCCGAACGGGGTGAGCCGCGCGAATCGCACGTGCTGCTGCTCGCCGATGACCGTAAAAAATCCGCTGACGAGGATGCGGCCGTCGGCCTGCACGAAGAATCGCGCGACCGTGGCGTTGGCCGTCAGCGCGAACGCGGGGTCGAGCGTGCCGTCGGGAGTGAGCCGCGCCACATTCGCGGCCCCTCTGCCGCCGAGGACGGAAAAACTGCCGCCCACCAAAATTTTTCCATCCGGTTGCACGGCGATGCCGCTGATGCCAGCCGGCGCGGTGCTGGGGTTGAAGGCCGCATCGAGCGAGCCGTCGGCGTTGACGCGCGCGAAGCCATTGCGGGTTTGTCCGCCGACCTGGACGAATTGTCCGCCGCACAGGATTTTTCCATCCGCTTGCAGCGCCATGCAGAACACGCCGCGCACGGCCGTCGCCGGCAGATCGGCGCGCAGGCCGGTCACCTCCGGAGCATATCCGGCATCGAGCGATCCGTCGGGATTGAGCCGGGCGAGGCCGTTGCGCGTCTGGTTGCCGACGGTTTCGAAGCCGCCGCCGAGGACGATTTTTCCGTCGGCTTGCAACGCGAGGACTAAGACGGTGGCGCCGGAAGGGGTCGCCGCGCTCGCGCCCAGACCCGGATCGAACGTGGCATCGAGTGTGCCGTCAGCGTTGAGGCGGGCGATGCGGTTGCGGCTCGCGCCGTTGACGGTCGTGAACTGACCGCCGAGGAGAATTTTCCCATCGGGCTGCACCACGAGGGTCTGCACCGTGTTGTTGACGCCGGGCGCAAATGTCGCGTCGAGCGAGCCGTCGGCATTGAGCCGGCCCAGATTACGGCGAGCCTGATTGGCGAGACGCGTGAAGGCGCCCCCGACCAGCACGCGGCCGCCGGGCTGGGCGCCGAGCACGTAAACGGTTCCGTCCGCGCCCGGGTTGAAATTCGGATCGATCGCCTGCGCGCGAGCCCGCGGACCGACGAAGGTGAAAACAAACGAGAGCGCCAGGCCGGCGCACAGACACAGGGGCGGAAGGGGCATGGGGTTGAACGCCGGCGAGGTTTTAGTGCCGGAGAGGGTGCGTGAAAAAACACCGCTGCCCCGTCCAGGGCAAGCGGTTCGTTTGCAAGGCGGTGGCGTGGCCCGAGAGATCTTATTGAGCGTTGAAACCTGCGCTCCGCGCTTGGCCCGCCGTGTTACTTCCTTTCTTTTGTCCCGCTCCGACGGCGGTGATTTTTCAGTTTCGTGCGCTCATTGGGTGTGAGTTTGGCGACTTCGGGGGCGGAGGCCGCGACAATCGGGAGGGCCGCGAGCGGCCCCAGAAATCTCCCGTTCATCATCACTGATGGGGCGGCGAAATCTCGGAGCGGAAGCGAACGTGGAAGCGACTCTTGCGTGGGCCGCGTCCGCTTACTCTATTGCTCCGGTGAGAACCCTACCCCTGCTGACGTTTTGCGCGTCTACATTTTTCGCCGCAGCGGCGCTGCCGGCTTCGCCCGATCCATTTGTGACCACGGCGCCCGTGATTAAGATTTGGCCGGGCGTGGCGCCGGGATCGGAAGGCAAGACCGCGCCCGAGCGCTGGGTCGAGGGTGGCACGGCGGATGCGTTTCACCGCGTGACCGACATCCACGTGCCGTCGCTGACGATTTATTTGCCGCCGAAGGAAAAGGCGAACGGCACCGCGTGCATTATCGCGCCCGGCGGCGGGCACCGCTACCTCGTAGTCGATCTTGAGGGTGAGCTGGTCGCGAAGAAACTGAACGACATGGGCGTCGCGGCCTTCGTGTTGCGCGGCCGCCTCGCGCGGGCGGAGGGATCGACTTACAAGGTCGAGGTGGAGTCGCTCGCCGACCTCCAGCAGGCGATTCGCGTGGTGCGCGAGCACGCGAAGGAGTGGGGCGTGAATCCGGCGCGCGTGGGCGTGATGGGCTTTTCTGCGGGCGGTGCGCTGGCCGCGCTGGCGGAAAACAAATTCGACGCCGCCACGCGGCCCGACTTCGCTGTGCTCGGTTATCCGGGTTTTGGCAGTGCGATGCCGGCCGTGGCGAAGGATGCGCCGCCGACGTTCATCTACATCAACGACGACGATTCGCTCGCGACGGGCGCCGGCGAATATTATCTCGCGCTGCGGAAGGCGAAAATTTCCACGGAGTTTCACGTGTTTCGGCGCGGCGGCCATGGGGTCGGCGCGACCGGCCGCGCTCCGGGCTTCGAAAAACTCGGCGCCGCGAAATGGCCCGAGCTGCTCGGCATCTGGCTCGGCGATCAAGGGCTCCTGAAGCCGGCACCCAAATCGGAGTGACGCGTGAAGTGAAACGCGGAATCTTGCGCAGTGTCTGCCCGCCGATTTGCGCGGGCCCGCGACGGTTATCACGCGCATTGCCGCGGGGCTCTCGGGCGCGGGCGTCTATCGCGTCGCAGCGGGCGGACGAACCTTCGTGCTGAAGATCAAGGACCCGGACGAACCGATCGAGGACTGGCGTCGGCGCGCGCATATTCTGTAGCTCGCGGCGAACGCCGGTGTGGCGCCGCAGGTCGTGCACGTCGACGAAGCGCGCCGGGCGATCCTCAGCGAATTTGTGGTCGAACGCGGGTTCGTGGGACTGTTCGCGAACCCGGCGACGCGCGAGGGAGCGCTCGCGCTGGTGGGTGGATCGTTGCGGCGCGTGCATGCGCTGCCGTTGCCTGTGGGTGCCGGCACGAATGCGGGCGAGAGCCTGATCGCGTCGAGCACGGCGGCGCTGGACGGATTTCCGCTGCCCGTTTTTTTCCACGATGCGACTCAGCGCGCGCTCACGGAAAAACCGCCGCCGTGCGACCGCGCGATTGCGCTGAGTCACAACGACGTCAACCCGTCGAACGTCGTGTATGACGGCGCCAACGTGCTCCTGTTCGATTGGGACGCCGGCGGCCCCAACGATCCCCTCTACGATCTCGCGGCGATCGCGGTGTTTCTCCGGCTGGACGACGCGATGTGCCAGCGACTGATCGCGATTCATGATGAGGCGCAGGCGGCGGCGTTGCCCGCGCGTCTTCTTTGTCACCGCCGGTTTATCCCGTCACTGTGTGCACGGGTGTTCATGAGGTTGGCCCGCAAGCGCGGCCACGCGGGCGCCACCGGCGACGAAACGCTCGAGTCGACGCCCGCGCTCGGTGAAATTTATCAACGCATGCGATCGGGTGCGGTCAACCTGGCCACCCCTGAGCCGGACTCATGCAGTTGAAGCGGTAGTCGCCAAAAGGCGCACCGTTTGGCGTCGTTGATGGTGTGAAACATAAAACGACTGATGCCGTCGACCTGACGGCGAACCAAACGGTGCGGCTGGATTTG
>JBBRLB010000052.1:0-38451 GCA_038231575.1 Opitutales bacterium | reverse complement strand
TCTCGGTGCCGAAGAAAAATGCGGGCAGGTAGAACAGGGGAATCGTCGCCGCCGAAATCAGAAACAGGGTGGAAATTTCCCGCCGCTCGGGATCGCGCCGGGCCGGGCCGATGGCCCGGGCGAGCAGAACCACCCAGAAACCCAGACTCAGGACCAGTAAAACCTGCCAGGCCCGGCCGAGGTCGAGGTATTCCCAGCCTTGATGCCCGAACCAAAACCAGAGTTGGCCGGCCCACTGCTTCAGGCCGAGCAGTTCTCCGAACATGCTGCCGCCGACAACCAACAGCAGTGCGGCCCACAGGATATTGATGCCGCGCACCTGTCCGCGCGGTTCGTGCGACCCCAGCGCATCCGCGAGGAAAAGTCCGCCCGCTACGTAAGCCGTCACAATCCAAAAAATGGCCGATTGCAGATGCCACGTCCGCAGGAGGTTGCTCGGCAGCCAGGCGGCCAGATCGAAGCCAAAGAAACTTCCGGGATCGGCGCGGTAATGGGCGAGACCGCCGCCGGCCAGCACCTGCGTCAAAAACAGCAGCACCACGACGACAAAGAATTTGACGGTCGCGCGCTGGCTCGGGGTCGTCCCACCCGGCAACAACCCGGGTAGGACATGAGGGTCCCGGTCCTTCCAACCGAGCAGATCAAAACGTCCGAACGCGAGTAGCACTCCGCCGGTGCCCGCCAGCAACGTAATCAGACTCAGGGCGCTCCATAAAATCGCCTCGGCCGACGGTCCGTTGCCGAGGAGCGGTTCATACGGAAAATTCTGCGTGTAGGAATAGGCCTGACCCGGCATGTGAGCGGCGGAGCCCCATGCGGTCCAGGCAAAGAACGCCACCAATACGCGCAGCTCCTCCGCATCGGTGATCGTTTTGACGGACAAACCGCGACTGGCGGTAGAGCCTGCGAAATAGATTCTCCATTGTTCGATCTGATGGTGAAAAGATCTCACCTCGTCGGCCGTGAACCGGAGCGTGCCGGTCGTGGCGTCATACCGATTTTCTCGGAGCGTCGCCGGGTCCGGTGTGTCGAGCGCGAGCTGGTGCAGATAGGCCGCCGAAAAATCCGGCCCGAGGTAGGCCCCATGGCCCCAGATCGTGCCATTCTGCATCAAGGCGTGTTTCTGGAACACCTGTTGCCCGCCCATGATGTCCGCGCCGCTAAAGACAACCCGGCCGTCCGGATCGACCACCTGCGCCGGGATCGGGGTTCCCACGCCGCCCGAGTAGGTATGGACGGCGATCCAAGTCAGCACGCTCAATCCGATCAGCACAACGCCAATGACGCTGTAACGCCACCGTCTCGACAATTCCGTGCTCATGGGCGCAATTTCTCCCGGCTCATTTCCATTTCAGCAGCCGCGCGTTGATGGCCAGGACGCCGTGCTCGCTGCCATCAGCGGCGCGCCCATAAGCGTCGATCTTGTGCGCCAATTCGGGCGTGAGCGTCGCGACGTTGGTCTTCATGATATTTTTCAGGCCGACAGTTTCACGCGCCGCAGTCGCAGCGCATTCGTGATCACCGACACCGAGCTAAAACTCATGGCCACTCCCGCAATCATCGGGCTGAGCAACACGCCGAAGAACGGATAGAGCAGCCCCGCCGCAATCGGAATGCCCAGCGCGTTATAGCCGAACGCGAAGAACAGGTTTTGCCGAATGTTGCGCATCGTGGCGTGGCTGAGATGAATCGCTTTGGCGATGGCGCGAAGGTCGCCTTTCACCAGCGTGACCCCCGCGCTCTGCATGGCCACATCGGTGCCCGTGCCCATTGCAATTCCCACGTCCGCCGCCGCCAAGGCTGGCGCGTCGTTAACCCCATCGCCGGCCATCGCCACGACTTTCCCTTCGCTTTGAAGTTTCTTGATGCGATCACTTTTGGCCTGCGGTTCGACTTCGGCTTCCACCGCGTCGATCGCGAGCGTTTTGGCGACGGCTTCGGCGGTGCGCCGATTGTCGCCGGTGACCATCACGATTTGCAGTCCGAGCGCGTGCAGCTCTCGAATCGCATCCGGCGTCGTGGCCTTCATCGGATCGGCGACCGCGAGCAAACCCGCGGCTTTTTTCTCCACGGCAACAAAGACCACGGTTTGCCCCGACTGCTGAAGGGTTTCCGCCTTGGCTTCCAAAACGCCGAACTCAGTCACGCCCTCAGCGCGCAGGAAATTGAGTTTACCGACGAGCACGGTTTTGCCGGTCACCCGCCCGAAAACGCCGCCGCCGGTGGTCGAACGGAACTCGGCTGCCGGTTCCAGTTTCAGGCTCTTGGTTTTCGCGTCGCCCACGATCGCCGCGGCCAGCGGGTGCTCGCTGCCTTGTTCCAGCGAAGCCGCGAGGCGAAGCAGTTCGTTCGGGTCGAAACCAGCCACCGCCACCGTTTCGCTCAGGCGCGGTTTTCCTTCGGTGAGCGTGCCGGTTTTGTCGACGACGAGGGTCGTGACTTTTTCCAAACGCTCAAGTGCCTCGGCGCTTTTCACGAGGATGCCTTCCTGCGCGCCGCGGCCAACTCCCACCATGATCGACATGGGGGTCGCGAGCCCGAGCGCACACGGGCAGGCGATGATCAGCACGGCGACGGCATTGACAATGGCATAGCCGAGACGCGGCTCAGGACCAAAAATCATCCACAGCGCAAACGTCAGCGCCGCGGCCCCGACGACGGTCGGGACGAAAATCTTCGCGACTTTGTCCGCCAGACCTTGAATCGGCGCGCGACTGCGTTGCGCTTCCGCGACGAGACTTACGATCCGCGCGAGCAACGTATCGTCGCCCACTTTCTCCGCGCGCATGACAAATCCGCCCGTGCCGTTCACCGTGCCGCCCGTCACCTTGTCGCCGACGTTTTTTTCTACCGGCAGCGGCTCACCGGTGATCATGGATTCCTCGACGCTGGAATGTCCTTCGACGAGCACGCCATCCACGGGCACTTTTTCGCCCGGCACGACGCGCAACCAGTCGCCGACTTTCACCTGATCGAGCGGGACGACGTGATCCCCACCCGGCGCGACTTGCCGAGCCGTGGGCGGGGCGAGATTCAACAACGCCTTGATCGCGCTGCCCGTGCGACTGCGGGCGCGAAGTTCCAGCACCTGGCCCAACAACACGAGCACCACGATCACCGCCGCCGCTTCAAAATAGATTTCCACCGTGCCATGCGGTCGCATCGCGGGCGGAAAAATTCCCGGCGCGAGCAACGCGACGACACTGTAAACGTAGGCCGTGCCGACGCCGATGGCGATCAGCGTAAACATATTCAAGTTCCACGTGACCAGTGAGCGCCAGCCGCGCCGAAAAAACGGCCAGCCCGCCCAGAGCACCACGGGAGTTGAAAGAACAAATTGAATCCAGCGCGACGGTGCGCTCATCACCCAGCTGTCGTGCCCGATCCCGGGAATCAGATGCGCCATCGCCAGCACGAAGACCGGCAGCGCGAGCGCACCGCCGATCCACAGCCGCCGCGTCATGTCGCGCAGTTCAGTCCCTTCATCCGCATCAGGCATGCCCGTCGCCGCAGTCTTCAATTCCAACGCCATGCCGCACTTCGGGCAATCGCCCGGATGGTCCTGCTGCACCTCCGGATGCATCGGGCAGGTGTAAATGACAGCAGGCTTCATCGCTGCGTGCTCGCGGTCGAGATGCGCGGGGGCAGACTTGCTGCCGAGAGGTTGAGCCTGGCCCCGAAACTTGTCCCGGCAATGTTCGCTGCAAAAGTAAAACGTCTGGTCGTCGCGTTCCGCGTGGAGCGCCGACGCTTGGTCTACTTCCATTCCGCAGATGGGATCAATGGCCCCACGGGCTAAGTTTGCCGCATTCATAAGCCGGGCGTTCAGCCTGACGCGGCTTCCTTCATGATTTTCATCAGGGTGGTTTCCACCTCTTGCGCCACGCCCGCGAGTTGCGGGGTGTTGAACATCGCCAGCAAAATGGTGGGCTTCAATGTCGCCAGCACGGTCTTCCCCTTCTCCTCGTAGATCGAGATACGGCAGGGCAGCGCCGTGGCGACGCACATATTTTCCTCCAGCACCTTCTTCGCCTGTTGCGGCTGACAGACCTCGAAAACCAAACACTCGTGGTCGAACGCCACGCCCTTCTTCACCATCGTTTCCTTCAGGTTGTGCACGTGCATGACGCCAAAGTGATTCGCCGTGACGGACGCCTGCAGCGCGTCCGCCGCCGCGCTCACGGTTTTCTCTGTCGGTAGTGTGAACAACATAATTTTCCTTTTGAGGTTGAGTGATCTCCCGCTTCCATTCGGCGGGTCGTGAATTATTTTTTCGCCAACTTCATGATCGCGACGACTAGCAGGACCACCACCAGCGTGCCGATCACCGGCCAGAGCCACATGCCTCCGCCCGACCATCCGTTCATCAATCCGTCCGAGTGATTCATCATAAAGCTCCGTTGGTTTCGCTGATCCGCCGGCGCCAGGTAATAGAAAGACTCCGACCCTGACCGCCTCGATTTAGCGTTGGACACGGTGCGCCGAATCACGCGGCGGCACAATGGGGTGTGGTCCTACTGCGGACCACCTTCGGACCGAACGGCCACCAGAATGGCGCTATTTGCGGCGCGACCTGAGACCGACGACACGGACGACTGAACGGGCGATCATCGGCTCTTCATCCGTGCGATGGTCGCGGAAATTAGTGGAGCATTCTTCGCATTGCGCCGCGAGTCGACTGTGATGCCGAGAAAGCCGAGTCCCGCGCAAACGCGGGATCGAACTTGCGATGCAATTTCACCGATCCCGACGGCGAAAACGAACGCGAAACGTGGAGGGCGTGACCTACGTCATCGTGATCTTTTCCATTCTCGCCAGGGGCCGACACGCAAGCGGTTGGTGTGCGCCCTGCTGAAGACCTGAAACCGTGCGGCCGGATCATCTAATTTGCATTTCAACGGCATGCTCCTGGCGATCGTCCTGCAAGGGAAATGTTATCCCGGAGATCTCCTGTCCGTCGACGGAGAGCGAATTCGCGCAGGCCGAATCCGCGGCGAGTCGGGTGATGTTGATATGATAAACGGTCTGCCGATAGCGGTAGTGAATTTTATAGGCCGGCCAGTGCTTCGGCATCCGCGGCGCGAGGCGCAAGCGATCGCCTTCCAGGTTCGCACCCAGCAGCGTCTCGAGCAGCAACCGATACATCCAGCCGGCCGAGCCGGTATACCACGTCCAGCCCCCGCGCCCCGTGTGCGGCGCGATCGCATAGACATCCGCCGCGACGACGTAGGGCTCCACCTTGTAAGTGGCAATTTGCTGAGGCGTCCGGCCGTGATGGACCGGGTTGAGCAGGGAAAACAGTTCCCACGCGCGGTCGTTTTCGCCCATGAGCGCGAAGGCCATGGCCGTCCAAATCGCGCCATGGGTATACTGGCCGCCGTTCTCGCGCACGCCGGGAATGTAACCCTTGATGTAGCCGGGATTGATCGGGGAATGGTCGAACGGCGGATCGAACAACTGAATGAGTCGGGCCTTGCGGCGGACAAGACGCTGCTCCACCGAGTTCATCGCCTGGCGCGCGCGCGCTGGATCCCCGGCGCCGCTGATCACCGACCAGCTTTGCGGGATCGAATCGATCTGGCACACCGGGTTGTCCCGCGAGCCGAGCGGCTCGCCGTTGTCAAAATAGGCCCGCCGATACCATTCGCCGTCCCAGGCGTGCGCCTCGATGTTTTTCTGCAACTGCGCCGCCTGCGTGGTGCAGCGTTCGGCAAACGCCGCATCGTTGTATGCCCGCGCCAAGGCGCTGAACTGGGTCAGCACGTCGTAAAGGAAGAACGCCAGCCAGACGCTTTCGCCGCGTCCCTCGCTGCCCACGCGGTTCATGCCGTCGTTCCAGTCGCCGCAACCCATCAACGGCAGGCCGTGTTCGCCGAAGCTCAGGCCGCGCTCGATCGCGCGGACGCAGTGTTGATACAGCGTCGCCTTCTCGTCGGTGCGATGCGGCAGGTCGTTGTAGGCTTCCTCGTCCGGCTTGACCGGTCGGGCCTCAAGAAACGTAATTTTTTCGTCGAGCACGCCGGTGTCGGCGACACACGTGACGTAGCGGCAGGTGGCGTAAGGCAGCCAGAGAAAGTCGTCGGAAAAATGCGTCCGCACCCCGCGCCCCGCCGGGGGATGCCACCAATGCTGCACGTCGCCTTCGCGGAATTGGTGCGCGGCGGCCCGCAGCAAGTGCTCGCGCGTGAGCGCCGGTTCGGCATGCACCAGCGCCATCACATCCTGCAACTGATCGCGGAAACCGAACGCACCGCCGGATTGATAAAATCCGGTCCGGCCCCAGAGCCGGCAGCTCAGCGTCTGATACATCAGCCAGCCGTTGGCCATCACGTTCACCGCGGGATCGGGGCTGTCCACATTGATCGCGCCGAGGGTGCGATTCCAATGGGCCCAGACGCCCTCGAGCGCGCCGCGGCTCGCGCCCGCCAGCCGGAAGCGCTGGATCAGATTTTGCACGTCGGCGGGATTGCGCCCGACCCCAAGGCGGAAGATCGTCTCCCGCTCCTGGCCGTCCGCCAGATCGAACCCCACCTGCACCGCGCCGCAGGGATCCAATCCCGCGCCGACCCGGCCGGAAAGGCGGGCGCGATTCATGGCCGCCGGCTGGGCGAGGCTGGCGTTCCGGCCGATGAATTCCTTCCGGTCGCCGGTGAGCGTGCGCGTCGGCTCGTTGACATCGATGAACGCGATCCGATCCGGAAACTCGGTGTTGTAGTAGTTGCGCGCGAGCAGCGCGCCACTCTTCAAGTCCACCTCGGTTTGCACGTGCAGCAAGCTCTTGTGCCGCGATTCGCCCAGCACCCATTCGCAATAGCCGGTGACCGACACGCGGCGCGGGCGCCCCGAGACATTGCGCAGTTTCAACACGGAGAATTTCACCGGCGCGTCCATCGCCACGTAAACCCACAACTCGGAAGCGAGGCCGTGCTCGGTATGCTCGAACACGGTGTAACCAAAGCCATGGCGGATCACGTAGGGGGCTGCGCCACGCGCGGGCAGGGGAGTCGGCGACCAAAACTGCCCGGTCTGCTCGTCGCGGATATAGAGGGCCTCGCCGGTCGGGTCCGACACGGGATCGTTGCTCCAAGGCGTCAGGCGGAACTCGTGAGCGTTTTCCACCCACGTGTAAGCGGCGCCGCCCTCGGACACCACGGTGCCAAAGGTGGGATTCGCGATCACGTTGACCCACGGGGCCGGGGTCATCTGGCCCGCCGCGATGGTGATGACATATTCGTGGCCGTCGCGCGTGAAGCCGCCGAGGCCGTTGGGGAAAATCAGTTCCCGCTCCGGCAGCGGCCGGGGGCGGTCGGATGACGCCGCGCGCAGAGGCGTCAGCGCCGGGACCACGGGCTCGAGCACGCTGCACCTCTCCAGTTGCTCCGCCAGGCTGCCCTTTTCGTCATCGAGGACGAGGCGCGCCACGGATTGCAGCAACAGGCGATCCTCGTGCGGAATCTGATCGAGGCGGCGGACGAAGATACCGCCGGGCTTGTCCAGCATGGGCGCGGCCGCGCTCGCCGAAATCAGCGCGGTGACTTCGTCGTGCAGAGACTGGCGGTAGACCGAAGCATCCTCGTTGAGAATGAGCATTTCGACGGCCAGCCCTTTCAGCCGCCAATAGGAGTGCGCGCAAATCAACTGCCGGACCATAGCGATCCGGGCCGGGTCGGTGACGCGGACGAGGACAAGCGGGGTGTCGCCCGAAATGCCATAGCTCCACAGTCCGCTTTGCCCGCGCCGGTTGCTCCGCAACACGGCGGCGTTGCCACGGCGGGCGGGGTCGGCGAAAATCAAGCCGCTGGCCAGCCGGCCGAAGATCTGCGCCTCGGCCTCGGTGGCGTCGAGCTGGCGCAAGGTCACCTGGGCGTGGGTCCACGCGAGGTCGAAGGCGCGTTCCGCCATGCGCGTGCTCTGGTATTTTTCCACGAGGGCCAGCGCCGCCTCCCGGCTGGGGGCCATGCCGACCGCGAGATTGACGATCGCGGTGCCGTCGGGCGGCAGCGTGACCGTGCGCCGCAGCGCGATGATCGGATCGAGCACCGAGCCCACGGTGTTGGACAATGGCGCGTTGCCGCGCAA
Organism: Opitutales bacterium; assembly: GCA_038231575.1. GTDB lineage: Bacteria > Verrucomicrobiota > Verrucomicrobiia > Opitutales > Opitutaceae > CAITWF01. The sequence continues at coordinate 30,372 of JBBRLB010000052.1, read as the reverse complement.
TGCCGCCGGATGCGCGGGAGTGCCGCCGCGGCCCACGAACCGGGCGCGATCGGTTTCGCAGGAGATGGGGCCGAATTCGCCGCCTGGGCTCACCATCAAGTGTAGCAGCCACGGGGGTTGTTCGTCCGCAGTCCGGGGCCGGCGGGTGCAAAGCAAGGCGGAGGATTTCCGGGCGAATTCGGTTTGCACGAAAAGATTGCTGAACGCGGGATGAGCCAGGTCCGACGCCAGCGGCGCGATCACCACCTCCGCGTAGCTGGTCAATTCGATGATGCGCGTCGTCGCAGATCGATTGGTGATCGTGATGCGCCGCAACTCCACGTCGTCCTCTGGCGAAACGCAGATCTCGGTGTGGACTTCCAGCCCAGCGTGGCGGTGGCGGAACTCCGCGCGCGCCTGGGTGAAAACGGCTTCGTAACCCTCCGTCGTGCGGCGCGTGGGTTGGTGCGCAGCGGACCAGAACTCCCCCGTCACCGTATCGCGCAGATAAATAAACGCGCCCCAGCAATCGCGCGTGGCGTCCTCGTGCCAGCGGGTCACGGCCATTTCCTGCCAGCGGCTGTAGCCGCCACCGGCGCTCGTGACGGCGACATGGTAGCGGCCGTTCGACAACAAATGAACCTCCGGCGCCGGCGCGGTGGGATTGGTGAACACCCGCATCACACTCTCGCTGTCGCTTGAGCGTGTGTGCGAGGTTTCGAGTTCAAGATCTTCCGTGAATACGCCCGCGGCAGTCCGGGGCACCCGCTCCTGCAACAGCAAATCCGTCGCCTTGAGCTGCGGACACGCCATGAACCGTCGCTGCATGGCGTCGCCGTGCAGGACGTTGTCCAAGGCCAGCAAACTCATGCCCTGATGATGCGCCATGAACGAGCGGATGCCGACGCTCGACTCGCCGGGCGGCAGCCGCGACGGCGTGTAATCCACCGCTTCGATGAACCCGTAGGCGCCGCCGCGCCCCTCGGCCGCCAGTCGCTGCAAATTTTCACAGGCGGCGCGCGGCGCCACCATCAGCGCGAGCACGCTGGCGTAAGGCGCGATCACCAGATCCTCCGCGAGGCCCCGTTTCAAACCCAGGCCCGGCACGCCGAACGCGCGGTATTGATAATTCAGATCGACGTCGGTGCGGTTATAGCCCGACTCGGAAATGCCCCACGGCACGCCGCACAATTCACCATACTCGATCTGGTGTTGCACCGCCGCACGGCAGGTATGATCGAGCAGCGTGTTTTCGTAATTCGGCATCACGAGCAGCGGCATCAGATACTCGAACATCGACCCACTCCACGAAACCAGGATCGACTCGCCCGCTCCGGCGACCAGCAGACGGCCCAGCGAAAACCAATGGTCCTGCGGCACCTGGCCGAGGGCGATGGCGACGTAGCTACACAAACGCGCCTCCGACGCCAGCAGGTCATAATAACCGGTCTCAAGCCGGCGTTCGGCGACATCGAACCCGATGGAAAACAAATCCCGCTTCGGATTGAAGAGGAACGTGAAATCCATCGCGGCCAGTTCGTCGCACTGCCGGGCCAGCGTCTCCAAGGCGCTCAGGCGTTGACGCGCGTGTTCACCGGCCGTCCGCACCCCGCGCAAAAATTCGGTGAGATGTCGTTGGGCTTCGGCCGGGAGATTTGGCAATGCCGCCGTCAGCGCCGCGCGGAACGACGGCTCAAGCTTCTCGACCTCGCGCAAGCTCAGGTTCCGGTCGAGTTGATCGATCTGCGCGTGCAGCGGGCCGGGCTGAACGGAGTTGGACAACGCCAGCCACGGCGCGAGAAAAAGCAGATCCGCCCGATGCTCCTCGCAATTTCGCTGCAAGGTTTGGGCCCAGCCGATGACCGCGTCTCCGGCGTGCGCCAGCGAAACCGCGATCTTCGTCGCGTGGTCCGTCGCCCGATCCAGCAAAGCAAACGCCGCGCGCAGAGTGGCGGGGGCGGGCTGCAGTTCGGCGTCAAGCGCGGCCAGCGCCGCATGGTCGGGGGCGAGACTCCGGAGAATTTCCACGGTGTCGCGCAGGCCAGAAAAGATCCGCGGCGGGAGGATGGTTGCGTCGGCCAGTTCCCTCAAGCCGGCGCCGAGGGTCAGCAAATGGCCGGCCAGGTTTCCGCTGTCCACGCTCGAGACGTAGAGCGGGAGGAGCGGTCGGAGCGTCCGGGTTTCATACCAGTTATAAAAATGTCCGCGATACCGCTCGAGCTTTTGCATCGTTGTCAGCGTGTCCTGGGTGCGTCGCAGCAAACCGGCGACCGGCAGATAGCCGAAATCCCGCGCCGCCAGATTGGCCAGCAGCGCGAGGCCGATGTTGGTCGGCGAGGTCCGGGACGCGATCACGGCCGTGGGCGATTCCTGAAAATTATCGGGCGGCAGCCAGTTCTCCTGCGCGGTGACAAACGTTTCGAAATAATGCCACGTCTGACGGGCGGTGCGTCGCAGGAAAGCGTGTTGCTCCTCCGTTAATTTCGGCGTCGCGGGGGCGATCGGCTGGCTAATCCACCAGGCGATCCACGGCGCGGCCAGCCAGAGGCCGAGGAATGGCAGCGCCGCTTCCAGTTGCGCCGGCTGCAGCCATGCCAGCGAAAATCCGCCCACCACGGCGATCGTCGGCGCGATCCACATCGTCGCATAAAACCCGGCGAGCCCGGCGTGCGCGCTTCGTTCGGAATCGCCGGAGGTCTGCCATTCAAGGAGCCGGCGGTGGGTGACCAGCAGGCGCAGCAGCGTCCGGCTGATCGCATCCAACGCGACGAACGCGTCGTAAGGCAGAAACGTCAGGGTGAGGAAAATCTGGCCGAGTTGCCGCCCGCCCGCGCGGGCGACGCCCGACAGATGCATCGCCCAGGGCAAATCCGCGGGCTTCCTTATCGCGTTGACCAGCGCCGCCAGCAGGCCGGGGAGCACGATGATCGTCAGGATGAGGAGCGTGCCGAGGCCGGCGAGTTCGGGCAGGAGCAACCAGTTGCCCAGCAGGAAGAGCAACAGGGCTGCGGGGACCAGGCTGCGCCGGAGATTGTCGAGGATCTTCCACTGCGACAGAGCGGAGAGCGGATTCGCGATCCGGCGCGCGTCGCCTCCCGGAACGCGCGGCAGGAGCCACGGCGTGATTTGCCAGTCGCCGCGAATCCAGCGATGCCGCCGGTCCACGTCCACCTTGTAGCGCGAGGGATGCTCTTCGTAGAATTCCACATCGCTGACGAGGGCCGAGCGCGCGTGGCACGCCTCCAGCAAATCGTGACTCAGCACGGTATTTTCCGGGAAACGTCCGGCCAGCGCGCGGGCAAAGGCGTCCACCTCGTAGATGCCTTTGCCGATGAAGGAGCCTTCCTGAAAAAGATCCTGATAAACGTCGGAAACCGCGCGCGTGTAGGGATCGATTCCCACGTCGCCGGAAAAAAGCCGGACGAACCAGGAACGCCGGGCGCCGGGCAGGCTCACGCCGACGCGCGGTTGCAAGATGCCATACCCGGCGGTGACGATCCCGGTCGCGCCGGCAAACTCCGGGCGGTTCAACCGGTGGGCCATCGTGCCCACGAGCAATCGCGCGGCGTCGCGCGGCAACTGCGTGTCAGTGTCCAGCGTGATGACATATTTGATCGCCGGCAGGATGGCCGGATCGCCAACGATCTCGGAAAAGCACTCGCGCGCGCCGCCGCGGAGGAGCGCATTGAATTCCGCGAGTTTGCCCCGCTTGCGCTCGTAGCCCATCCACCGGCCTTCGCTCGCGTTCCACCGGCGGGGACGATGCAGAAGAAGGAACGGGCCCGGACCGCCGGCCGGATATTTCTGATTGAGCAATTCGACCCCGGCTCTCGCCCGTTGCAACAACGCCTCATCACCGGGTAACGTCTCCGCCGACGCGTCGCGAAAATCCGTCAGCAGGGCGAAGTGCAGATGCGGATCGCGGTTCGCGAGATGATGAATCTCGAGCGTCTCGATCAGGTGATCGATTCCCGCCGGGCTCGTGAGCATCGTGGGCACGACGACCATCGTGCGGTGATCGGCCGGGATGCCCGAGGAATAGTCCAGGCGCGGGAGCAGGTGCGGTCTGACCACCAGCGTGGTCAGCCAGTTCATCAACGCCAGGGCCAGTTGACTCGCGCAAATCAGAAAGACCGCCGTGATGCCGAAGAGCCGCCAGCCGGACACCCCGTGCGTCTGGAGCTCCGACCAAAACCCACCGGCGGCGAGGAGCGTGAGCACCGCGATTCCGCCCGCATAAAAGGCCAGGGGGAAACGGTGGACGGTGCGTTCCACGATCGACCGCCACGGCCACCGCACCTGCACCCGCCGCCCCAATTCGAGCCGACCCCGGTCGATCAGGAAGAACCCCACGTGGGCGGTCCGGTCCTCGCGGCCCTTTTTTTCAGCGCAGTCGGCGGCCAGCTGGATGGCACGCTGCGCGACGTCCATCTCCGCGACCTCGCTGTGCCGGGCGAAAAACTCGACCGCGTGGCGATACCGGTCGCGAGTCGCGAAATCCATTGCAGCGTAAACGCCGCCGGGATCGGAGCGGAGAGTCGCCTCCACCAAGCTCAGGCTCTCCACGAATTCTTTCCAGTCCATCGCGCTGAGGAAGCGCAGACTGGCAATGCTGTGACTGACTGAAACCTGGTCGGCGGCCTGAGTCTGAGTCTCGACCTGGAGGAGCTGCTCGACCGACAGCCCTTGCTCACCGAGCCGCTGCTCCAGCCAGCTCCGCGCGAGCTGCAATACCGGACTGTGGCGCGACAGTCGCTGACAAAACTCCGCCACGAAGGAACTGAACGACGGCAGATCCGACTCCGCCATTTCCGCGACTACCACCACCAGGTGAGAAGGGTTCTGTTCCGCCATGGCCTGCAGGCGATCCACCCAGCCGTCGGCCAGATTGCGATGTGCCCGCGCGAGGGCGAGCCGTGAGGCGATGCGCTGGAGATTCTCAATCAAGCCGAGCCGCAGCATGATGGGAATGGCCCACAGTTCGCCCAGTTGCAAGGGACGCACCGCCTGATAGGCGGCGACGAACGCGCAGAGCGGTTTCGCATCCAGCTGGGCATCCACGTGCGCGATCAACTCGAGCATGAGATCGTAAACGCGCGGCAGTCCGGCGGACGGACCATGCAGGAGGCGGGGGAGTTCCCGGCTGTAGTCCCGGGGCAGATGGCGTCGCGCCATCTGGATCTGTTCCTCGATGAGATAAAAATTATCGAGCAGCCACTCGGCGGCGGGCGTGACGCGCCGGGCGGGATTCACGGCCAGAGTTGCGCGATTGAAGTCGCGGAGGCTCTGTTCGTTGGCAGTCAGCCGATCAAGCAGGCGGTTCGCGCGATGCTGGACAACGAACGGGTGCTCCGTGGCCAAGGTCCCGGCATGGCGGGCGAGTTGCTCGACGCTGAACAACTCGGCGCGCAACGGAGCCTCGCTCACGCGGGGTCGCGAATGCGTGTGCCTGGTCATCCAGTTCTGCCATCGTAGCCAGGATTTCTGCACGCTTTGTGATCGAGCAAACGTCAGCTAAGCGAAGAACGGCGCCGGTCATCGAAATAGAATTCCTTGACCCATCCGATCTCCCCGTCGCGGCTGGTCAATTTGTAACCGTTCAGCGCTTTGATTTGGCTCAGCACGATAATTAGTTGCTTGATTTTATATTGTTTTCTTCACGGCCCGGGTTTGGGTCGTCCGAAATAGGGCGGCCTGCGGCGAAAAAATTCCTTGCAGGAACCCCACCAAATCCTAGGCGCTCCGGGGCAATTGAATATGGGGTGATACCCACCACGGACTTTCTCTGATGAATGAAAACGCTCGGCGGAAACTGGCGCTGCTCCGGTTCACCCTCAATTTTTCTCGCGAAGCTGCGCTCCAAAGTCGCCCCGGATTCGAACAGCGCGAACTTGAGTCTGTGCCCGGTTTTGAGTTCGCGAACCAGCCCGAGCATTTCGGGAAACGGCTGCGATTGCGCGAACATGAAGCGACGAAAGCGCGCCCGCGTAAAAGATCGCGGCCGATCGCAAACGACGCGACTCAGGTATTCGTCGAGCGTGAGCCTGCCCACTTCCAACGTTTCGAAATTCAAACGATGCCGCTCTTCCATTGCGTCCCGATCCAAGCGAAATGTCTTGGCCGCCGCCTCGCGGGCGAGTTGGTCCGAGCCGTTCGTCAACAACACGCCGCCGATATCGACAAACAGCGTCTTGATCCCCCTTGGGTTTTTCATCACTGTGACTTTGATCCCGTCCCACGGCGGGCTTCGACTGTGGACTTTTTCAATTCGACCGGCACCGGCCAGCGATGTCCGGGCTCGAGCAAATCCTGCGCGGTTTCTGGTCCCCAAGTGCCAGCGGCGTAGTTGGGGAAATCGCTCGGTGGCGTGGCGGACCACACGTCGAGCACGGGCGTCAGCAATCGCCACGCCGCTTCGATTTGGTCCGCCCGCATGAACAACGTGGCGTCATTCTTCATCACGTCCCACAACAGGGTCTCGTAGGCATCTGGTGACGGAGCGGCAAAGCTGTCGCGATAGTTGAACCGCATATCCACGGGACGCAGCTGCATTTTCGCTCCGGGGTATTTGGCCTGGAACCCCAAGACGATTCCTTCGTCGGGTTGAATTTCAATGGTCAGCCGCGAAGGCTGCCAGCCCAGCGAGGCATCGGGCGGAAAGGCCTGATGCGGCACCGCCCGGAATTGGATCACGACTTCGGACACCTGCCGCGGCAGCCGTTTGCCGGTGCGCAAATAGAACGGCACGCCCTGCCAGCGCCAGTTGTCGATTTGCAGTTTTAGTGCGGCGAACGTTTCGGTTGAGGAATCGGTGGCCACGCCGTCCTCTTCGCGATAGCCGTCCGCTTTTTCGCCGGCGCAGCGTCCCGGTCCATATTGCCCGCGCACGGCGCGCGCCCGGACCTGATCGTGATGGATGGGACGCACCGCATGGAGCACATCCACTTTCTTATTCCGAATCTCGTCCGCCTCGAAGGACACCATCGGCTCCATCGCCACGAGACAGAGCACTTGCATGAGGTGATTCTGCACCATGTCACGGAGCGCGCCCGCATGATCGTAGTAGCCGCCGCGATGCTCGACGCCCACCGCCTCCGCCACCGTGATGGTCACGTGTTCCACATAGCGGCGGTTCCACAGCGGCTCGAACAGCGGATTGGCAAAACGAAACGCCAGGATGTTCTGCACCGTTTCCTTCCCGAGGTAGTGATCGATCCGAAAGATTTGGGACTCGGCGAAGCTGGCCCCGAGAACGGCATTGAGCGCGAGCGCTGAGGCCAGATCGTAGCCGATCGGTTTCTCCACCACGATCCGCGACCTTTCCCGATCGCGCGCGAGCCCGGCCTTGCCGAGATATTTTGGGATTTCGCCGAACATCGAGGGCGGCGTCGCCATGTAGAAGATGCGGTGGGCCTTGGTCCCCCACGTCTTTTCCAGCGCCGCGCAACGAGCGCCGAGCGCGACGTAGGTGCCGGCCGCCTTGAAGTCGCCCTGCTGATAGGAGATGTGCTGGGCGAACTGCTCCCAGGCCGCGGCTTTCGGCTGTCCAAATCGCGAAAAGCGGCCGACCCCCTCTCGCAACCGCTTCTGCAGCGCGCGGTCGCCGAGCTTCATGCGGTCGATCGCGATGATCGAAAATTTCTCAGGCAGGCTTCGATCCTGCGAAAGATCAAACAGCGCCGGCACCAGCTTGCGCCAAGTCAAATCTCCCGCGCCGCCGAAGATGGCGAACACGGTGGGCTCGAGTTGATCGGATGGTTTCGGGGCGGTCATGATTGGATTCTTCAAACGTGGGTGGCGGCGGCTTGGTCTGACGGTCCCGTGCGACCGATCATTTCCACTTGGCGAAGACGCCGGAGATGGCGCGGCGCCTGGCTAAAGACGGCGGCCAGAAAATTTTGCACGATGTCCCAGGCCACCGCCGAGCCCTCCGTCCTCCCGCCAAGACAGAGAACATTCATGTGATCGTCCTCGACGCCCTGCCGGGCCGAAAAATGATCGTGAATCAAGCAGGCGCGAACCCCGGGAATTTTGCTGGCGCAGATTGCCGCGCCCACGCCGCTGCCGCAAATGGCGATGCCCCGATCGACCGTCCCGGCCGCCATGGCCTCGGCGAGCGGAATCACATAGTCGGGATAGTCGTCATCGGGCCGCAGGTGATGGGCGCCGAAATCCGTTACGTCGTGGCCTGCTTCGCGGAGATGGGCCGCGATTTCGTGCTTCAGGCCAAAGCCTCCGTGATCTGCCGCGATGCCGATGCGCATATCGGTTTCCTCAGTGGATGGGTTCTTCGGCATGCCCGCCGAATTGGAAACGCAGCGCGGAAAGGATTTTGTCCTGATAGTCTGCCTGTCCCCGCGAACTGAACCGCGCGTAAAGTGCGGCGCTCAGCACGGGCACTGGCACGCCTTCGTCGATGGCCGCCTTGACGGTCCAGCGGCCTTCACCCGAATCGGACACGCGACCTTCGAATTGGGAGAGTTTCGGATCGCGCGCGAGCGCGTTGGCAGTCAAGTCGAGTAGCCAGGACGCGATGACACTGCCGCGCCGCCAGACTTCCGCGATGTCGCCCAGCGGAAGATCGAATTGATAGTTCGCCGGATGCCGCAACGGCGTCGTCTCGGCGTTAACTTTGGTCGTTTGACGGCCGACATTGGCGGCGCGCAGCACGGCAAGACCCTCGGCGTAGGCGGCCATCAAACCGTATTCGATGCCATTGTGGACCATCTTGACGAAGTGCCCCGCGCCGTTCGGCCCGCAATGGAGGTAGCCTTGCTCCGCTGTGCTGCGACGTTTCGCGCGACCCTGGGTTCGCGGAATATCTCCGCGTCCCGGCGCCAGCGTGGCGAAGATCGGTTCGAGGTGTTTCACGATCGCCGGCTCGCCGCCGATCATCTGGCAATAGCCGCGCTCCGCGCCCCAGACGCCACCGCTCGTGCCGACGTCGACATAGTGAACTCCTTCTTCCGCTAGTTCCTTGGCGCGACGGATGTCGTCGACGTAGTAGGAATTGCCGCCATCGAGCAGGATGTCGCCGCGATCGAGCAGCGGCAGTAGATCCGCAATCGCCGCGTCGACAGCGCCGGCCGGCACCATCAACCAGATCGCGCGTGGCTGCTTCAGTTTTCTTACCAGATCGGCGAGCGAGGCGGCGCCCACCGCTTTGAATTTCGTCAACGCCTTGACCGCTTTTGGCGACCGGTCGAAGACCACACATTGGTGACCGTCCTTGACTAGGCGACGCACCATCGCGCCGCCCATGCGACCCAACCCAATCATGCCGAGCTGACGTGCCGTTTTCTTTTTCATAAATTCACCGGGGACATCGGCCGTTCATCGCTGCCAAAGAATTTGCCTTGCCTCCAACGGCACCGAGAGCCCGTCGAAGCGCGGAAACAGACGCGCGGTGAAATCGCTCGCCGGCCGCGCAGCCGATACCGTTGCGCTGTAAACGCCCCCCGGGCCACCCGGCAAATCGCGCAGTCGCGTCATCTCCTGCCGCACGGTTTCGTTTCCATCGCGAGCGTCCGCGTAGAGTTCGATCCGCACGGCGCTCGCGTCGACGCCCGGAAGGCGAACTTCGACTTCAATCACCTGCCGATCACCGTGGATTTCATTTTTCATCGGACCGAACCCGAGCTGTGACCAGTTTTGTTCGATCATGTGTCGCCAGTTCACGATGTTTTGGCCGATCCGGCCTTTGTCCGCCGCACGCTGGCGATAGGCCGCCGCCGCCGGCAGGTAATGCTCTTCCGTATATTCGCACACGGAGCGGTTGGCGGAAAACTGCGGCGTCAACCGGGCCATGCTCGCGCGCACGCGCGCGACCCACGCGACGGGGATGCCCTGCTCGTTGCGCGTATAAAACTCGGGAATCACCTCGTGCTCGAGTCGTTCATAAAGCGCCTCCGCTTCAGCGGCGTCCCACGCCGGATCTTCGCCGTGCTCGTGGCCGTCGCCCAACGCCCAGCCGACTTCGGGCGCGTAGGCCTCGGCCCACCAACCGTCCAGCTCCGAAAGATTCAGGCCGCCGTTGACGAGCACTTTCATGCCGCTCGTGCCGCTCGCTTCCCACGGCCGGCGGGGAGTATTGATCCAAACGTCGACGCCCTGCACTAAATATTCGGCCATCAACATGTCGTAGTCGGCCAGAAAAATCACCGGCGGCGACGGATCCGCGCGGCGAATAAAACGCATCCATTCCTGAATCAGTGCCAGCCCCGCCGCATCAGCCGGATGCGCCTTGCCCGCAAGGATCAACTGCGCGGGGCGTTGCGGATTCGTGAGGATGCGCAGGAGCCGCTCGGGATCGCGCAGGAGCAGGTTCGGCCGTTTGTAACTCGCGAACCGCCGCGCAAACCCGAGCGTGAGAACGTCGGGATTCAACCGTTGCTTCGTGCGCTCGATCGCGTCGGACGCGGCGCCCGCGACCGCCATGTCGCGCGCTACGTGTTCGCGGGCGTAGTCGACAACCTGTTTCCGGCCGGCGCTGCGCAACTGCCACAAGCGCGCGTCGTCGACACGCCGGACGTCGTGCTCCAACCTGTCCGTGCCGCCGAGCCAACGGCCCTTGCCGCAGGCCGTCGTCCATAGATCGTCCGACTCGGCGGAGTCCCAGGTCGGCATGTGCACGCCATTGGTGACATGGCCGATGGGAACTTCGTCGATCGGGCGGCCCGGAAAGAGCGACGCGAAAAGCTGCCGGCTCACCTGCCCGTGCAGGCGGCTCACGCCGTTGACCGCCCCACTGCCGCGAATCGCGAGGTAGGCCATGTTGAACGGCTCCGACGCGTCGTTCGGATTTTGCCGACCCAGCGCGAGAAAATCGTGCACCGCGATGCCGAGTTTTTTATCGGCGTAACGACCGAGATAGCGCTCGATGAGTGCCGGCGAAAAACGATCGAAGCCCGCGACGACGGCCGTGTGCGTGGTGAAAAGATTTCCCGCGCGGGTCGCCGCGAGCGCAACGTCGAAGGGCTGGCCGTTCTCCTCCATGAACGTGCGCGCCCGCTCGAGGACAGCGAAAGCCGCGTGTCCCTCGTTCAAATGGCAGACCTCGGGTCGGAGGCCGAGAGCGTGCAGCAGACGCCATCCGCCAATTCCGAGAACCATTTCCTGTTTGAGGCGCAGTTCGGGACCGCCGCCGTAAAGTTCGCTCGTGATTCCGCGATGCGCCGGAAAGTTCGCGGTGTCGTTGCTATCGAGCAGATAGAGTTTCACGCGGCCGACCTGAACCTGCCAGGTGCGGAGCCACACCGAGAATCCCGGCAAGGCAATCTCCAGCCGCAGCCATTCGCCGTTGGGCAAACGCAGCGGGGTGATCGGCAACTGGCCCGGATCGTTATACGGATAGAGCGCCTGTTGCGCGCCGTCCTTGTCGATCACCTGGCGAAAATATCCTTGTTGGTAAAGCAGGCCGACGCCGACCACCGGCACGCCCAAATCGCTCGCGGCCTTGAGCTGATCGCCGGCCACGTTGCCGAGCCCGCCCGAATAGATCGGCAGCGCCTCGCTCAACATGAACTCCATGCTGAAATATGCGACCGCGCCCAGCGGCGCCTGCGGATGTTTCTGCTGGAACCAGCCGGGCGACGCCGCTTCTTCGCGCCTCGTCTGCAAGAGTGCATCGACCTTGGCGCGCCACGACGGCTCGGCGAGCCGGCGTTCAACCTCAGTCCGCGAGACCGCCTGCAAAACCGTATAAGGGTGGCGGGTCAGGTGCCACAGCGTCGGATCGAGCGCGCGCCAGATCTCGTCGGAGGCATGGTTCCAAGACCAGCGCAGATCCAGGGCAAGTTCAGTGAGGGCATCGAAGCCGTCGGATTTTTTTTCGGAAGGCATCAGTTGGGTTTTCCTTGGTTCGGACTCGCCGCCTGAGCGGCATCGACGAGCGTCTGCGCTTCCGTCAAGAGACGGCGCAAGTGCTCTTCACCGCGGAAACTCTCCGCGTAAATTTTGTAGATCGCTTCCGTGCCGGACGGGCGCGCGGCGAACCAGCCGCTCTTCGTCACGGCTTTCAATCCGCCGATGGGCGCGCCATTGCCGGGCGCGTCGGTCAACAATGCCTCGATTTTTTCACCCGCGAGTTCGGTGACCTTCACTTGCGTCGGCGAGAGTTTCGCGAGCGCGGCTTTTTGCGCCGACGTCGCGGGCGCTTCCACGCGATCGTAAACGGGCTCACCGAAATCGCGGGCCAGATCGCCGTAAAGTTGCCCGGGGTCGCGACCGAGCTTCGCCGTGATCTCGGCGGCGAGCAAAGCCGGAATAAGACCATCCTTGTCCGTCGTCCAGACGCTGCCGTCCAAACGGGAGAACGAAGCGCCGGCGCTTTCTTCACCGCCGAAACCGAGCGAGCCATGGAGCAAGCCGTCGACAAACCATTTGAAGCCGACCGGCACGTCGTAGTGCCGGCGGCCGAGGTTCGCGGCGATGCGATCGATCATTTGCGTCGTCACGATGGTCTTGCCCACCGCGGCGTCGGCGCGCCATTTCGGCCGGTGCTGAAATAAATACCACACCGCGACGGAGAGATAGTGATTCGGTGGGAGCAGTCCCGCGCTGCGCGTGACGACGCCATGCCGGTCAGAATCAGGGTCGCAGGCGAAAGCGAGATCGAAACGGTCCTTCATTCCGATCAAGCGCTTCATCGCATAAGGCGACGAAGGGTCCATGCGGATCTGCCCGTCCCAATCGACCATCATGAAACGAAAAGTCGGATCGACCGCCTCGTTCACGACCGTGAGATTGAGGCCGTAGCGTTCGGCAATCGGCGCCCAATAATGGACACTGGCGCCGCCGAGTGGATCCACGCCGAGGTTGAGCTTGGCGCCGCGGATCGCGTCGAAATCGATCGCGCCGCTCAAGTCGTCGACATACGCATGTAGAAAATCATAGCGATGCGTTGTGGCTGCGGACCGCGCCTGCGGGATGAGAACGCGTTTTACACCCGAGAGTTTGTTGGCGAGAAATTCGTTTGCTTTCGCTTCGATCCAACCCGTCACCGCCTGCTCCGCCGGACCGCCGTGCGGCGGGTTGTATTTGAAACCGCCATCGTGCGGCGGATTGTGCGACGGCGTGATGACGACACCATCGGCGCGCCCAGTTTTCCGGCCGCGATTGTGCGTGAGGATCGCCCACGAGATGGCGGGCGTCGGCGTATATCCATCGCCCTCCGCGACCATCACCTCGACGCCATTCGCCGCGAGGACCTCAAGGGCCGTGGTGTGAGCCGGCGCGGAGAGCGCATGCGTGTCCATGCCCAGGAAAAGCGGACCATCGATCTGATGGGCCTTGCGATATAAACAGATCGCCTGGCTGATCGCCAAGACGTGCGTCTCGTTGAAGGTCGTCGTAAACGAGGAACCGCGGTGTCCAGAAGTACCGAATGCAACTCGCTGCGCAGCGACAGTAGGATCCGGCGTCTGCGCATAATACGCCGCGATGAGTTTGGCCACGTCGACGAGCATCGACGCGTCAGCGGCCTTGCCGGCAAGAGGATTGAGCGTCACCTGGAGAGTTCTCCGCCGGTCGTCTTCATTTAAGAAGACCCTACCAAGAAACTGTCATAGAGCGCATCGATGCGGAAGGTGTGCACATTGGTGTCAGCGCTTCCGTCGGACATTGTCCGGCGTCGTATTCTTTGGGATATTCATGCGGGTGACGGGTTGGGCTAATGTCGCAAAAATTACCGCCGACACATTTGGCGCCTGCTGTGCCACGAGCAGGCGATGTTCAGCCTCAAGCCAAAATTCATCATCGCGACCTTCCGGCTGGCCGGCCTCCAACCAGCGTTCGTGGGCTGATTGGGCAATTTCGTCGCGGCTCGGCGCGATGAGTGGGTTTGTGGCAGTCGAAATGTCAGTAGTCATGGACGTATGGGAGTAGGTTTAGCGCGAGGCCACGGAAGTCGCGGCCCGAAGAACCCACAATGGTCCCTTCGTCAAGCGCGCGCTATGGGTTGTTGCCCTATTCCACGAAGGTGTTTGACGATAGTAGGCCTCAAAACAGGAAATCGTCCCATACAAACCTTTGCCTGAGCTTATTATGTCTTAACGGTGACTGCAAAGCTGAAGCTATCGGCACTGTGCGGTCGTCCGGGTCTTGTCCTCATCGCCAGAGTGCAATTCCCTCCTTTGAACTGAGGGCGGTCGGAATGGTGACCGGTAGTCCTTACGAGCATGTGATTGTAGGTCTGTTCGGATGGTTCTGCCCAGACTATTTAGGGTTCTATCGCTGCCCGAAAGATGATGCCGACCCATCAGCTATCGGCTTGCGGCGCGATTTTTCGGTTCCCGCGAATGTGCAGGAATAGTCGCGATGCAAAAATAGTTCCTCCTGCCCGCCGCGCAATTGTGACTTCGCCTGTCAAGGTCGTGCGCTTCGCGCCTCCACCTTGACAGGCGAGTCGGATCGCGGCTGTTCAGGGCAGGTGGAAATCTGGCGGAGAAATGCCCGGAGACGGAAACGCGGAAGATGCTCGCGGTTTTTCTTGGCCCAGCTACCTCTGCTCGCTCCGCGCCAACGAATCGATGTCTTCGACGCTCTCGAAATTCCGCATCTTCGTCAGCTCCGTGCAAAAGGAGCTGGTGGCGGAGCGGCGCGCATTGAAGGAGCATGTTCACCGCGATCCGCTGCTGCGGCAGTTTTTTGAGGTGTTTCTGTTCGAGGATTTGCCCGCATCGGGTCGGAGCGCGGACGCCGTTTACCTTGCGGAAGTGGACGGCTGCGATGTTTACGTGGGGGTCTTTGGCGAAGCTTACGGATTTGAGGACGGGGCGGGAGTTTCACCGACGGAGCGGGAGTTCGACCGTGCCACCGTGGGCGGCAAAGAGCGTTTGATTTTCATCAAGGGCGGTGCCGATGGCGGTCGAAATCCCAAGATGCAGGCGCTCATTCGGAAGGCGGGCGAGCAGATCATCCGCCGTCGGTTTGCGACCACCGCGGAACTGACGGATGCGCTTTCCACCAGCTTAGTGGAATTTCTCGGCCGGCGCGGCGTCATCCAACACCGGCCGTTCGATGACCGGGCCTGTCCCGGCGCAACGCTGGACGACATCGACGTGGAGGCCGTGCGCGTCTTTGTGCGCCGCGCCCGTTACGAGCGCCAGTTTCCGTTACCCGAAACATCCCCGGTGGCGGAGGTGCTGGAGCACCTGCATTTGGTCGTGGGTGCCGAGCCGACGCACGCGGCCGTGTTGCTCTTTGGGCGGGATCCGCAGCGGTTCCTGCCGAGCGCCGAGGTGCGTTGCATGCATTTTCACGGCGCGGAAATCGCGCGACCCGCGCCTTACTATCGGATTTTCAAGGGACGGCTTTTCGAGCAGGTCGATCAGGCCACGAATTTCGTGCTGTCGGTGGTCAACCGCAGTGTGGGCACGCGGGCCGAGAGTCCGCAGGCACCCGTCCGGCATGAAATTCCGCCGGAGGTCGTGCGCGAGGCCATCGTAAATGCGGTCGCCCATCGCGACTACGCTTCGGCGGCGGCGGTGCAGGTCGCGGTCTTTTCCGACCGCATCGAAATCTGGAATCCGGGCGAGTTGGCGCCGCCGCTCACGCTGGAACGGCTGCGCCACGCGCATACTTCGATCGCACGCAACGCGCGGGTGTGCGAAGCGCTTTTTCTGGCGCGCTACATCGAAAAATTTGGGACGGGCACGCTGATGATGATCCGCGAAAGCGTCGGCCACGGACTCTCCGAGCCGGGGTTCGAACTGCGCCCGGGTGAGTTCGTCACGACCGTCTGGCGTGATTGGCTGACGACCGAGACGGCCGGGGCGCTGGGACTCAACGAGCGCCAACTCAAGGCGGTGGGCTACGTTCGTTCGAGCGGACGCATCACAAATCGCGAGTATCGTAAAATTACCGGTGCTACCGAACGCACGGCGCTGCGCGACTTGGCGGAATTGCTGGAAAAGCGGGTGCTGGCCAAGCGCGGAGAGACCGGCCGGTCGGCTCATTACATCTTCGCGGCGAAACCCGACATAAACCCGCCAAACCCGCCATCGCAGTCGGACGGTCCAAACCCGCCGCAAACCCGCCAAACCCGCCGCGTTTCTGCCAGAGCGAAGGGCGCGCCCTCCAAGAAAACCTCCGGGAAAAAGGAGCCGGTGAACCGAAAAAAGAGCGAGGTGGCCCGCCCGGCGAAAGTAAAACGAACGAAGCAACCGTGACTTCGACCGCGCTGACTTTTACCGCCAGTCGCATACCCCGGCCTTTGCTTTTCGCCGGGTTCGATCGAGTGCGTCCGTCATTGCTCTTTCGCACGATGGATGTATCCGTAATCATATGACTCGTCGAATTTAGGTTGCCACAAGGTTGCCAGAAACGATGTTTTTGGCTTCACTTTGGGAGAAATGGCTGCTTCTGTTTGCTCGCTCTAAAACACTAACAATCAATTAAGTCCGCGTTTATTCGCGATTTAGCTTCAGTGACCAAGATTGGTTCGAGTCCCGTCCATCCCGCCATTTCCGCCGGTCAATATGACCGGCGGTTTCGTTTTCGGAGGTTGCCCGGCTGGGGTTTCTGCCCGACGGTCGCCCCATGGTCAAAATCACCGGCGAATACCAAGGCGACCTCCATTGTGTCGCGAAACACGAGCCGTCAGGCACCACCCTCGTGACCGACGCGCCCAAGGACAACCAGGGTCGTGGCGAGTCGTTTTCGCCCACCGATCTGGTCGCGACCGCCCTCGCGACGTGCATCGTCACCACGATGGCCATCGCGGCGCGGAAGCACAGCGTCGAGCTGAGCGGTCTGCGTTATGAGGTGACGAAAGAAATGTCGGCCGAAGCGCCGCGCCGGATCACGCGGCTCGCCACGACGCTCTGGATGCCGATTACCGAATCGCATCCCGCGGCGAAACCGCTCACGGGCGCCGCCCACAGTTGCCCCGTGCACCGCAGTCTCGACTCCTCCGTCGACAAACCGATCACCTTTCACTGGGCCGCGGCGTAGGTTTTCTTCCAAGCCTCAGGAAGTGGCGTGGGCGTCCTGCCCCTGAAGTTCGGACTCACGGGCAGGAGGTCCCTGCCACTTTCCACCCGCCGCTCAGGGCCCGGCCGGCGTGAACCGATAGGTCATGTTGAAAATCAGATCGATTCGCTTGGAGACGAAGGCGTGGACTTTCAACTTTCCGCTCGCCGCGTCGATCGGTGTGGCGCGGCCTTCGAACCGGCGTTCGGCGCCACTGGAGCTGACGCCGCGGCCGGAGAAATCCACCGTTTCGCCGCGGGCGAGTTTCCGTAACGTCTCGTCCGGCGCATCGAGGACGAGTTTTCCTTTTTCGCTCATGAAAAAGTAGGGGAAGACTTTCGCGGTGTAGGCCGACTCGTAGGCGCCGGCTTTGCGCGTCGAGGCGGTTAATGACAGCGTCACCGAGCCCACATAGATCGAGGTTTTTGCCGGATCGACGACGACGTGGTCGAAGCGGCTGAGGGATTCCTCGGCCGCGACGGCGCTGGCGGCGAGCCAGATCGAGGCGGCACAGAACAGGCGGCGAAACATCGCCGCACTGTGCGCGGCACGTTCACGCGCGCAAACGCGAAGTGGTGGAGCGCGTTGCCTGCAACCGGCTTGGAGCGGCGCGTGCGCCGCCGGCCCCGTGGTCGCCGCGCGCGCCTCCGCTCAGATTCGCGTTGCGCGCCGTCGTGCCGCGGCGTCTGATCACCGCCTGCCATGGCGAAGCCTTCACATGCGACTTGGGGCGGGCGGTTCACCGCCGGTCCCGCCGAATTGATGCTGCAGTTCAGCGAGTCCGTCTCGTTCGACTGCCGCCTCGCGCCGTTCGACATCGCCGGCAGCAAGGCCCACTCCGCCATGCTCGCGCACGTCGGGCTCATCACCGCCGCCGAGCGCACGGCGATTCACGCCGGCCTCGACGCCATCCTCGCCCAAATCGCCGCCGGAAAATTCTCGTGGGATACGAAACTCGAGGACGTCCACATGAACATCGAGCAGGCGCTGACGAAGCGCGTGCCGGCTGCCGCCAAGCTTCATACCGCGCGCAGCCGGAACGACCAGGTCGCGACGGACATGCGGCTCTGGTTCAAGCACGCGTGCGCGATGCTCGGAGAAAAGATTCTCGGCGCGGAACGCGCCCTGCTCGCACTCGCGGCGCGCGATCGCGACGTGCTCATCCCGGGGTACACGCATCTGCAGCGGGCGCAGCCGGTGCCGCTCGCGCATCATCTGTTCGCGTGGCTCGAAATGCTCGACCGCGATCGGGCGCGGCTCGCGGACGTCGCGGCGCACGCCAACTGGTGTCCACTCGGCAGCGGCGCCATCGCCGGCACCACGCTCCCGATCGACCGCGAGTTCACGGCGAAGGCGCTGGGTTTCGTCGACGCGAAAGGGCGGCCGCAAGTGACGCAAAACTCCATGGACACCGTGGCCGATCGCGATCTGTTCATCGAGTTCGCGGCGGCGGGCGCGACGTTTGGCGTGCATCTGTCGCGGATCGCGGAGGATTTGATTTTGTGGAGCAGCGCGGAATTCAAATTCATCGAACTGCCGGACGCGTTTTGCACCGGCTCCTCGCTGATGCCGCAGAAGAAAAACCCGGACTCGTGCGAACTCCTCCGCGGCAAATCCGCGCGGCTGCAGGGCAATCTCCACACGCTGCTCACGCTCGTGAAGGGCCTGCCGCTGACCTACAATCGCGACTTGCAGGAGGACAAGCCGCCGGTGTTCGACAGTTTCGATCAAGCGTCGATCTGTGCCGAGGTGCTCGCGGCCACGCTCGGCGGGCTGACCGTGAACCGTGATCGCTGCGCCGCGGCGGTGAAGGATCCCGCGCTCCTCGCCACGGATCTCGCGGACTATCTCGTGCTCAAAGGCGTGGCGTTTCGTGAGGCGCATCACGCGGTCGGTGCCGTCGTGCGGCTCGCTGAGCAAAAGGCGGTCGCGATCGATCAACTTTCCACGGCGGATGTGACGAAAATCTCGGCGGCATTCGGCCGGGACTGGGTGAAAGTTTTCGACCTGCAGCGTGCGCTCGCGCAGCGCACCGGCACCGGCATGCCCGGCCCGAAGCAGATCGCGCGGCAGTTCGCGCGGTGGAAAAAAGCGCTGCAGTGATTTTTCATCGTGGAAGCACGTGGGTGGTTTTAACCTCTTACTTCCGCCTTTCCGCTCCGCCGCGTTTCCGCGATTAACCATGACCAAGGTCCGCATTCTTCCCGACCGCGTCGCGAACCAAATCGCGGCGGGCGAGGTGATCGAGCGGCCGGCGGCGGTCGTGAAGGAACTCGTGGAAAACGCGCTCGATGCCGGCGCCACGCGCATCGAGGTTGAGTTTCGCCACGGCGGGCGCGCGTTGATGCGCGTCGAAGACAACGGCAGCGGCATGTCGCGCGACGACGCGCTCCTGTCCCTCGAGCGCCACGCCACCAGCAAGATCGCCGAGGCCGCCGATCTCGATCGGCTCGCGAGCTACGGGTTTCGCGGCGAAGCGCTGCCGTCGATCGCGAGCGTGTCGCGCTTCGAGTTGCAGACGCGCGAGGCGGGAAGCGAGGCGGGCACGGAGATTCTGGTGAACGGTGGGAAATTTGTCCACGTGCTCGACTGCGGCCGGCCGGTGGGCACGCGCATCGAGGTCACGCATCTGTTTAACTCCGTCCCCGCGCGCCGCAAATTTCTCAAGACCGATCAGACCGAGGCGGCACACATCGTGCAATGCGTGCGGCTCTACGCGCTGGCGTGTCCGCGCGCGGCCTTCACGTTGATCGAGGACGGCCGCGTGGTGTTTCGCTCGCCGGAGTGCGCGACGCTCGCCGAGCGGATCGCGGAAATCTTCGGGCGGCAGACCGCCGAGTCACTCGTGCCGATCGAGACGGTCGAGCCCGGCCTGCGTCTCAGCGGGCTCATCGGCCGCCCGGGGATCGGGCGCGCGACGCGGCACGAGCTGATCGTGTTTGTGAACGCGCGGCCGGTCGACAGCCGCACGCTCAATTACGCGATCATCGAGAGTTATCACGAGTCGCTGCCGAAAGGCCGCTATCCGCTCGCGTTCGTTTTCTTCGAATGCGATCCGGCGGCGGTCGATGTGAACGTGCATCCGGCGAAGCGCGAAGTGCGCTTCCGCAGCGAACCGCAGGTGCGGAGTTTTGTGATTCGCGCGGTCCTGCAGCGGCTGCGGGAGCTGGGCGGAACCATGGAAAATCACCACCGGGCGCCAGACGGTTTGCAGACGACCGCCCCGATGTCGGTCGCGAGCTGGCAGAGCAGGGTGGCACCGCCGCCCGCGACGCCGGGTGGCATCGCCTTCCAGCCGGTGAGTCCAACGCTTCCGCGGGCGGAAGCCGGGGCACCTTCATTTGCCGCGCCGGGTAAAAGGGAAACGACCCCTGCCGCCCCGCCGCAGCCGGCCGCACGGGTCATCGAGAATCCAAAATCGAAAATCCAAAATCACGCCTGGCGTTTTCTCGGCCTCGCGCACGGCAGCTATGCGTTGTTTGAGACCGCCGCCGGCCTCGTGCTGCTGGATCGGCGCGCGGCGCATGAACGCATCTGGTTCGAGCGGCTGCAGGAACAGTTTCGCGCGGGCGCCGTGCCCAGCCAGCGGCTCCTGCTGCCGATCCCGCTCGAACTCGATCCGGTCGCGGCGGCGATGCTGCTCGATCGGTTGAAATTTTTGCACGCCCACGGCTTCGAGATCGGCGAGTTTGGGCGGAATTTTTTCCGCATTGAGGCGCTCCCGGCGTGGATGGAGCCGGCGGACGCCGAGCCGTTCCTCCGCGATTTGCTCGGCGCGTTTCGCGACGGGCGCCTGCCGGAGAATGACACGGACCTCGCGCGCGAGGAACTCGCCCGGCTCGCCGCGGCGAAGGCCGTGCGGCTGCCTGACAGCGTCGGTGAGACGGGATTGCAGGCGCTCGTGGCCCAATTGTTTGCCACCCGCGTGCCACTCACGAGTCCGTCGGGCCGGCCGACCTACATTGAACTCAACCACAGCGAGCTCGCACGACGTTTTCAGAAATAAGGTTCAGGTCGCGCTCGCTCTGGCACGAATATTGGTTTAGCTCGCCGACTCTTTCTCATGCCGACTTCCGCCAAGAAGAAATCCTCCGCCCGTCCCATCAAGCCCGCGCCAAAGTCCAAGGCGTCCAAGTCCAAGCCGGCGAAAGCCGGTCGCGTCGCGCCGCCTGCGCCGCCCACCACGCCGCCGGCGGCGGGCATCGGCAGCACCGCACCGTTTTCGATGACGAACCTGATCCACCATCCGCACGTCTCGGAAGACTCGCCGGCGGAGGTGATGCGTTCGCTCATCCTGCGTCATCTCGTTTCGACGCTCGCCCGGCACACCGCGTCCGCCACTCCGCGCGACTGGTGGGTCGCCACGGCGCTCGCGGTTCGCGACACGATTCACGAGCGCATGATCGCCACGCAGGCGGTGCACAACGCGCAGAATGTCCGCCGCGTTTATTATTTCTCGCTCGAATATCTCATGGGCCGGCTGTTCGGCAACAACCTGCTCGCGACGGGCCTGTTCGACGAGGCGCAGGCGGCGCTCGCGACGCTGGGCCAGAAATTCGAGACCATCCGCGAGTCCGAGGTCGACATGGGCCTCGGCAACGGCGGTCTCGGCCGGCTCGCGGCCTGTTTCCTCGATTCCCTCGCGACGCTCGATTTCCCGGCGCTCGGCTACGGAATCTACTACGAATTCGGCCTCTTCAAGCAGGTGTTCGAGAACGGCAACCAGGTCGAGCATCCCGACAACTGGATAATTTTCGGCAGCCCGTGGGAAGTGCAGCGTCCGGAATACACGCAGGAGGTCCGGCTCTTCGGCCGCGTGGAAAACG
Organism: Opitutales bacterium; assembly: GCA_038231575.1. Classification (GTDB taxonomy): domain Bacteria; phylum Verrucomicrobiota; class Verrucomicrobiia; order Opitutales; family Opitutaceae; genus CAITWF01. The sequence goes on along the minus strand of JBBRLB010000052.1, from coordinate 8,596 downwards.
TGTTCGACGATCGCGGCAACTATCGCCCGAAGTGGGTCGGCACGAAAACCGTCCTCGGCGTGCCGCACGATATTCCCACCGCCGGCTACGGCACCACGACGGTCAATATCCTGCGCCTCTGGGCGTCGAAGTCGTCAGAGGATTTCGATCTCACCGCCTTCAACCGCGGCGGTTACGTCGAGGCCGTGCGCGAGAAGGCGATCGGCGAGACGGTCTCAAAAGTTCTCTACCCGAACGACAAGACCGAAAACGGCAAGGAGCTGCGGCTGGTGCAGCAGTATTTTTTCGTCGCGTGCTCGCTGCGCGACATCATCCGCCGGCACTTCCGCAATCCGGCCAACGCGTGGGATAATTTTTCCGGCAAGGTCGCGGTGCAACTCAACGACACGCATCCCGCCATCGCGATCGTCGAACTCATGCGCATTCTCCTCGACGAGGAGAACATGACTTGGGAGGCGGCGTGGACGATCGTCTCGGCGACCTTCGGCTACACCAACCACACCCTCCTGCCGGAGGCGCTCGAGAAATGGAGCGTCGGCTTGTTCGAGCACGTGCTGCCCCGCCATCTCCAAATCATCTACGACATCAACACGCGGCTGCTGCAGACGGTGGAGCAAAAATGGCCGGGCGATAACGACAAGAAACGCAACTGCTCGCTCATCGAGGAAAACGGCAATCGGCAGGTGCGCATGGCGAATCTCGCCGTCGTCGGCTCGCACGCCGTCAACGGCGTGGCGGCGCTGCACTCGGCGCTCCTGAAGAAAAATCTCTTCCCGGATTTCGACGCGCTTTATCCCGGCAAATTCCAAAACAAGACCAACGGCATCACGCCGCGGCGCTGGCTGCTGAAGAGCAACCAGCGGCTCTCCGCCCTGATCACGCGCGTGCTGCGCGATGAAACCTGGCCGCGCAACCTCGACCTGTTGCGCGGATTGGAGAAACACGCGGACAGTGCCGCGTTTCAAAAGGAGTTCATGGCGATCAAGCACGCCAACAAGGTCGACCTCGCCGGCGTCATCAAGGCCGAGTGCGGGATCGAGGTTTCACCCGACGCCCTCTTCGACGTGCAGATCAAGCGGCTGCACGAATACAAGCGGCAGCATCTGAACCTGCTCCATATCCTCGCGCTCTACCGGCGCCTGCTGCAGAACCCCGCGCTCGATCTCGTGCCGCGCGTGTTCATTTTCGCCGCCAAGGCCGCGCCCGGCTACGACCTCGCGAAAAACATCATCCGCGCGATCAATGTCATCGGCGCCCGGATCAATTCCGACCCGCGGATCAACGGCAAGCTGAAGGTCGCGTTTCTACCGAACTACCGCGTCTCGCTTGCCGAGAAAATCATTCCCGCGGCCGATTTGTCGGAGCAGATTTCCACCGCGGGCAAGGAGGCGTCCGGCACCGGCAACATGAAGCTGATGGCCAACGGTGCGCTCACCATCGGCACGCTCGACGGCGCCAACGTCGAGATCCGCGAGGAAGTCGGCGACGACAACATCTTCATCTTCGGCCTCACCGTCGAGGAGATCGATGCGCTGCACGCGAAGGGCTATAACCCGCGTGAGTATTACGATCGCGACGAGGAGTTGCGCGCCGTGGTCGATTGGCTCAACAGCGACTACTGGACGCCGGGCGAACCCGGCGCGTTTGCGCAACTGCACGGCACGCTCGTGCACGGCGGCGATCCGTATCTGGTGCTCGCGGATTTCCGCGCCTATTGTGACGCGCAGGCGCGCGTCGACGCCGCGTATCGCAACCCCGCCGCGTGGGCAAAACAGGCGATTCTCAACACCGCTCGCTCCGGAAAATTCTCCAGCGACCGCACGATTCGCGAATACGCGAAGGACATCTGGAGCCTCACGGCCGTGCCGGTGACGTGACGCTCCGGCGTCGGGCGGCCGCGGGCAATGCGGCCGCCATCCTGCCCGCGAAGCGCGAAGGCGGGAGGCGTCCACCCCGCCTCGCGGCCCGCCGCCATCCCCGTGTGCACCCGCCGGCCGGCCGGCGAAAGATGGCTAGCAACCAACGCGCGTTTGCCGAATCTATTTGGCATGCGCCGCGCGTTCCTGACCTGCCTGCTGGCCTTCGGCCTCGCGGGGACGGCGCGCGCCGAGTGGCCGCGGCTGCCCGCGCTGGAAGGCGACCTCGCGGGAAAATTTGCGATCACGGCGCTGCCAGCTGCGCCCGGCCTGGCCTGGAAAATCACGGTGCGCCCCGCGGAAGGTGGACGCCGCCGGCTTGAGCTGACCGTGGAGGCAGTGGGCACGCACCTGCAGGCGCACGCCGATTTCGATCCGGCGACCGGTGACGGCACGTGGCGGATTGAGGCGGGCGAACTCGATTCGGCGGTGTGGTTTCCCGCGGTCGCCGTGAAACTGGGCGAATCGTTCGCCTTGGCCGAGCTGAGGGGAAAAATCTCCGTGGCCGGCGAGGGCGGATTGAAGGCCGGCGTGCCGACCGGATCAGTGGGGCTGACGCTTCCGGACGGCCGCTTCGCGCTGCCGAAACCGAAACTGGAATTCACCGGCATCGCGCTGCGGCTGACGTGGCCGCGTTTGCCGGCCACCGCGATCGAAGGTGAACTTTCGTTCGCGGAGGCGCAGGTCGCCGGCATGATCGTGCGCGAAGGTCGCGTCGGGTTTGCTTACGCCGACGACGGCACGGTGCAGGTGGGCGGCACGCACCTGAGCGGATTGGGCGGCGCGCTTACGGCGGCGCCCTTTCAATTCAAACTCGCGCAGCCCGAACTCGCGGTGAAACTTGGCATGACCGGGATCGCGTTGGAGGAAATTGTTTCGCTGCTGCCGGCGGCCTTGCAGGAGGCTCGCGGCCATGTCGATGGCGAGCTGACGCTGACTTGGAGTGAAAAGGACGGGGTGGGCTTTGGCGCCGGATGGCTGCGGCTCGCCGACAAGGCGGCGGCGACCGTGCGACTGAGTCCCTCGCCCGGTCTGATCACCGCGCAGCTCTCGGCGGGCAATCCGGCTTTCGCGTCGTTGCAGCGCGTCGAACTGGGACAGACCCCGCTCCGCGTGCGATTCTTGAGCGCGGATTTTTCGCCCGCGGGCGATGCCCGCGGGCGCACGGCTTCCGTGCTGCTGCAGGCCGAACCCATCGACCCGCAACTCGTCGCCCCGCTGGTGCTCGAGGTTAACGTCGCCGGCCCGCTCGACCAGCTTATCAAGCTCGGGCTCGACGACCGCGTGAAGATGGGTGGTCCGCGCTGATGAAACATTGGTTGTGCTTCGCGGTCGATAACTGCACTTTGACCCCTATGAGCCTTCGCCCTCTGCTGTCCCTTTCCACCGCGCTCCTCGTTGTGTCCGGGTGCGCCACGGTGAGGGTCGAGCCCATCGAGGTGAAGCCGATCCACATCACCGTCGACGTCAACGTGAAGGTCGACAAAGCGCTCGACGACTTCTTCGGCGATCTCGATAAAAAGTCCACGACGCTCGCCACGCCGGCGAACAAATCCTGAACTGCACCCTCATGAAAATTTCTTTTTTCCGCCTGTTTGCCCTCAGCGTCGCGCTTCTCATCGGTGGCGCCAGCGTCACCCTTCACGCCCAGGACCTGAATGCCGTGAAAGCCCGGATGGCGCAGCGTCTTTCCAAGCTCGACGACTTCAAGGCCAAGGGACTTCTCGGTGAAAACAACAAGGGTTTCGTCGACCTGCGGAGTAGCGATTCCGCCGCCGGCGATGTCCTAGCCGAGGAAAACAAGGATCGGGGCGAGGTTTACGTCGCCTTGGCGAAGCAGACCGGTTCTTCCCCGGATCAAGTGGGTCGCGCGCGCGCGAAGCAAATCGCGGCGGGCCGTGCCGCCGGGGTCTGGCTCCAGAAGGACGACGGTTCGTGGTATAAAAAGTAAGGCGGGCGGCGGCGCAATGAACGTTGCGTCGCGAAAATAATTTCCCATCGTCGGCGGGCGATGGCTTTGTGTTTTTCCCCATGAGAATGCTCCGAATGGTTCGCGCGCTCGCTGCGCTCGTGTGTGTCTCCGCCGGCGTGCGCGCCGCGGATTTTCAACCGGCCATCGTCTACGACATGGGCGGGAAGTTCGACCGCTCGTTCAACCAGTCCGCGGCTGAGGGCCTCGAAAAAATCAAGAAGGACACCGGCATTGCCGCGCGCGAGTTCGAGAACACCAACGCACCGCAGCGCGAGCAGGCGTTCACCCAGATGGCCCGCCGCGGCGCCGGCATCATTGTCGGCACTGGCTTCACCCAGGCCTCCGCGATCGAGAAGGTCGCAAAGCAGTTTCCCAACGTGAAGTTCGCCATCATCGACGCCGTCGTCGATCTACCGAACGTGCTGTCGATTAGTTTTCGCGAACAGGAGTCGTCGTTCCTTTGCGGCATGGCCGCCGCGCTCGTCTCGAAGACGGGCAAAATCGGTTTCGTCGGCGGCATGGACATCCCGCTGATCCGCAAATTCGCGGTCGGCTACGCCGAGGGCGCGAAATTCGTGAACCCGTCCATCGAGGTGTTTCAAAACATGACCGGCACCACGCCCGCCGCTTGGAACGATCCGACCAAAGGCGCGGAGCTAGCGAAGAGCCAGTTCGGCCGCGGCGCGGACGTTGTGTTTCACGCGGCCGGCGGCACGGGCCTTGGCGTGATGCAGGCGGCGAAGGACGCCGGGTTGCTCAGCATCGGCTGCGACAGCAACCAGGATTACATTCACCCGGGCAACGTGCTCACCTCGGCGATGAAGCGCGTGGACAACGCGGTCTATAAAACTTTCCTGGACGCGAAAAATGGCACGTGGAAGAACGGCCAGATTTTTCTCGGGCTGGCGGAGCAGGGCGTCGACTACTCGCTCGACGAGCACAACCGCAAGCTCATCACGCCCGCGATCGAGGCGAAGCTGAACGCCGCCAAGGCCGACATCATCGCCGGCAAAATCAAGGTCACGGAATACAAGGGGCCGTAACCGCTGAACCACGGATGAACGCGGATAGACACGGATGTTTCGATCCGGCCGGCAGCGAGACTGATGGTTCTCATCCGTGTTAATCCGTGGTTGAAAATCCGACTTTGACTGCCCCCGCAATCGAGCTGCGCGGGATCGACAAGCGCTTTGGCGCGGTGCAGGCGAACCGCGCGATTTCCTTTTCGGTTGCGCGCGGGAGCGTGCATGGGCTGATCGGCGAAAACGGCGCCGGCAAATCGACGTTGATGAACATCGTCTACGGCTTCCATCGCGCGGATACCGGCGAGATTTTGGTGCGGGGGCAGCGGGTGGACATCCACTCGCCGCAGGAGGCGATCGCGGCGGGGATCGGCATGGTGCACCAGCACTTCATGCTGGTGGAAAATTTCACCGTGCTCGAAAACGTGATCCTCGGCGTCGAGCGCGGCGCGCTGCTCGCCGGCAGTCTCGCGCACGCGCGCGGCGAACTCGAGAAACTCGCCCGCGACTACGGCCTCGACGTGCCGCTCGACGCGCTGATTTCGGAGTTGCCGGTCGGCGTGCAGCAGCGCGTGGAAATCCTGAAGGCACTCTACCGCGGCGCGGAGATCCTGATCCTCGACGAGCCGACGGCGGTGCTGACGCCGCAGGAGGCCGAGGCGCTCTTCGCCATGCTCCGACGGCTGCGCGACGAAGGGAAAGCCGTGATTCTCGTCACCCACAAGCTCCGCGAAATCATGGCCATCACCGACCGCGTCACGGTGATGCGGCAGGGCGCCGTCGTTGGCGAGGTCGCGACGCGCGACACGTCGCCGCGCGAACTCGCCGAGAAAATGGTTGGCCGCGCCGTCTTGCTGCGCGTGGACAAGACCCTCGCACAGCCCGGCGCACCGCTACTCACGGTCCGCGAACTGGAGGTGCGCGATCGGCTCAACGTGGCGCGGGTGAAGGGCGTGAGCTTTGAATTACGCGCGGGTGAGATCGTCGGGATCGCGGGCGTCTCGGGCAACGGCCAGAGCGAATTGCTGGAAGCGCTCGCCGGCATTCACGATCCGACGCGGGGTTCGATTATCCTCGGTGGTCACGATCTGGTGCGCGAACATCTCGGGCCGCGTGAGCGCCGCGCCCTCGGTCTCGCCCACGTGCCGGAAGATCGGCTGCGGATGGGCGTGGTCACGAGTTTCTCGTCCGAGGACAACGCCATCCTCGGCTATCACGACCGGCCGATCTACCAACGGGGATCGCTGCTGAATCGCGCGGCCATTCACGCTGAGTGCGAAAAGAAAATGATAGCGCACGACGTGCGACCCGCGCTGCCCTTGCTGCGCATCTCGGCGTTTTCGGGCGGCAACCAACAAAAACTGGTCCTCGCGCGGGAGATCGATTGCGAACCAAGCGTGCTCTTGATCGGGCAACCGACGCGGGGCGTCGACATCGGCGCGATCGAATTCATCCACCGAAAACTGGTTGCGCTGCGCGACGCGGGCAAGGCGCTGCTGATTGTTTCGGTCGAGCTCGATGAAATCCTCGGGCTCGCCGACCGCATCCTCGTGATGAACAACGGTGAGATCGTTGGCGAAGTCGCCCGGGCTGACGCTACCGAGGAAAAACTTGGGTTGATGATGGCGGGTGTGAAGGAGGAGTCGGCATGAGCGCCCGGGCTAAGCTTCCGCGCTGGGCTGAACTCACGCTGCTGCCGTTCATCAATCTGCTCGCGGCGCTCGTGCTGTCGGGCGTCGTGGTGAAAATTCTCGGCGAGAGCCCGTGGGCCGCGGGCAAGCTGTTGCTCGCGGGCTCGCTCGGCACGCAGGAGGGCATCGGCTACACGCTCTACTACGCGACCAACTTCATGTTCACCGGCCTCGCGGTCGCGGTCGCTTATCACGCCGGACTTTTCAACATCGGCTGCGAAGGGCAGGCTTATGTCGGCGGACTCGGCAGCGGGCTCGTCGCACTCTGGCTCGGCGATCGCGCGCCGTTTCTCGTGGTGCTGCCGGTGGCGGTGCTCGCGGGCGCGGCATTTGGTGCGGGGTGGGCGTTCATCCCGGCCTGGCTGCAGGCGCGGCGCGGGAGCCACATCGTCATCACGACGATCATGTTCAATTTCATCGCGGCGGCGCTGATGACCTACCTGCTCGTCAATGTGCTGATTCGCCCCGGCCAGCAATCGCCGGAGACGCGCGAATTTGGCGCGGGCGCCTTCATGCCGCTGGCGAGCGATCTGCTCGCGAAAATCGGAATTACTTTTTCGGCCTCGCCGCTGAACTTCGCGTTTCTGCTCGCGCTCGCGGCCTCCGCGCTCGTCTGGGTGCTCGTGTGGCGCACGCGCTGGGGTTACGCGGTGCGCGTCGCGGGCCAGAATCAACTCGCGGCGGTCTACGCTGGCATCTCGCCCTCGCGCGTCATCGTGCAATCGATGCTGCTGTCCGGCGCGCTCGCGGGTGGCCTCGGGCTCAACGAACTGCTCGGCTCGCAGCATCGGATCCTCGTCGATTTCCCGGGGGGCGCGGGCTTCGTCGGCATCGCGGTCGCGTTGATGGGGCGCAACCATCCGGTGGGAATTTTCTTCGCCGCTGTCCTGTTCGGCGCGCTCACGCAGGGCGGCTCCCAACTCTCGTTCGACATGCCGAAGATCAACCGCGACATGGTCGTCGTCATCCAGGGTCTCGTCATTTTGTTCTGCGGTGCGCTGGAGAACGTGTTCCGCGGGCCGCTTGCGGCGGTGTTCGCGCGGTTCGCCATAAAGCCGGAGGCGGCAGCCTGACGATGGAGACCTACACGATCATCGTCCTGTTGCTGGCGGCGACGATCCGCGTCGCAACGCCACTCGTGCTCGCGGCGCTCGCGGGGATGTTTTCCGAACGCGCGGGTGTCGTCGCGCTGGGGCTTGAGGGCATGATGCTGGGCGCGGCGTTTGCGTCGGCTTCGGTCGCGGCGGTTACCGGATCGGCGTGGCTGGGACTCGGCGCCGGCATCGCGGCGGCCGTGGCGCTCGCGCTGCTGCTCGCGTTTGCGACGGTCACCCACCGCGGCAATCAAGTCGTGGCGGCGGTCGCGGTGAATATCATGGTGTCCGGACTCGGCCCGACGCTCGGGTTGGCGTGGTTCAACATCGGCGGCCAGACGCCGCAACTCGCCGAGCCGAGCCAGCGTTTTCTCGGGCTGGTGTGGCCGTGGGCGTCGACCGCGCGCGAGCATCCGATGCCGGGCCTGCTCTACGCGGAACTGCTGAGCGGACACAATCTCTTCGTCTATTTCGCGGCCGCGCTCGTGCCGTTCAGTGCGTGGGTGTTGTTTCGCACGCGCTTCGGTCTGCGACTGCGCGCGGTCGGCGAAAACCCGCATGCCGTCGACACCGCTGGCATCTCGGTCACGGCGTTGCGTTACCAAGCCGTCATGATCTGCGGCGGGTTGAGCGGTGTCGCGGGTTCGTATCTTGCGACGGCCGCGAGCGCGGGCTTCACGCGCGACATGACCGCGGGCAAAGGCTACCTCGCGCTGGCCGCGCTGATTTTCGGCAAATGGAAACCGTGGCCGACGCTGAGCGCGTGCCTGCTGTTCGCGTTTACCGACGCGCTGGCCTCGCGGCTCCAAGGCGTTGCACTGCCGCTGGTCGGCGTGATTCCGGTGCAGTTCATCCTGGCGCTGCCGTATGTGCTCACGGTGCTGTTGCTCGCCGGCTTTGT
>JBBRLB010000051.1:0-38547 GCA_038231575.1 Opitutales bacterium | reverse complement strand
ATTGAGCGAAAGCGGCTTCGCGATCGCAGCGTCGACTTCGAACAAACCTTCCGAACAGAAACGCTGCATCTCGTAGACATTAATCGCGACTTCCGCGTAGCTCGCCTCCTCGTCGGTCTCCGGCACCTTGTCGTTGAGATAATCTTCCGACTCGAGGCCCACGGCGCGCGCCTTGAGCTGCACGTTGACGTCCTTCGTCACCAGAATCGTCGGCGGCGCATACCGCTCCTGCACGAACAGCGCCGCGGCGATGATGCGGTTGTCCTTCTTCGTGAGGTCCGGTAAAATCGCGCGCAGGCGATCCATCGCGGGGGACTTCCGGCCAGGCTCCGCGAGATAGGGATTAATGATGATCGAGAGCGTGCCGCCGGTCACCAACTCAACGCCTTCGTGCATCGAGCGCGAATCGGGCAGCAACTCCTGCAGGATCCGGTGCACGCGCCGCGCACTGCGGCCGCGCTCCGTGGACTGCTCGCCCTTGATGGAGTCGAGTTCCTCGAGCACCTCCACGGGAATGGCGAGGTTGTTATCCTCGAATTTAAAAATAGACTGGGGGTCGTGCAGGAGAACGTTCGTATCGAGCACAAACGTCTTCACCTTGGCCGTAACCCTCATCCGCGAAGTTGGGGCGTTCGCCCCGCGAAGGTTTTCCATCGTGTGGATATCTTGTGAACAAAGGTGAACAACTCGTTCGGGGTTTGTCGATGACGGACTTCGCGAGTTCACGCGTTTAATCGTCACATTCCGGCGTCGCTTGTTCCAAATCGCCGCGATCCCGCCGCAACCCTTTCGCCGCCACGGGGCCGCCGCTGTCACGATTCAGGCTCGCGTGCCTCCGTCCGTTTCTCTTTCGCTCGCTGGCCCGCGCCCCATGAACCTCGACGATCTCCAGCAAGCCCTCCTCGCTTCCTATCGCAGCGACGGCGGCATCAATCACGTCGACGGCGTCAATCTCCCCTCGCAGACTTCGGTCAACCAGCTCGCCGCCGACTGCATGCACCTGCTGTTTCCCGGTTACTTTGAGGAAAAAGGCCTCACGGAAAAGGCCCTACCCGCCCACGTCGCGCAATTGCTCGCGAAACTCGATCACCGGCTCGTCGCTGAAATCGAAAAATGCCTCCACTTCGCGAAAATCGAGAAACCCGCCGCGCAGGCCCGCGAGCGCACAACGACGTTTCTCGCGCAGTTTCCCGCACTGCGCAAACTCGTCCAGACCGACGTCGTCGCCGCCTACCAGGGCGATCCAGCCGCGCGCAGCGTCGAGGAAATTATCGTGGCGTATCCCTGCGTGCTCGTGATTTCCCTCCAGCGCCTCGCGCACATGCTCTATCACCTCGGCGTGCCGCTGCTCCCGCGCATGCTCACCGAATACGGCCACGAGCGCACCGGCTGCGACATCCATCCGGGCGCGCGTCTCGGCGATCACTTCTTCATCGATCACGGCACCGGCGTCGTCATCGGCGAAACCGCCACCGTCGGCTCGCACGTCAAACTCTATCAGGGCGTCACGCTCGGCGCGAAATCGTTCGAGATGGACGAGCATGGCCAACCCGTGAAAGGCGTGAAACGCCACCCCGACATCGGCGACCACGTGACGATCTACGCGCACGCGACGGTCCTCGGCGGTGACACTTCCGTCGGCGCGCGTTCGATCATCGGCTCCAACGTCTGGCTGATGAAATCGATCCCGGCTGATTCGGTCGCGCTCTTCAAGGGCGACAGCGTCGTCGTCCGCTCGCGGCGCAAAAACGAAACCCTCGTCGGTCACGGTAGTGGCGACGTGCCGATGGGTGAGTGGCAAATTTGATTGGTTGGTCCAAAAGAATTACGCGCTCGATTAGCATCGAACCAGCCGACACGCGTTCCCTCACGCCACCGCCCGCGGCGCGGTGAGGCCGAGCGATTCGGTCACCGACTCGCACAGGCCGATAAATGTTTCCTCCGCCAGCGCGAGCCGGCGGCCCTTCAGATGCGCGATGCCCCAGTGGCGTTTCAATTTGCGCGGTCCGAGGGGCAGCGCCACCAGCGAGCCGCTCTCGAGTTCTTCCTTGGCGATCCACGGCGCGATCACGCCGGCGCCGATGCCGATTTTCACCAACTCCTTGATCGCCTCCATACTGCCGAGCTCGATCACATTGCTCAGCGGGATTTTTTCCTCGCGGAAATATTCGTTCACGAGCCGGAAGGTGTGGCTTGATTTATTATAGAGGATGAGCGTCTCCGCCTCGATCGATTCGCGCGGGGCGCGGCCCAGCTTCGCCCACGGGTGGAGCGGCGACACGAGGAACCGCAGCTCGTCGTGAAACAGCGACACGAAGGAAAATTCATTCTGCGCCTGCGTCGACGACTCGAGCACGAACGCCAGATCCACATGACCGCCGCGCAACAGGTCGACTTGCGCACCATGATCCCCGGGCTCGATGCGGATGACGCATTTCGGATAGCTCTGGCGGAATTCGCGCAGCACGGTCGGCAAAATATGCTGGCAAGCCGTCGTGCTGGCGCCCACCCGCAGCCGCCCGTGGCCCCATTTCGACAGCGTGTCGAGCCCCGCGCGCGCCAGCTCCATCTCGCGCAGGATTTTTTCCGTGTGACGCAAAAATTGCTCCCCCGCCTGCGTCAGCAGCACGCGCCGCCCCACCCGATCGACCAAACGGGTGCCGAGGTCGTCTTCCAGGGCCTTGATCGCATGGCTCACGGCGGACTGCGTGAGGAATAAATCCTTCGCCGCGAGCGTGAAGCTGCCCCGCCGGGCGAGGGCGGAGAAGGCGTGGAGCTGCCGACTGTCGAGCGTCGGTTTCATGGATGAGGGAACTTCATTCGTGCGATGAAATGTTTGAGAAGCAGTAATCGCGCCACGCAGGCGCGCTGGCACAGCGGCGGCTCATACCTCGCATCAACCCGATGCCTTCCGTTCCCGGTAAAACGCCCGCTTCCGTCACTCGTCCGAAACAATTACGCATCGGCTTTCTCGCCCTCACGGACGCCGCGCCTTTCGTCGTCGCCGAGCACTTGGGCCTCTTCACGCGGCGTCAGCTGAACGTCGAGCTGCGCCGCGAAATTGGCTGGGCCACGATCAGGGAAAAAATCATCTACGGCGAACTTGACGCCGCCCACGCCCCCGCGCCGATGCTCTGGTCCGCGCAACTGGGCCTCGGCTGCCCGCCGTGCGAGGTGCTCACCGCCCTCGTGCTCAGCTTGCAGGGCAACGCGCTGACCTTTTCGACCGCGCTGTGGGACGCCGGCGTGCGCGACGGCGCATCGCTGCGCCACTACGCCCGCACGCAGCGCGTGCGCCACCCGCTCACGTTCGGCGTCGTGTTTCGGTTTTCCTCGCACCACCTGCTGCTGCTCGAGTGGCTGCGCGCCGCCGGCCTCGAGCCCGAGCGCGATGTGCGCATCGTCGTCGTGCCACCCGCGCAGATGTTCCGCAACCTCGCCGCCGGCACCATCGACGGCTATTGCGCCGGCGAACCCTGGAACACCCTCGCCGTCCGCGAAGGCGCCGGCTGGTGTCCCACCTGGAGCGCCGCCCAGTCGCCCGGCCACGTCGAGAAAGTGCTCCTCGTCACGCGCCGCTTCGCCGAATCCCACGCCGACGAACACGCCGCGCTCATCTCCGCGCTCACCGAGGCCGGCGCGTGGTGCGACGAGCCGCAGAACCGCGAACCGCTCGCGCAACTCCTGGCGGAGGCGCGTTACTTGAATCTCTCCGCTCGCGTCATCGCGCCCGCGCTGCTGGGCAAATTCGCGTGCGGCCATGATCGCGTGGAGAGCGTGCCGGACTTTCACGTGTTCCACCGCGGCGACGCCAATCTCCCCACCGCCGCCAAGGCCGCCGCGATCCAGCGCGCGCTCGGTGCCGCCGGTCTCCTTTCCCCAGCTGCTGCCAGTGATCCTGAGTTACCCCGCCGTCTGTTTCGCGAAGACCTCCATCGCGATGCCCTCCACCAACACCCACTCCATGAACTCACCACATCGCCAGACCTCCGCGGGGCTGCCCACTAACCCGGCCGCCGCTTTACTCAACCGCCGCCAGTTCCTCTCCCGCGCCGCCGCGGGTGTCGGCACCGTCGCGCTCTGGTCCGCCCTCGGCAACCGCGCGTGGGCCGCGACCGCCGGCGCCGCGAGCGACGCCCCCGAGACGCCGAATCTCAACTTCGGCATGATCGCGCTGACCGATTGTTCGCCCATCGTCATCGCGCACGAAAAAGGGTTTTTCAAAAAATACGGCATCAACGCCACCGTAACGAAGGGCGCCAACTGGGCCGCCATCCGCGACAACCTTTCCTCCGGCTCCATTCAGGCCACGCACATGCTCATCGGCATGCCCCTCGCCTCGACGATGGGCCTGCTCGGCTCACCGAAAAAACCCATGATCGCCCCGTGGCTGTTGAATCGCAACGGCCAGTCGATCTCGCTCAAGACCGAGTGGAAAGGCAAAATCGCCGCCGACCCGAAAGCGATCAAGCCCTTCGTCGATCAGGCGCTGAAGCTCGGCGAGCCGCTCACGTTCGCGCAGACGTTTCCGCCCGGCACGCATGCGATGTGGATGCGTTATTACCTCGGCGCCGGCGGCATCAATCCCGACAAGGACATCAACCTCATCGTCGTCCCACCCGCGCAGATGGTCTCCAACATGAAGATCGGCAAGATGGACGGCTTCTGCGTCGGTGAGCCCTGGGGCGCCCGCGCCATCGCCGACAACATTGGCTACACGTCCGTCTCCACCCAGGACATGTGGAAGGATCACCCGGAAAAAGTTTGCGCGTTCACGGAAGAGTTCGCGGAAAAAAATCCGAAGACCGTCAAGGCCGTCCTCAAGGCGCTGCACGAAGCGAGCGTCTGGCTCGACGACATGAACAACCGCCCCGAGCAGTGCGACATCGTCTCGAAGGCGACCTACATCAACTGCGACGCCAAGATCATCCTCGGCCGCCTCCAGGGCCACTACAACTACGGCGACGGCCGCCTGAAGGAGGATCAAAACTTCATGTCGTTCAGCGCGCGCAACTGCAATTACCCGCAGCCGAAATTCGCGAAGTGGTTCCTCTCGCAATATCGCCGCTGGGGCATGACGACCGGCGCGCCGGACTACGAAGGCATCGCGAAGCGCGTCATGCGCGCCGACCTCTACGAGGAGGCGATGAAGGAAATCGGCTACGCCCACGCCGGCCTCGATAACTCCCCGGAAACGCTCTTCGACGGCGCGGTCTTCAACCCCGCCGATCCCGAAACCTACGCGAAGAGCTTCGCCGTGAAAAACCTCAAAGGCTGAGCAGACGCCCGCGAATCACGCAAATCCATCCGAATTTAGAACCAACTGATCCATCTCTGCCTTTATTCGCGTCCATTCGCGTGATTCGCGGGCCAAAAACTTCCTCATGAATAAATTCAAACTCGACTGGCTCATCCTCCCGCTTCTCGGCATCGCCGTCATCGTCGTCCTCTGGACGATTTCGAGCGGGACGTGGGCGAGCAACCTCCCTTCGCCGCTCAAAACGTGGCAGGCCAGCCGCGACTACGTCCTCGATCCGTTCGCGAAGCGCGGTGAAATGGATCAGGGCATCCTGCGTTTCACGTGGTATTCGCTCGTGCTCGTCGCCAAAGGCTACGCCCTCGCCATTCTCATCGGCACACCGATCGGATTTTGCCTCGGGCTGTCGAAGACGTTCACGAAGGCCTTCGACCCGATCATCCAAATCATGCGCCCGGTCTCGCCGCTCGCGTGGCTGCCGCTCGGTCTCGTGCTTTTCATGAACACCGGCAAGGAAGCCGGCACCTACGCCGCGCTCTTCACCATCGCGGTCTGCTCGATGTGGCCGACCGTCCTCAACACCGCCGTCGGCGTCCGCGCCGTGCCGCAGGATTACCTCAACGTCGGCCGCGTGCTGAAACTCTCGCGCTGGAAAACGCTCACGAAAATTCTGATTCCCGCGACGCTGCCCTACATGTTCACCGGCTTTCGCCTCAGCCTCGGCATCGCGTGGCTCGTGATCGTCGCCGCGGAAATGCTCACCGGCCGGCCCGGTGCCGGCGGCTTTCTCTGGCAGGAATACAACTCGCTCATCTTCGAGCACATCATCCTCTCGATTATCACGATCGGCCTTGTCGGCTTTGCCCTCGACCGCCTGATGAGCCTCCTCGAAGCCCGTTTCAAAACCGCTTGACGCGCATCAAGGCACCGCACCGCCCAAACCGCTAACTTCATCCCGTGGCATTTCTCGAACTCACCAACGTCAGCAAAGGCTTCGGCGGCCCGCCCGTGCTCAGCGGCGTGAACCTCGCGATCGATCGCGGCGAGTTCGTCGCCATCGTCGGCTACTCGGGTTCCGGCAAGACCACGCTCATCTCCCTCATCGCCGGCCTTACCACACCGGACACCGGCACGGTCAAGCTCAACGACCTCGAGATCACCGCGCCCGGTCCCGACCGCGGCATCGTGTTTCAAAACTACTCGCTCCTCCCGTGGCTCACGGTCACGGAAAACATCGCGCTCGCCGTCGATCAGGTTTTCCCGAACTACGCGCCCGCCAAAAAGGCCGAGCACGTCGCCAAGTTCATCGCGATGGTCAATCTCACGCCCGCCCGCGACAAGTTGCCGCGCGAACTCTCCGGCGGTATGCGCCAGCGGGTGTCCGTCGCCCGCGCCCTCGCAATGGATCCGCAAATCCTTCTCCTCGACGAACCGCTCTCCGCCCTCGACGCGCTCACGCGTTCCACGCTCCAGGATGAAATCGAGCTCATCTGGGAGGCGGACAAAAAGACCGTCGTGCTCATCACGAACGACGTCGATGAGGCCCTGCTCCTCGCCGATCGGATCATTCCGCTCACGCCCGGACCCGGCGCCACGCTCGGCGACTCCGTTGCCGTCACGCTCGCCCGCCCGCGCGATCGCAAGGCGCTCAACCACGACCCCGAGTTCAAGCGCCTCCGTGCGCTCGTGACCAACCAACTCCTCGGCTACGGCGCCCGCCGCCGCTCCACCGTCACGAAAAAACTCACGCTGCCCGACATCCTGCCCGAAGACCTCGATCTTCCGCGCGTCTCGCGCCGCCCGCTGCGTCCGCACGAGCTGAAGCGCGAGCAAATCACCGTTGGCACCTGAACCCATGAGTTCCTTCCTCGAAATTTCGCAGCTCGGCAAAACCTACGCCACGCTCAAGGGCCCCGCCGTCATCGTCGATCACTTCGATCTCAAAATCAAAAAGGGTGAGTTCATCACGCTCATCGGCCACTCCGGTTGCGGCAAGTCCACTGTCCTCTCGATGCTCGCCGGCCTCACCGATATCACGACCGGGGGCGTGGTGCTCTCGGGCAAGGAGGTCAACTCGGCCGGCCCTGATCGCGGCGTCGTGTTTCAGGCGCCTTGCCTCCTGCCGTGGATGACCGCGTTTGAAAACGTGATGCTCGGCGTCGATCAGGTTTATTACACCGCCGATCCCACCGAACGCCGCCAGATTGCGGAGTATTATCTCACGGTCGTCGGCCTCGCCGATGCGATGCACCAGCGTCCCGCCCAACTTTCGCAGGGCATGCGCCAAAGGTGCGGCATCGCGCGCGCGTTCGCGCTTTCGCCGAAGATGCTGCTGCTCGACGAGCCCTTCGGCATGCTCGACTCGCTCACGCGCTACGAACTTCAGGAAGTTCTCCTCGACCTCTGGCAAAAAGATCAGAAGACGGCGCTCATGGTCACGCACGACGTCGACGAAGCGCTCTTCCTCTCCGACCGCGTCGTGATGATGACCAACGGCCCGGCCGCCACCATCGGCGAGATTCTCGAGGTAAAGTTTCCGCGCCCGCGCTCCCGCAAACAACTCCTCGAAGATCCCGCTTACTACGAATTGCGCGAGCAGCTCATCGGTTTTCTCGAGGAGCGCTCGCATCTCCGCCCCACCGCGGCGGCGGGTGGCCCGGTGCCCCCGCCCCGGAGCGCGCCGCCCGCGCCGAAAAAACTCCGCCACTTCTTCCGCGCTCCCGCCGCCGTCGCTTGAATTTTCCCTCCATTCTCGGCCACACCACCACCACACCCACCGCTGCACCATGAAACTGCTCACACCGCTCCGTTGCCTCGCGCTGCACGCGATCGCCACGTTCGTTACGCTCCCGCTCCACGCGCAATACGCGCCTTCCGTGCCGGCGCGCCCGTTTCCGGGCTACGTCAATGAATACCTCCGCAACGCCGATGCCTACCGCGCCAACTGGGACATCGGCGTCAACGTGCGCGAACGCGTCGAGGTGAAGGACAACGCCGGCTTTACCTACACCGGCCAAAACGCCGACTTCCGTCTCACGGGCCCCGGCGCCACGGTGGACAACAACAACCGCTACCTCCTGCTGCGCGTCATGCCGCGCATCGGCTACACCGCCAAGTGGTATGCGTTCACGGTCGAGGGCCGCTCAAGCGCGTCCGCCGGTGACGAACGCGGCGACCAACGCGTGGCCGCCGACATCAACAAACCCGGTCGCGCGCTCGCCGAAAACGATCGCGACCTGAATCTGCACCAAGCGTTTCTGTTCGTCGGCAACCACAAGGATTTTCCGCTTTCGCTGAAGCTCGGCCGCCAGGAACTCGTTTACGGCGACCAGCGCTCGCTCGGCCATTTCCGCTGGAGCAACAACGCCCGCACCTTCGATGCCGTGAAGCTCCGCTGGCAGAATCGTTTCTTCGGCGTGGATGCCTTCACCGGTGGGCTCGTCTCCAACGACAATCACAACTTCAACAAATCCCACATCAAGGACGACCACTTCTCCGGGCTCTACTTCAACTTCCCGACCATCCCCGCGTTCTCCGTCAACAACCTCGTCGAGGCGTTCGTTTATTCACGCAACGTCACCGTCGGCAGCGCGAAGGTGAACGTGGACGCCAACAACAATCCCTACGCCGGCGTCGCCGCTCCCTTCCGCAATCCCGCCAAGCAAGATCTCTACACCACGGGCATCCGGCTCAAATCCAAGCCCCTCGCCTATGGTGCGTGGGACTACGGCATCGAAGTGATGCATCAGTTCGGCAATCGCGCCAACACCGGTCCGGTCGCGCTCTCCGCCGCCGTCGCCGCTGCGCCGCGCCTCCATCAGGATGCCTACGCGGCGATTCTCCAAGGCGGCTACACCTTTACCGAGAGCGCGTGGCAGCACCGCGTGGGCTTCACCTACAGTTATGCGTCCGGCGACAATAGTCCGACCGACCAGACCAGCCAGACGTTTCAAAATCTTTTCGCCACCACTCACCTGTTCTACGGTTTCATGGATTTGAACAGCCTGCAAAATCTGCACGACTATCGCCTCACCTACTCGTTTAAGCCGAAGCCCAGCGTCAGCATCGCGCTCGACTATCATCTCCATACCCTCGCCCGCACCACGGACAGTTGGTATAATGTCGCCGGTGTCGCGCGCGCCGGCGGCGCCGCCAACCTCGGCACGGGCTACGCGATCAGCCCGAATTTCAGCAAGCAACTCGGTCAGGAACTCGACCTCGTCGCCGGCTGGCACGTGATTCCCTCCACCCAAATCGAGGTCGGGGTGAGCCGCTACTTCCGCGGTGACTACATCAAGCAGTCGCTCGCGACGCCTGGCTCGAAGGACGCCAACTACGTTTACGTCCAGGCCACGTTGAGTCTGTAACTCGCCGCCCGCGGACCGGGGCGTTCACTCTCAGTCCGCGCCAGTCCATCGCTGGCGCGAATCCCTCATCCCCGGGCCGGTCGCTCGTGGATGAGCTGTTTTAATCGTTTAGGCTAAAACAATTCATCCAGTAAATACCTCGGCCCGGCCTCTTGGCGCAAACGCTGCTAACTTCCGCACGTTCGCGCATGAAATTTTCTCAACTCAAGGCTTCCGGTCACTGGCCCACGCTCCTCACCTCGTTCCTGTATTTCGATGTGAGCTTCATGGTGTGGACGATGCTCGGGGCGCTCGGGGCGTTGATCGCTCCCGCGCTCGGGCTCAACGCGCAGCAAAAATTCCTGATGGTCGCCACCCCGACCCTCTCCGGCGCCTTTCTCCGCATTGTGCTCAGCCTGCTCGTGGATCGCATCGGCACCAAGAACACCGGCATCATCGCGCAACTCGTCGTCATGGCCGGCCTCACCGTCGCCTGGCAGTTTGGCCTGTCGTCGCTCAACCAGGCGCTCGTGCTCGGTGTCGTGCTCGGCCTCGCCGGCGCCGGCAACATTGGCGTCGTCATCGACCATCTCCTCGCCCCACGCATCGCGGCGGCCTACGGCTGGAAGGCCGTGTTCGGGGCGGCGCTCCTGCCGCTCGTCATCGCGTTCGTGCTCTATGTGATTTTTTCGAAGGAGCCGCCGGGCGAATTCAAACGGAAAAAACTCTCCGATTACTTCAAGCTCCTCGGCGAGCGCGACGCCCATTGGTTTTGTTTTTTCTACACGATTAGTTTCGGCGGCTTCGTGGGACTCGCCACCGCGTTCGCGATTTATTTTCGCGATGAGTTCGGCCTGGCGCCGGTGCAGGCCGGCGAGTTCGCGGCGTTCTGCACGCTCGTCGGCGCGCTGGGTCGCCCCGTCGGCGGCGCGCTCGCCGACCGGCTTGGCGGCATTCGCTCGCTCGGGATTTTCTACACTGTCGGTGGCCTGGCGATGGTCGTCGCCGCGCTCTCCCACCAGCTGTGGGCCTGCGGCGCCGCGTTCTTCGTCGCGTCCGGTGCGTTCGGCATGTGCAACGGTTCCGTGTTTCAGCTCCTGCCCCAGCGTTTCGCGAAAGACATCAGCGTCATGACCGGCCTCGTGGGATGCGGCGGCGGCGTCGGCGGCTTCGTGCTCGGCATGCTGTTCGGCTACTCGAAGGAGAATACCGGCAGCTATCTCACCGGCATTCTGCTCTTCGCTGGCCTTTGCGGCATTGCCCTGATCGGACTGAAGCTCGTGAAGACCCGCTGGCGCAGCACGTGGGGCGCGCTCGCCGCCGCCCGCATTTGACGCCGCCCCTTTCCCACGCGGGCGGCCCGGGGAGCCCGCGAGTGGATGCTCGCTCTCCGGCCCTGATTTCCCAACCTCGCCGCATGCACGTCCAGTCCTCCGGCCACGCCCTTTCGCGCCGTGCGGATGCCCCCTGCGACGACGCATGGATCGTCCGCGAACGCGCCGGCGCGTTTGTCGCCGCGCTCGCCGATGGTATCAGCTCGGCCCGGGAAGGCGGCGCGGCCGCGCGCCGGGCCGTCGAAATGCTCGCCGATTACTGCCTCGCCCGCCCGCGCACGTGGAGCCCGCGGCGCGCGCTCGCGGAATTCACCACGCAGATCAACCGCCAGCTCCACGGCGAATCGCTCGCGCAACACGACCAGCCCGAACTCGCCTGCACCCTCAGCGCCGTCCTGATCGAGGACGGACGACTCTACGGCTGCAATGTCGGCGACTCCCCGATCTTTCACTGGCAGCGCGGGCGGCTCACCCGCCTCTCCGAAACGCACACCTTCGCCGATCCCGCGCTCGCGCACGTCCTCACGCGCGCCATCGGCCTCGCCCCCGACGTCGAACCGTATTTCTTCGAGGTTCCGCTGTCGCCCGGCGATCTCGTTTTGCTCTGCTCCGACGGCGTCACCACCGCGCTTTCCGAAACCCAACTGGCCGAGCTCCTCTCCCGTCAGGCCACCGCCCGCTCGATCGTGCGGGCCGCGCACGACGCCACCAAGGAAGTCCCCGCGTTGCGCGACGACACTTGCGCCATCGTCCTCGATCTCCTCGCCTCTGATCGCGAAAGCGATGCCACGCTCCGTCCGCTCGAAGTGCCCGCCACGCTGCACGCTCGCGATGAAATCGACGGCCACCGTTTGGTCCGCCCGTTGGCCGGCCACGAACGGGTTTGGCTCGCGGACGACCCGCAGGGCACGCGCGTCGTGTTGAAGTTTCCTCCGGCCGACGCCGCCGACCTCGAGGTCCTGCGCGATGCCTTCCGGCGCGAAGTTCGCACCGCGATGCGGCTCGCCTCGCCCGATCTCGTGCGCGCGTGGGTTCCGGCCGGCCCCGCGTTGCGCTGCTATGCGATGGAGTTCGTCAACGCCCCCACCCTCCGCTCCGTCCTCCTGCAAGGCCGCCTTACCGTCGAGGATGCCCGCGAACTCGCACGGTTTCTCCTGCGCGTCGGCCAGTTCCTCCTCCGCCACGATCTCGTGCACGGCGACATCAAGCCCGACAACATCCTCGTCGTCCGCGAGCCGGCCGGCATTTCGTTTCGCCTGCTCGATCTCGGCAGCGCGGCCGAGTTGTTTTCCGTCACTTCGCGCGCCGGCACGGCGAGCTACCTTGCGCCCGAGCGTTTTCAAGGCGGTGCCCTTTCGGAACGCACGGAGATTTTCGCCCTCGGCGTTACGCTCTACGAAGCGCTCACGGGCACTTATCCCTACGGCGAAATCGAGCGTTTCCAAACCCCGCGCTTTACGCTCCCGCCGCGACGCCTGACCAAGCTCAACGCCGTCGTTCCACCCTGGCTCGACTCGGTCATCCTGCGCTCGCTCGACCCCGATCCCGAACGCCGTTACCAACTTTTTTCCGAGATGGCTTACGAGGTCGCCAATCCCGAGCGCGTCACCTTCCTCCACCGGAAAGACGCGCCGTTGCTTGAGCGCAACCCGTTGCTCTTCTATAAATCGCTCTGCCTAGCCCTCGGACTGGCCGTGGCAGTCCTCGCCTTGCTGCTCGCGCGCCGATGAATGAATCAGGCTCATTCTTCCGACCAAAATAATTCACGGTATTAATCCCGATCACGTCAAACCGTGGCACCTCGCCTGCTAAAACGCCGGCGTGTCAGCCGATCCCGCAACGTCGCCCGCCTCGCCGCCTCAACCCTTTACGGTTGAGCAGAAGGAGTATCTCGCGGGTTTCATGGCCGGCGTCAGCGCCAGTGGCGTCTTTGTCGGCACGACCGCCGCCGGCCAGCTCACCGCGAACGCAGCCGTCTCCGCCACCCCCAATCTCGCGGCCCCCGCGGAAGAGAAAACTTTCGACACGCCGCTCGCCGATCTCTGCAAGGAGGAGCGCTGGAAATACGACGAGAACCCGCTCGACGCGTGGGACCGCCTCCTCCAGCACGCCGACGAAAATAAGGTGCCCGATCCCGAGCACACCTATCGCTTCAAAACGTTCGGCCTCTTCTACGTCGCACCTGCGCAGGACAGTTTCATGATGCGCTTGCGCGTGCCGGCCTGTGAGATTTCCGCCGCGCAATTCCACGGCCTCGCGGATCTCGCGGATGAATTTGGCGGCGGCTGCGCGCACATCACCACGCGCGGCAATCTGCAGATTCGAGAATTCAAGCCGAAGGACATGATCAAGGTCCTCACGCGCGTGCAGGAGCTCGGCCTCACCTCGCGCGGCGCCGGTGCCGACAACATCCGCAACATCACCGCCTCGCCCGACAGCGGCTTCGCGACCGACGAGTTACTCGACGTGCGCCCCTACGCCAAGGCGCTGCACCACTACATTCTCAATCACCGCGATCTCTACGGCCTGCCGCGGAAATTCAATGTCGCCTTCGACAGCGGGAGTTCCCTCTCCGTCGCGGCCGACACCAACGACATCGGCTTCTTCGCCGTCCGCGTCACCGAGAATTCTCTCTCCCCTCTCAGCGCTCAACTCTCAACTGCCCGGCCCGAACCCGGCGTCTATTTCCGCGTCCAACTCGGCGGCATCACCGGCCACAAGGACTTCGCCCGTGACACCGGGCTTCTCATCAAGCCCTCCGAGTCCGTCGCACTCGCCGCCGCGATGATCCGGGTGTTCGCCGAAAACGGCAATCGCACCGATCGCAAAAAAGCCCGGCTCAAATATCTGCTCGAGCAATGGGGCGTTGAGAAATTCCTCGCCGAATCTGCCCGTAAACTCGCCTTCCCGCTCGTGCGTTTACCGCTCGAAGCCTGCGAACTGCGCCGCCCCGTCGAGAAGCACGCCTGGCTCGGCGCGCGCAAGCAAGCGCAACGCGGCCTTAACTCCCTCGGCGTCGGCGTCCCCGTCGGCCGCCTGTCCGCGAAGCAAATGCACGCGCTCGCCGACCTCGCGACGAACTATGGCCGCGGGGAACTGCGTCTCACCGTCTGGCAGAATGTCCTCCTCCCGCACGTGCCGGATGCGTTTGTCGCAACGCTTGCCCGCAGCGTCCAACGCCTCGGCTTCTTCACCGCCGCTTCGTTCGCCACGGGCGGCATTATCGCCTGCACCGGTAACAAGGGCTGCAAATATTCCGCGGCCGACACCAAGAGCCACGCCGTCGCGCTCATGAAGCACCTCGGCGGCCGCGTCGCGGTCGGCGCGCCGGTCAACATCCACTTCACCGGCTGCCCGCATTCGTGCGCGCAGCACTACTGCGGCGATCTCGGTTTCGTCGGCGCCAAGCTCGCCGATGGCGCCGAGGGCTATCACGTCGTCCTCGGCGGCGGCATGGACCACGAACAGGGTATCGCGCGCGAAATCTTCCGCGGGGTTCGCGCCACGGAGGTCGACGCCCTCGTTGAAAAAATCCTCGTCACCTACGAGGCCAAGAAAGATCGCGGCGAAACCTTCGCCCAATGGACGCGCCGCCACTCCGTGAAAGAACTTCAGGAATTTCTCTCCGCATGAGCACCGCCGTCCCGCTCATCCCCGACACCGCGCCCTTCACGCCCGAGCAACGCGCGTGGCTCAACGGCTTCTTCGCCGGCATGTTTTCACGCCAGCCCGGAACAGGCAGTTCGCCGGCGAGCGCTCCTTCGCCCGCGCTCACGCCGCTCACGATTCTCTTCGGCACGCAGACCGGCACCGCCGAAAACCTCGCCAAGCGCGCCGCCAAGGAAGCCGGTAAACGTAATTTCGCCGCCACTGTCATCGATATGGCGCAAACCGATCTCACGAAACTCGCCAGCGAAAAAAATCTCCTGATCATCACGAGCACTTACGGCGACGGCGAACCGCCTGACAATGCGACGGCCCTCCACACCGCGCTCGCTGCGGCCAGCTCTCCGCCCCCTGCTCTCAGCGCTCCGCTTTCCTCACTTCGCTTCTCCGTCTGCTCCCTCGGCGACACCAACTACACCCAATTCTGCAAATGCGGCGCCGACTTCGACGCCTTCCTCGAAAAACTCGGCGCCACCCGCACCACCCCGCGCACCGACTGTGATCTCGACTACGAAGATAAATTCTCCGCCTGGCTGAACGCCGCGCTCACCGCGCTCGGCTCGGCATCCGCTTCCGCCGCGCCTGCACCAGCCCCGGCAACCACCGAGGTGAAATCGAGTGACTCGACGGAGCCGACCTTTTCCAAACAAAATCCCTTCCCCGCCCTTCTTCTCACTTCGCGTAATCTCAGCGGCCCCGACTCCGCCAAGCAGATCAACCACATCGAATTCGATCTCACGGGCTCCGGGCTCGTCTATGAAGCGGGCGATGCGCTCGGTGTGTTCGCCCAGAATTGCCCCCAACACGTCTCCGAGGTGCTCGTCGCCCTCGGCTGCGACGGTGAAGAAGCCGTGCCCGCACCGGATGGCAGCACCACCTCGCTCCGCCGTGCCCTCACCGAACTCTACGACCTCGGCAAACCGCCCACCGATCTTCTCGCGCACTACGGCACGGCCGGCCAGGGCGGCGTCGCCGTCGCGCTGCACCACGTCATCGACGTGCTCGCCGCGCGCGCCGACGTTAAACTCGCGCCCACCGATTTTGTTCGCTCGCTGCGCAAACTCCAGCCGCGCCTCTATTCGATTTCATCCTCGCCCAAGGCCCACACCAACCATGTCCATCTGACTGTCGGTGCCGTCCGTTACGAGGCCACCGGCCGACCACGCAAGGGCGTGTGCTCGACGTTTCTCGCCGACCGCGCTGTGCCCCGCGAATCGCGTGTCGGCGTGTTCGTTCACTCCAACCAAGCCTTTCGTCCACCCGCCAACGGCGCCACCCCGATGATCATGGTCGGACCCGGCACGGGCATCGCGCCGTTCCGCGCGTTTCTCGAGGAGCGCCAGGTCACCGGCGCGAAAGGTAAAAACTGGCTCTTCTTCGGCGACCAGCGCGAAGCCACCGATTTTATTTATCGCGACGAACTCCTCGCGATGAAAGCCGCCGGCACGCTCACCCGCCTCGACCTCGCGTGGTCGCGGGCCCAATCGGAAAAAATCTACGTGCAAACCCGCATGCTCGAACACGCCGCGGAGCTCTATGCGTGGCTCGAGGCCGGCGCGCATTTCTACGTCTGCGGTGACGCGACCCGGATGGCCAAGGACGTCGACGCCGCGCTGCACACGGTCGTTGAGCGCGCTGGAAAAAAATCTCCCGACGAAGCCGCCGCCTACATCGCCGCTCTCAAAACCGCGAAGCGCTACGCCCGGGACGTCTACTGACCGTGGTCGCCTCGAAGGAAAATTTTCCGCTGCTCGCCGCGTTGCTCGACGAGCAACAACGCCTCGACACGCCGGTCGCCCGCTTTTCCTCCGCGCACGATCAACTCGCACCCGGCATCACCGCGATCGCGCCGCAACTCATCCCGCTCACGGCGCCGCGCCCCGGCGAACAATATGCCTTCGAGGTCGAGCTCGATTCGTGCACCGGCTGCAAAGCCTGCGTCTCGGCGTGTCATTCGCTCAATGGTCTCGACGACACCGAGACTTGGCGCGACGTCGGCCTCCTCGTCAGCGACGACCGCCATCATCCGTTTTCGCAAACGGTCACAACCGCGTGCCACCACTGCGCCGATCCCGCGTGCCTCAACGGCTGCCCCGTCCTCGCCTACGAAAAAGATCCGGTCACCGGCATCGTCCGCCACCTGGACGATCAGTGCATCGGCTGCAGCTACTGCGTCCTCAAGTGCCCCTACGATGTCCCGAAATTCAACGCGCGTCTCGGCATCGTCCGTAAATGTGACATGTGCCACGGCCGCCTCGCCCACGGCGAAGCTCCCGCCTGCGCCCAAGCCTGCCCCACGCACGCGATCAAGATCGTGACAGTTTCGGTTTCTCACTCCGGCGCTCCGGCCTCCGCTGTCAGCTCTCCGCTTACGGCCACTTTCCTTTCCGCCGCCCCCGATCCCGCCTATACGCAGCCAACCACGCGCTACGTTTCGAAACGCCAGCTTCCCCCCGATCTCGTCGCCGCCGACCATGCGACACTCCGCCCGCAATCCCCGCACTGGCCACTCGTCGCGCTACTCACGTTGATGCCGATGGCCGTTGGTTGCGGCATCGCCGACAAGGCGCTCTCGCTGCCGACAACCGCGCTCGCGATCGCCGGATGGACCGCGGGGGCTGCGGGCCTCGCGCTGAGCGTGCTGCATCTCGGACAACCCCTGCGCGCCTGGCGCGTGTTTCTCGGTTGGCGTCAAAGCTGGCTGAGCCGCGAAGCGATCGTGTTTGGCGCGTGGTTTCCGCTCGCGAGCACCTACGCAGCGATGCGCGTCGGCTGGTTACCTGCGGGACATGATGCGCTGCGACCCACGCTCGCTGTCGCGACCGCGGCGCTCGGCGCCCTTGGCTTGTTTTGCTCCGTGATGGTTTACGTCGACACGCACCGCGCCTTCTGGCGATTCGCCAACACTGCGCCGCGCTTCTTCGGCACGGCCGTGGTGCTGGGACTCGCGGGCGCTCTGGCCATGCCGGGCGCACCCCGCCCCCTCGGGCTGGCCCTCGCGCTCGCCATAATTCTCAAACTCGCCTTCGAGTCGCGCGCGACCACGGCAATCAACGGCGACCCGAATGAGGTCACCGTCGAATTCAAAACCGCCCAGCTCTTAACCGGACCGCTGCGCACGGCAAACGAGCTGCGCGCCTTCGCCGCCGTGGGTGCCGTGATTTGCGCACTCGTGGTGGCGTTGCAACTGGCTCCCGCCGGTCTCGCGTGGCTCGCCTTGCTCCTGTCCCTGCTCGGCGAACTCGCCGAGCGTTATTTGTTTTTTCGCGCCGTCGACGCACCGAAGATGCCGGGGGTCGGGGCATGAGCACCGCGCTCGACCACCTGCTCCGCGCCGACACCGGCCCGATGACGTCGGAGATGGTGCTGCATCCCGGCGACTTCGGACTCGGCCGCGTGCCCGCCCGCCTGAAACCCGCTGCGACCACGACCGCCGTCTGCGGTTTTTGCAGCACGGGCTGCGGCCTGAAAATCCATCTCAACGAGTCCGGCGAAGCGATTAACCTCACTCCCGATCCCGATCATCCCGTGAATCTCGGCATGGCGTGCCCGAAAGGCTGGGAGGCGCTCACGCCGCTCGCGGCGTCCGACCGCGCGACCCGACCGCTGCTGCGTGAAAAAAAATCGGACGCGCTCGCCCCCGTCTCCTGGGACCGCGCGCTCGCGGCGTTCACGCAAAATTTCAAACGCATCCAGGAAAAACACGGCGCGCATTCGATCGCGTTTCTTAGCACCGGCCAAATTGTGATGGAGGAGATGGCGCTGCTCGGCGCGCTCTTCAAATTCGGCATGGGCGGCCTCCACTGCGACAGCAACACGCGGCAGTGCATGGCCACGTCACACGTCGCCTATAAGCAGTCGTTCGGCTTCGACGCCCCGCCGTTCACCTACGCGGACTTCGAGGAGAGCGACGCCCTCATTTTCATCGGGGCGAATCCGTGCATCGCCCACCCGATCATGTGGCAGCGCGTGATGCGCAACCGTCGCTCGCCCGAAATCGTCGTCCTCGACCCGCGCGCGACCGAGACCGCGCAAGCCGCCACGCTCCACGTCGCGCTGCGACCGAAATCCGATCTCACGTTCCTCTACGGACTCGCCCGCGAACTCATTGTCATCGGCGCGGTGAAACACGATTTCGTTTCGGCACACACCACCGGCTTCGAATCGTTTGCGGCCTTCGTCGCTGATTTTACCCCCGCGCGCATTGCCGCCGAGACCGGCGTGCCCGAGGTGACGCTAAAAAAAATCGCGACGATCATCGCGACCCGTGAGCGCGTTTCATTTTGGTGGACGATGGGCGTCAATCAGAGCCACGAGGCCACGCGCACCGCGCAGGCGATCATCAACCTCGCGCTGATGACCGGCAACATCGGCCGCCCCGGCACCGGCGCCAACTCGATCACCGGCCAGTGCAATGCGATGGGCTCGCGCCTGTTTGGGAACGCCACCTCGCTCCTCGGCGGCTACGATTTCACCGACGCCGTCCACCGGGCCCACGTGGCCAAAATTCTCGACCTCGATCCCGCACGCATCCCGGCCCGGCCCGGCTACGCCTACGACGAAATTCTCGAAGCGATCGATCGCGGAGAGATTCGTGGCCTCTGGGTCATCGCGACGAATACCGCTCACTCCTGGATTAACCAGAGCCGTGCCCGCGCCATCCTCGAGAAACTCGATTTCCTCGTCGTGCAGGACATGTATGCAACCACTGAGACCGCCCGCCTCGCCGATCTCGTGCTGCCCGCCGCCGGCTGGGGCGAAAAAGACGGCGTGCTGATCAACAGCGAGCGGCGACTCGGCCTCGCCAAAAAAGTCGCCCGCGCTCCCGGTCAGGCGCTCAGCGATTTTGCGATCTTTCAACTCGTCGCCAACGCGTGGGGTTGCGGCGAACTGTTCCACGCGTGGAGTTCGCCGGAGGCCGCGTTTCAAATCCTGAAAAAAATTTCGCGCGGCCAGCCGTGCGATTTCAGCGGCATCCGCGACTACGCGCACCTCGATCAGGAAGGCGGGATTCAGTGGCCGTTCCCGCAAACCGCGGCTGCCAGCGTAAGCGAGCGGACGAACGACCCCTCACTCACGCTCGCGGCGACAAATCCGACCCGCGAACGCCGCCTTTTCGCCGACGGCAAATTCTTCACCGCCGACGGCCGCGCGAAATTTTTCTTCGACGCCCCGCGTCCGATGCCCGAGCCGCCCGACGCCGACTATCCGTTTCTCCTCATGACGGGTCGCGGCACGTCCGCGCAATGGCACACCGGCTCGCGCACCGACAAGAGCGCCGTCCTGCGCAAACTCGCCCCCACCGTGCTCACCATCGAAATCAATCCCCTCGACGCCACGCGCCTCCGCTTCGTCGCGGGCGATCGCGTCACAGTGCGTTCGCGGCGCGGCACCGCCATGGCGATCGCGCTCGTGACGGCGACCGTCCAGCCCGGACAAGTCTTTCTGCCGATGCACTTCGCGGCGGTAAACCAGCTGACGTTTCCCAGCTTCGATCCGCACTCGCGTCAGCCGTCCTACAAGGCGTGCGCGGTCGCCTTGGCGCGCGCGGGGCCGCGTGACCGGATATGACAGCAAACGCATTTGCCGCGCCCCGCCGTGCTGCCCACGTTGCGCCTCCCGTGAATTCTTTCCGCACCAACGCCCGCTCGCTCGACGTGACCCTGGTCGCGTGCGCCTGCGCATGCTGCTGCTGCTGCTGCGACTAAACGATGGCCACTGCGGAATCAGTTTCACCCGCGGTCGACCTCGCCGCGGTGAACGCCTCGCTTGCGTCCGCTTCGGCCGAGGACCGCATCGCCTGGGCCGCCACCGAGTTCGGCGGCGCACTCGTGCTCAGCTCGAGTTTCGGCGCGCAGGCGGCCGTCATGCTCAGCCTTGCCACGCGCATTGTGCCACACATCCCGGTCGTGCTGATCGACACCGGTTATCTTTTTCCCGAGACGTATCGTTTCGCCGACGAACTTACCGCGAAACTCGCGCTTAACCTGCAGGTTTATCGCCCGTTGCTTTCGTCCGCGTGGCTCGAGGCCCGCCACGGCAAGCTCTGGGAGCAAGGCCCCGACGCCCTCGCGCGCTACAACCGCCTCGTCAAAGTCGAGCCGATGCAGCGCGCCCTCAGCGCCCTCGGCGCGCGGGCGTGGCTCGCCGGCCTGCGGCGGTCGCAGGCCAGCTCGCGCGAACGCCTCGATATCGTCGGCCGCCAGGACGGCCGCGTGAAGATCCACCCGATCATCGACTGGACCGATCGCGACGTGCACCGCTATCTCGAAAAACACGGCCTGCCCTATCACCCGCTGTGGGAAAAAGGCTACGTCTCGATCGGCGATACCCACACGAGCCGCCCGCTCACCGCTGATCTCACGCCGGAGCAGACGCGTTTCTTCGGCCTGAAACGCGAATGCGGCCTCCACGAGGAAGCCGGCGGCACCGGCATCTAATCGGTTGTTTTGACTCTCCACCCTCCTCGCTCAACCCTCATCCCTCCGACATGTCGCATCTCGACGAACTCGAATCCCATTCGATCTACTTGCTCCGCGAGGCGTATCACGCCTTCGGCAAAGTCGGCATGCTCTGGTCGATGGGCAAGGATTCCAACGTCCTCCTCTGGCTCGCGAAAAAAGCGTTCGCCGGCCACATCCCGGTTCCGGTCATTCACGTCGACACGACCTACGAGTTTCCCGAGATGCTCGAGTTTCGCGCTTGGGCGCAAAAGCACTACGGACTCGAATTGATCGTTCACATCAACGAAGCTGCGCGTGCCCGTGGCATCGGTTACGAGACCACCGATCCCGTCACCGTCACGCACGAGTTGAAATCGGTCGCGCTGCAGCAAGTCCTCGGGATCCACCAATTCGACGCGCTCATCACGGGCATCCGTCGCGATGAGGATTCGACGCGCGCGAAAGAGCGCTACTTCTCCCCGCGCAACGCCGAGTTCGAATGGGACTACAAGGATCAGCCGCCGGAATTTTGGAACCACTTCACGACCGAGGTCGGTCCCGGCGAACACGTCCGAGTGCAACCGCTCCTCGACTGGACCGAAATCGACATCTGGCGCTATTGCGACCGCGAAAAAATCCCGCTGCCCGGAATGTATTTCGCCCGCCACGGCCGCCGCTTCCGTTCGCTCGGCTGCATGCCGATCACGAAAGACGTCCCGAGCACCGCGACCACGATCGATGAGATCATCGAGGAACTGAAAGTCACCCGCACCTCCGAGCGCGCCGGTCGCGCCCAGGATCACCACGAGCGCAACGCCATGCAGAAACTCCGCGCGAAGGGTTTCATGTGACCGCCCGGTCGCCCGTTCCCACCCCACCTTTCTCTCAATCTTTCTCGTTCTCTTGTCTGTCCATGTCCGCCACCGCTCCCACCGCGTCTCTCGGTAATCCTCAATCCACCAAGCCTGCGCCTTCCACCGCGCAAGCCACGCCGGATCACCTCTACCTCGTCGTCGTCGGCCACGTCGATCACGGCAAGTCCACGCTGATCGGCCGGCTGCTCTTCGATACGAACAGCGTGCCCGACGGAAAAAAGGAACGCATCGAGTCGGCGTGCAAAGCGGAGGGCATGGAGTTCGAATACGCCTTCCTGATGGACGCGTTGCTCGAGGAGCAGGCGCAGAACATCACGATGGACACCACGCGCGTGCCGTTCCGCACGCCGCGCCGGCAGTTCACAATCATCGACGCGCCGGGCCACAAGGAATTTCTCAAGAACATGATCACCGGCGCCGCGAGCGCCGACGCCGCGATCCTGCTCGTCGATGCCCACGAAGGCCTCCGCGAACAAACCCGGCGTCACGGTTACCTCCTCTCACTGCTCGGCCTCAAGCAGGTCGTCGTCGCGGTGAACAAGATGGACCTCGTCGACTACGACGAAAAAATCTTCGCCCGCATCCGCGCCGAGCTCACCGAATTCCTGGGCAAGCTACACGTCACCGCCGCCCACTTCGTCCCGATCGCCGCGAAACACGGCGAAGGACTTCTCACGGTGAGCCCGCGCACGCCGTGGTATCGCGGCCCCGCGCTGCTCGAGGCGCTGGAACAATTCCGCGCCACCCCGCCCATCGCGGGCGCACCGCTGCGCCTGACGGTGCAGGATATTTATCGCTTCGACGCCCGCCGCATCGTCGCCGGTCTCGTCGAAGCCGGCTCCGTCTCTGTCGGCGATCCGATCGAATTTCACCCGGGCGGCAAACGCAGCCGCGTGAAGACGATCGAATCGTGGCCCACCTCGGATTTTCGCGGCCCGGTCGGCGCCGGTTTGCCGGTCGCGATCACGCTCGAGGACGAGCTCTTCGTTGAACGCGGCCAGGTCGGCGCGCCGCCGCAAGCCGTGCCCGTCGAAGCGCGCGATTTTACGGCGCGCGTCTTCTGGCTGCACGCCGAACCGCTGCGAGTCGGCGACACCCTGCCGCTGCGCCTCGGCACGCAGCAGGCCGATGCCCGCCTCGTCGCCGTCTCCCGCGTGCTCGACGCCGTCACGCTCGATGCGAGCCAAGCGCCCGCTTCCGAGGTCAAACGCCACGAGGTCGCCGAGCTGCGCCTCCGCGTCCGCCGCCCGATCGCGTTCGACGCCGGCGGAAAAATTCCCGCGCTCGGCCGCTTCGTGCTCATGCGCGGCCGCCGGATCGCCGGCGGCGGCGTGATCGATTCCGCGGTCCGCGAGGACGCCGGCCGCGACGACACGCTGCCCGTCACGCCCGCATCGCGCACCACGCTCCTCGGTCACCGCGGGGCGGTTATCTGGCTGACCGGGCTTTCCGGCGCCGGCAAATCCACCCTTTCCACCGCGCTCGAACAGCGACTCTTCCGCGCCGGCATTCTCCCGGCCATTGTCGACGGCGATGTGTTGCGCGCCGGCCTGTGCAAAGGCCTCGGCTTCTCCGACACCGATCGGAAAGAAAACATCCGCCGCGCCGCCGAAGCCGCGCTGCTCCTCGCCGACGCCGGCGCGGTCGTCATCACCGCGCTCATCTCGCCCTTCCGGGCCGACCGCCAGCTCGTCGCCGAACTCTGCCGCGTGCGCGGCGTGCCGTTCGCGGAAGTGTTCGTCAACGCCCCGCTCGCCGAATGCGAACGCCGCGACGTCAAGCAACTCTACGCCCGCGCGCGCGCCGGCGAGATTCCGAAGTTCACCGGCATCGACTCGCCCTACGAAGCCCCGCTCGCACCCGCGCTCGAGCTGCGCACCGATCTCGAACCCGTCGAGCAGTCGCTCGAGAAACTCTTCGCGCTCGCCGCCGGCCTCGCCCGCGAAACCGGCACGCCGTTTGCAGATTCCGGCGCGGATATTTAAACTAACCCATGACGTTATTTTGTCATTCCGAGCGAAGCGAAGAATCCACGGGTGCGAAGACCCCGTGCGTGCGATCGCCTGGATTCTTCGCTTCGCTCGGAATGACAATCGGGAGGTCGACGCTGTGAACGGCACCGTCTACCTCGTCGGCGCCGGCCCGGGCGATCCGGAACTGCTCACGTTGAAGGCGCTGCGCCTGCTCGAGACCGCCGACGCGATTGTGCACGACCAGCTCGTCTCGCCGGAAATTCTCGCCCTCGCACCCGCGGATGTGGAAAAGGTTTTCGTCGGCAAAAAGGCCGGCGCGTTTTGCTGCCCCCAACGCGACATCGAAGGCACGCTCATTCGGCTCGCGCGCGAAGGCAAAAACGTCGTCCGCCTCAAGGGCGGCGATCCCTTCGTGTTTGGCCGCGGCGGCGAGGAAGCCGAGGCGCTCGTGGCCGCCGGCATCGCGTTTGAGATCGTGCCCGGCGTCACGTCGGCGCTGGGCG
Source organism: Opitutales bacterium (assembly GCA_038231575.1). Classification (GTDB taxonomy): domain Bacteria; phylum Verrucomicrobiota; class Verrucomicrobiia; order Opitutales; family Opitutaceae; genus CAITWF01. Next base: position 14,150 of record JBBRLB010000051.1, on the reverse strand, counting down.
CGGCGAGCTACGCCGGCATTCCGCTGACGCATCGCGAGCATGCTTCGGCCGTCGTCTTTCTCACCGGCCACGAGAATCCGCAGAAGCCCGACTCCGCGATCCGCTGGGAAGACTATGGTCGGCTCGGCGCGACGCTCTGCATTTACATGGGCATGAAAAATCTCGAGACAATCACGCGCCGCCTGCAGGCCGGCGGTCTCGCGGCCGACACACCCGCCGCCGTCATCCAATCCGCCACGACCGGCGAACACCGCCAGTTCATCGGCACGGTCGCCGACATCGCGCTCGGCTCGGAACGCGCCGGTTTCGGCGCACCGGCGATCGTCGTCATCGGCAGCGTCGTCCGGCTCGCCGACAAGCTCGCGTGGTTCGAGGCCGCAACGAGTGGCGGCGGCGTCTCGCCGTCGAGCCAGCCCTTCCCCAGCGGGGCGCCGGTGCCCCTTCCCTGACATGATCGTCGCGCTCATCGACAACGGTTCCCTCGAACCCGCCGCGCAGCACAACCTGCGCGCGGTCGCGGCGGCGTTGTCGGTGCGCGTCGGCCGCACAGTCGAGGCGGTCTCGTGGAAACACAGCGACCGCATCCCCGCCGCGACGCTCGACGGCGCGCGCGCGTGGACCCTCGCGCCGTGGGTTCGCGCGCACCTTGCGAACGGCCAACGCGACTTCCTCTTCGTGCCCTTCTTTATCAGTGCGCAGGGCGCGATCGGATCGTCCCTCCGGGGTGATCTGGAAAAACTGCGGGTGGAGCTCGGCCACTTTGAGTTCGCCTTTGCCGACAGCCTCGCGGCCCGCGGCGCGCTGCCCGCGATCGTGGCGGCCCGCGTTTGCGAAACGATCCTCGATAAAAATCTTTCCCGTCCCGCCGTCATCGTCGTTGATCACGGCGGCCCGTCGGCCCTTTCCGCCGCCTTGCGCGATCAAATCGCCGCGAGTGTGCGCGTGCTGCTCGGCCCGGAGATCGGGCCGCTCGGCGCCGCTTCGATGGAAGGCGCGGAGCACGCGCACAACCGCCCGCTGCTGGCCGATGCCCTCGCGCGGCCCACGTTCGAACGCGGCGAGGTGGTCATCGCCCCGCTGTTTCTTTCGCCCGGTCGCCACGCCGGCGCGAACGGCGACCTCGCCCAGATCGCCCGGACCGCCGCGGATCGCGCGACCCCCTTGCGCTGCCATTTCACTGCACTCGTCGGCACGCACCCCGCCGTCCTCGATACCCTCGCCGCCGCCTTGCGCGACGCCCTCGCTTCCGCCTCGATCCCTCTTTCCGCATGAACGTCCCCGCCATTCCCGAGTCCGAAAAAACGCTTTCCAAAAATGAGGGCATCAAAGCCGCGAGCAATTTTCTGCGTGGCAATATTCTGCGCGATCTCGCCGACACCTCCACCGGCACGATCACCGACGACAGCGGGCAACTCACGAAATTCCACGGCATCTACGCGCAGGACGATCGCGATCTGCGCAACCAGCGCCGGCGCGAGGGCAAGGAAAAGGCCTTCTCGTTCATGGCGCGCGTGCGCGTGCCGGGCGGCGTCTGCACGACCGCGCAATGGCTGGCGCTCGATTCGCTCGCGGACGACTTCGCCAACGGCACCCTCAAGATCACCACGCGGCAGGCGTTTCAGTTTCACGGTATCCTGAAGGGCAATCTCTGGCGCACCATCAACGGCGTGAACCAGGCGTTGCTCGACACGCTCGCGGCCTGCGGCGACGTCAACCGCAACGTCATGTGCAACCCGAATCCCGCGCAGTCGTCGCTGCACGCAGAAACGTTGCGCGTGACCAAAGCCATCGCCGACCACCTGCTTCCGCGCACACGCGCTTACCACGAAATTTGGGTCGGCGACGAACTCGTCATGGGTGGCGAACCGGAGTCCGAGCCGCTCTACGGCGCGACCTACCTGCCGCGGAAATTCAAAATCGTCGTCGCCGTCCCGCCGAGCAACGACGTCGATATCTACGGCCACGATCTCGGTTTCATCGCGATCGCGGACGAGTCCGGCAAGAAACTGCTCGGCTTCAATGTCACGGTCGGCGGTGGCCTCGGCATGTCGCACAACCAGCTTGAGACCTTTCCGCGCGTCGCCGATGTGCTCGGCTTCTGCACCGTCGCTCAAGTCGCCCAAGTCGCCGAAAAAATTCTCACGACCCAGCGCGACTACGGCGACCGCGCCGACCGCAAGCATGCGCGTCTGAAATACACCATCGAGGATCGCGGGCTGTTGTGGTTCCGCGCAGAGGTCGAGCGCCGGCTCGGCTACCGGCTGGCGTCGCCGCGGCGTTTCGAATTCACTGACACCGGCGATCGCTACGGCTGGGTCGAGGGCGAGAACGGCAACTCGCACTTCACGCTCTTCATCATGAGCGGACGCATCAAGGACCGCCTGAAGCAGGCGCTCCGCGAGATCGCGTTCGCGCACCAGGGCGACTTCCGGCTCACGGCAAATCAAAACCTCATGATCGCCGGCGTCACGGCCGCGAACCGCCCGCAGATCGAGGCGCTGCTAAAGAAGCATAAGCTCGACACGGCGAACAACGTCTCCGGCCTCGCGCTCAACGCGATGTCGTGCGTCGCGCTGCCGACCTGCGGCCTCGCGCTCGCCGAGAGCGAGCGTTACCTGCCCGATCTCGTCGCGTTGCTCGAGACCGAGCTGGAAGCCGCCGGCCTGCGCGCCGACGCGATCGTCCTGCGCATCACGGGCTGCCCGAATGGCTGCGGCCGCCCCTACCTCGCCGAGATCGGTTTCGTGGGTCGCGCGCCCGGCAAATACAACATCTACCTCGGCGCCGCGTTCAACGGCTCCCGGCTCAACACGCTCTACAAGGCCTCCGTGCCGGTCGACGAGATCGTCCCGCTGCTCGGCCCAATCATCCGGCGCTATGCGGTCGAGCGCACGCCACACGAGCGCTTCGGTGACTTCGTCATTCGTGCGGGCTACGTGACGCCCACCTTCACGCCGCACGATTTCCACGAAGAGAAAAAAGTCGCGCAAGCTGCGGACATTTGACCATCGGTTGTCGGCCCGCCTGGTGGGCGGGCTGCCCGGCGACCGGCCGGGCCTACATTCCAAAAGAAAGAGGGCGGACCGCCTACCCCTAAGCGGTCCGCCCATTGCTTTCTTACTTACCCCAAATCTCCTCCGCTAAGCGGAGGAGAAGGTCAGTGCCTTTACGATAGCATGCTCGCCAGGATGTTCCAGCGGCCCTTCCGCTTTTTTTAAAATGATTCCGGGGCCGGTTTTTTCTGGGGTTTCGGCTCGGTCCACAACCGCAGCGTCAGCTCGGCCAGGTTTTTCATGCTGGTCCGCTGCAAGCCCTCGTGCCGGGCCGCGTCGCGGAACGCCGCAACGACCCCGCTGCGCTCCAGATAATAACGCCACAATTCTCCTTCCAGTTGATTTGCTGCGCCATGCAGATCGGGGATGAGCTTCGCGGTCGCCCGAACTTTCTCCTGCCAGAACTGTCTCTCGTCGCGCTGCCGTTCCCAGTAGTCGAACACGCGCTGCTCGCAGCGGTTGAGGCTCATCCCGCCACCGTGTTCGGCGCCGGTCGAAAAACAACTGCAAAACCCGCGCTTACGGCGGCGTTGCAATTCGCCGGATTCCCTAACTAGCCTCCCTCTCGTCCGCCCATCCATCCCTTCCCGCCATGTGGCAAAAATTCAAAGAGCAACTTCCCGCCGTCTTCCTCACTGCTTTGCTGGTCATCGCTGGCGCCTTCTGGGTGCACCAACAGACCGTGCTTGAAATGGGCGCCCGCCAGCAGGTGGAACTCGCCCCGTTGCGCGAACAAAACGACAAGTTGTCCGCCGCGCAGGAGGAGAATCGCCGCCAAATTGACGCCACCAACAAGCTGCTCAAGGACGCCATTTCCAAACGGGAAGCGGACATGTTCCGCACCGACGAAGAAGTCCAGAAGCTCAACACCGAGCGGATGAACGCCCTCGCCGAGGTCATCGCGAAGAAGATGCAGCCCTACAATCCGCTCCCGAAGTCCCCCGAGGAAGCCGAGAAAATGCAGAACGAGCAGGTCGACAAGGTCTCGTCCCGCATGGCCGACAAAATCTCCCCCATCCTTTCCGAGATGTCCAAGGACCAGAACCTCACGCGCGATTCCATCAACAAATACAGCCAGCGCATCTCCGACCAAATCGGAACCGTCCTCACCAACGAACTCGCGAAGAACCAGCAGTTGAACAACAATCTGGCCGCCACGCAGGCCGTCGCCGAGGATTCCCTCAAGCTCTCGCATGAGATGACCGCGCTCTATCTCAGCTCCTTCAAAGACCAAGGCCTGATCACCCGCCTGCTCACGCTGCCGGCCAACATCGTCAAGGACGCCGCCAGCTTCAGCATCGTCAACAGCTCCGACAAAAAGAAGATCGAGGAGCAGCTCATCGCCAAGATGAACGACATCGACAAGCGCCTCGCGGAAATCCAAGCGCAGGCGCCGAAGAAATAATCCGGCCTCGCCGCCTTACGCATTTCAGCCACGCGGCCTCAGCCGCGTGGCTTTTTCCTTTGCGCGGCCGGCGGCGACCCGGCGGCGGAAAACTCGCGGCAACGTCTTAACCTCGACCTGGCGCCCACCCTCGCGGCGGGCCAGGGAAATTCTCTGGGGTGCGCCGCGCATTTGGTTGCGCCGGACTCCACGGGCCGCTTTTGGTTGCGGACGCGGCGGGGGTCGAACTACCCGCGATCCATGCACGATTTTTTTCTATTTTGGTGGGAGTTGATTGCGCTCAATGCGCGCAAGAGCCTCTTTCGCATGCGCGGCGGACCCCCGCCCTGCCAGTCGCAGATGGATTCGGGCCGCGCGTTCGAGACGCATTGCGAAGCTTGCACGCAATGGAACAAGCAGGGGCGGTTCCGGCGGGTCTGCCCAGCGCTGGCGTGGACGCCGGGCGGCTGGCGGTGTTCGCTCAACGCGGCGGACGTGCGACCACTCTGGGGCCGGGCGATCGCCTATTACGCCGGCACCCTCACCCTCGCCTATCTGGTGCTGACGCTGGGGGCGTTCGCCGTGCTGCGCGGTGTGGGCTACGGCTTTCGCTATGTCGATGTGGCCTGGCCGCCGGCGTGGCGGCACTTCGATGCGATCCGCAGCAAATATTATTTTGCGCAGGGCCGCGCGGCGGTCGCCGACCATCGCATCGGTGAGGCGACGCTGTCGCTGTCGCTCGCCTACGAACTCGATCCGGCCAACTACGAGGCGGGCCTCGCGCTGGCCCAACTCTGGCAGGCGGGCCAGACGACGGGCTCCGATCTCGTTTACACCCGGTTGCTGGCGAGTCATCCGGTCGAGGCGGCGCGCACGGCCGGGGCTTGGGGCCAGGCCCTCGTGTGGCGCGGAGATTTTGCGCAACTGGCGAAACTCGCCACCGAGCGGCTCGGCCGCGAGCCGCCGCCGGCCACGGTGTGGCAGCATGCGCTGATTTTTTCGGCCCGGCGGCTCGAGAACCCCGCGCCGCTGGTCGCGGCGCTCGCCTTGCCGAATCTCCCCGGTGAAACGCGCGCGCTATTGCGCCTCGAGTCCGCCGCGCTCGCCGGCAATGGCCCGGCGACCGCGCAGATCCTCGCCGCGCCGCTGACGGAGGACGCGAGCGCCTACGCGCGTTTTTATCAGGTGCAATTTTTGATCGACGCGGGCGCAGCGCAGCGCGCCGTCGAGCTGCTCGCGCAATATGGGGCGCGGCTGCCCGCGGACGAGCGCGTGATCCTGTCGCTCGCGGCGCTGGCCCGGCTCGGACAATCGGAGCAACTGCGCCGCGAGGCCGAGGCGTTGCTACGGGCCAACCCCAAGCCGCAGATTTACGAAATCCTCGCCGCCCATCTGGTGCGCCACCCGGACCCCGAGTTGCTGCGCCGGGTCTGCGGGCAGTTCGCCACCATGCCGTGGGCGAACGATCCAGCGGGCACCGCCGCCACGGCGGCGCTGCTGTGTGCGGCGGGCGTCAATCGCGACCGCGCGTTGCTCGCGACGCTGCGCACGCAGCTGCGGAAGACGACCGGCACGCAGGCCCTGGCGCTCAACCGGGCCGAGGAAATTTTTATCGAACAGCCCGGACGACGAACCCTCGGCGGTTTCCTGCCCACGTTACCCATGCTGCCGATCGAGGTCGTCTATGCCTTGTTCGAGCGCAACGCCGCGGAAGCGCGCAACCTTCGCCAACCGTAGCCACCGAGCATGAGGCCGAGGAACGCGACCCCGTAAGTGGCCGGCTCGGGCACGGGAGTGACTTGGTGATCGGAACCCAGCCACTTCGTATCGGCGGCGGTGAAGCCGGAAAACACGACGCGGCCCAGGTTGGTCGCGCCGGGATTGTTGACGGCGTAAAAAAAGTCGGCGAAGTCGATCCAGTTGACGACGGTCAGCGTCACGCCCGGGAGAATGGAGAGTGAGGTGAGGTTGAGCGTGGAGTTGCCGCTGAAATCGAGGATGGAGTTGCCGGTGACCTGGAGCGTGCCGATGGTCTGACTGAAACCGCCGAGATCGAGCGTGCCGCTGGTGAGCGTGACGGTGCCCGTGGTGGTGATCGCGCTGTCGAGCGAGAGCGTGCCCGCGCCGGACTTGGTGAAACTCGTCGAGCCGCCCATCGCGATCATCAGGGAAATGTCGCCCGCACCGTCGAACGTGAGCGAATTGCCGACGGTGGTGAGGCTGGCGCCGCTCAGCGTGAGCTGGCCGGCGTCGCTCCCGATGACGGTGGCGGCGGCGAGCGTGAGCGAACCACCAAAAACATTGTTGCCAGAAACATTCAGCAACGCGCCGCTGCCGCCGGGGCCGCTGCCGCTCAGCGTCAAAGCGTTGGCGCCGATGGTGACATCGCCGGAGAATTCAAGCGCGGCGCCGCTCGCGACCGTGCCGGCGGCGGCGGTTGAACCGAGGGCGTTGTTGTGGGCGGCCCGCAGCACGCCGGCCGAGACGGTGAGCGGGCCGGAGTAACTGTTGTCGCCGGAAAGAGTCAGCGTGCCCGCGCCCGTTTTGGTGAGGCCGCCGGCTCCGCTGATCGCGCCGCTCGCAGTGGTGTCGCCCACGCTGGCAAACGTGAGGGTGTTGCCCGCGTTGGCGATCGAGCCAGAAAGCGCTAGCGTGCCAGCATCGGTCGCGATGGTGGCGGCACTGCCGAGCGTGAGCGCGCCGGCATAGGAGTTGGTGCCAGAGGTGCTGCGGAGCGCGCCACCACTGCTCACGCCGGTGCCGGAAAGCGTGAGGGCCTCGGCGCCGACGGCGATGGAGTTGCTGAGCTCGAGGGCGGCGCCGCTCGCGATGGTCGTGCCGCCGGCGGTGCTGCCGAGCCCGGCGGAGTTGGTGACGGAGACGACGCCGTTCGAAATCGTCGTGGTGCCGGTGTAGGTGCTGGAGCCGGAGAGCGTGAGGGTGCCGGTGCCGGTTTTCACCAACGAGCCGCCACCGCTGATGACGCCGCTCGCGGTCGTATCGCCGGTGCTCGCAAACGTGAGCGCGTTGCCCGCGGTCGCGATGCCACCGCCGAGCGTGAGCGTGTTCGCCGCGGTGGCGATGGTCGCGGCCGAACCAAGGGTGAGGGTGCCGTTGGCGACATTGTCGCCGGTGACACTGCGGAGCGCGCCACCGCCGCTCACGCCAATGCCGGAAAGCGTGAGCGCCTCGGTGCCGATGTTGACGGTGTTGTTGAGTTCGAGGGCCGCGCCGCTCGCGACGGTGGTGCCGCCGGCGGAGGTGCCGAGCGCGGAATTATTTTCGACGCGCAGGACACCGGCGTTGACGGTGGTAGCACCGGTGTAGGTGTTGGCGGTGGTGAGCGTGAGCGTGCCAGTGCCGGATTTCGCGAGGCCGCCGGTGCCGCTCGCGACGCCCGCGAACGTCGTGCTGGAATTGTCGCTGCCGCTGGTGAGCGTTGCGCTGCCGAGCGCAACCGAGCCCGTGCCGGCGAGCGAGCCGACGGACTGGCCGTAGCTGTTGAGATCGAGGGTCGCGCCAGAAGCGACGGTGACGGCCGAACTCGTGCTGATGACGTTAGCCGCGCCGGTGCGAAGCGTGCCGGTGCTCACCGTGGTGTCGCCAGTGTAGGTATTGGCGCCGGAAAGTTGGAGCGTGCCCGCCCCAGTTTTGGTGAGGCCGGCGGTGCCGCTGACAATCGCGCTGATATCGAGGTCGACGGCCGCGGAGCTGTCGCCGATGTTGAAGCTGCGCGTGCTGCTGCCGAGCGCGAGTTTGCCGGCGATCGTGGCGGAAGTGGAACCGGTGCCGTTGTGCGTAACATCGGCGGTGAGGGTAAGCGTGCCGGTGCCGGTCGTGATGCTCGAGCCGCCCGCGACCGTGAGCGCGCCGAAGGATTCGTTGAAATTATTCAGGTCGAGCACGGCGCTGGAGTTGAGCGTGACGGTGGAAGTGTCGGCGATTTGGTTGCTTGCGAGGAGGCGGACGGTGTCGGTGCCGACGCCGTCGCCCACGACGAGGGCGCCAGCGATGGCGTTGCCGGAGGATTTGCCGAGCTGGAGCGTGCCGGCGTTGACGGTGGTGGTGCCGGTGTAGGTGTTGGCGGATCCACCGGAGAGCGTGAGTGTGCCTGTGCCGACTTTAGTGAGAGACCGCGAGCCGCCGCTTTCACCGACGACGCCGCTGAACGTCGTGTCGGCGTTGACCGTGAGCGTGCGATTGCCCGTGAGCGTGGCGGCGCCGGAAAAAGTGAAAGCGTTGGCGCCGGCGAACGTCACGTTGCCACCGAGCGTGACGGCGTTGCTGAGCGTGCGATCGCCGCCGGAGGTTTGGAGCGTGCCGGCGTTGAGCGTGAGGGTGCCGGTGCCGAACGCGGCATTGTTGCCCACGGAGAGCACGCCGGCGTCGAGTTGCGCGCCGCCGGTCAACGTGTTGGCGCCAGTGAGGATGAGTTCGCCGGTGCCGGCCTTGACGAGTTTCACGGCGCCATCGTCGCCGTTGCCGTAAATGCCATCGACGCCGGCGTTGTTCACGATGACTGAATCGATGGTGAGCTTGCCCGTCGACTGAACGGTGGCGGAGAGCGTGGCGGAGGCGGCGGTGTTGCCGGCGGTCAGGCGGCCGGCACCGGAGATATCCGTGTCAGTGGTCGTGGTTTTGAGGAGGCCGCCGGAGGTGAGATTGAGCGTGCGGGTGGCGTCGGAGTTGAGATCGACGAGGGTGTTGTCGGTGAGGAGGAGCGACTGATCCTTGGTGGTGCCGGCATTCGTAAGCGTGAACGCGGTGCTCGGCGAGGAATCGGCGAGGATGACGTTTTGGGTGATGTCGTTGACGTTGATGCCATCGGTGCCGGTGTAGTAACCGGTGAGAGCGCGGATGCCGTAGGTGCTGTTTTCGGCGAAGTCGCTGCCCACGACGGCCCAGCCGCCAACAAATCCACTGATGAGACCGGTGATATAAATCTGCGGGCCAGAAGCGCCGCCGCCAAGGGTGCCGCCGGTGGCGGCGAAGTTGACGGTCGCGGCGTCATCGATGGTGCCAAGACTGGAGAACGTGAGGATGGCAGCCCCGGAGCCAAACTGATTGACGGTAACGGAGGCGAGTCCCGCCCCGGCATTGAATGCCCCGAGAATCTGGGAGGTGCCGGCGGCCGCTGAAGTGAAAACGAGATCGCCACCGGTGAGCGTGACCGGCGCGCTGGAGGAGAGGCGCGAGGAATTGGCGGCGCTGGAATTATCGAGGTGGATGATGCCCGCATCGAGCACGGAGATGGCGGAGACATTGGCGAAGCTGCCGGAGGCGCCGGAGAGGATGAGCGTGCCGGCGTTGACGTTGAGCGCGCCCGTGCCGGTGTTGGCGCCGGTGAGCGTGAGCGTGCCGGTGCCCAGCTTGGTGAACGCGCCGGTGCCGGTGAGGGTGCCGGAAAAAGTGGTGTTGGTCGCGCTGCCAGCGGTGAGGTCACCGGTGCCTTGGGCGACCGTGCCGGCACCGGAAAACGCGGCGACCGTTTGCGCATTGCCGCCGAGATCGAGCGTCGCACCGGACGCGACGCTGAGATCGGTCGTGGTGGCCAAACGATTGGAGCCGGTCGTGAGAGCGAGCGCGCCGGCGTTGACGGCGGTGGCGCCGGTGTAGGTGTTGGCGCCGGAGAGCGTGAGCGTGCCGCTGCCAGCCTTCGTGAGACCGCCGGTGCCGGAGGCGATGCCGGAGAAAGCCGTCGAAGTATTGTCGCCACCGGCGGTGAGGGTGGCGGACCCGAAGGTGGCGTTGCCGGCGCCGGCGAGGGAGCCGACGGTTTGGTTGAAGGAGTTGAGATCGAGAATTGCTCCGGAAGAAACCGTGACGGCGCTGGCGGAAGAAAATGAGTTGGCGGCGCCGGCCTGCACCGTGCCGTTGGAGACGGTGGTGGCGCCGTCGTAGGTGTTGGCGCCGGAGAGAACGAGCGTGCCGGCGCCCGTCTTGGTGAGGCCCGCACCCGCGCCACCGGAAACGAGGGCGGAGACCGTGAGGTCGGCGGCGGCGGTCGTGCTGTCGCCGATATTGAACGTGCGGGTGACGGCGCCGAGGGAAAGATTGCCGGCGATCGTCGAGCCGAGCGGATTGTTGGTGGACGTGTAGGTGACGCCACCGCCGAGCGTGAGCGTGCCCGAGCCGGTGCTGACGTTATTAGTGGAGGTGGCGGTGGCGCCAACGCCGCCGAGCGTGAGCGAAGTAATCGTGGCGTCGTAACCGTTGAGATCGAGCAACGCGGTGGTGCCGGCGGCGTTGGCGTTGATCGTGACCGCGGTGTTGGCGAGCGAGGACGACGAGCCGAGACGGAGAGCGCCGTTGTTGACGGTGGTGGTGCCGGTGTAGGTGTTGGTGCCGGAGAGTGTGAGGTCGGCCGCGCCGGTTTTCACGAGGGCGCCGCTGCCGCTCAGCACGCCGCTTGCAGCGGTGTTGCCGGAGGACGCGAACGTGAGCGCATTGCCGGCGTTGTTGATCGCGCCGGAGAGATTCAACGTGCCGGCCACGGTCGTGATGGTGGTGGCGGCACCGAGGGTGACCGCACCGGCGAGGGAGTTGTCGCCGGAAACGTTGCGGAGCGCGCCGCCGTTGAGCACGCCGGTGCCGGAGAGCGTGAGCGCTTCGGCACCGATCGCGATGCTGCCGCTGAACTCGAGCGCCGCTCCGCTGGCGACGGTGGTGCCGGCGCTCGTCGCACCAAGGGCGCTGGAATTCGCGGCGCGCAGCGCGCCGGCGGAAATCGTCGTGGCGCCGTCATAGGTGTTCGCACCGGAGAGGACGAGCGTGCCGGTGCCCGTCTTGGTGAGGCCCGCACCCGCGCCACCGGAAACGAGGGCGGAGACCGTGAGGTCGTCGGCGGCGGTCGTGCTGTCGCCGATATTGAACGTGCGGGTCGCGGCGCCGAGGGAAAGATTGCCGGCGATCGTCGAGCCGAGCGGATTGTTGGTGGACGTGTAGGTGACGCCGCCGCCGAGCGTGAGCGTGCCAGTGCCGGTGCCGGTGGAGACGTTGGCCGCGCTCGTGGCGGTGGTGCCGCCCAACGTGAGCGTGGTGATGGTGTCGCTGAAATTATTCAGATCGAGCGTGGCCGTCACGCCGGCGCCGGTGGCGTTGAGGCTGACGGCGGTGTCGGGGAGAACGTTGCTGCCGCCGGAGCGGAGCGTGCCGTTGAGCACCGTGGTGGCGCCGCCGTAGGTGTTGGCGCCGGAAAGAATCACGGTGCCGCCGCCGGTTTTCGTCAGGGCGCTGGCGGTGGCGGTGCTGCCGTTGGCGATGACGCCGCCGATTGTCACGTCGCCGCCGGTGGCATTGAGCGTGAGGGTGCGGCTGGTCGAGGTGTTGGCCAAGTTGATCGCGGAGAGCGTCGTCGCGGCGGTGCTGGCGAGGTTGAGGGTGACGCTGGCGGAGTTGGTGAGCGTGCCGTTGAACGTGAGATCGGAAGTGCCGCCGATCGAGGAGCTGACGGCCATCGAGAGCGCGTTGGCAAACGTGCGCGCGGTGCCGTCGCCCTTGAGCGTGCCGCCGTTGAGCGCGATGGTGCCGGTGCCGAAGGCGCTGTTGTTGCCTGCGACCAATGTGCCGGCGGTGAGCGTGGTGGTGCCGCCGTAAGTATTGGTGCCGGTGAGCGTGAGAAGGCCGGCGCCGGTTTTGGTGAGCCCGCTGGCGGTCGCAGTGCTCCCGTTGGCGATCACGCCGCCGATGATGACGTTGCCGCCGGTGGCGTTGACCGTGAGGGTGCGGCTGGTCGCGGTGTTGGAGAGGTTGACGGCGGAAAGCGTGGTGACTCCGGTGTTGGTGACGTTGAGGGTGACGTTCGTGGAATCGGTGAGCATGCCGTTGAACGTGAGGTCGGAGGTGCCGCCGAGGGTCGAGCTCGCGCTCATGGTGAGCGTGTTGGCGAAGGTGCGCGCGGTGCCGTCACCCTTGAGCGTGCCGCCCGCAAACGCGAATGTGCCGGTGCCGAACGCGCTGTTGTTGCCGGCGATCAAGGTGCCGGCGGAGAGCGTCGTCGTGCCGGAGTAAGTGTTAGCGCCGGAAAGTTTCCAAACGCCGACGCCGGTCTTGCTGAGGGAGGTGAGATTCGTGACGGAGTTGTTGACGATGATGCTTTGGATTTCGTTGGCGCCGGTGTTGAGGCCGGTGAGCGTGAGCGTTTTGCTGCCGGCGCCGCCGGCGGTAAAGCTGCCGGCGGTGAAAACGAGGGCGCCAGCGCCGTCGTTTTGCAGCGTGGCGCCGCCGGTCGTGCCCGCGAGATTGACGACGCGATCCGTGCTGGAGGAGCCGCTGCCGGTGTAAAGAAGCGTCGCGGCCGTGGCCCCGGTGCCGATGTCGATCGTGCCGTTCGCCGGCGTCGTGGGTGTGCCGAGGGAAGAGGCCGCGCCCGAAACATTCCCGAGGGTCGTGAGGCCCAGCGTGCCGCCTTGGATAATCGTCTGCCCCGTGAAAGTGTTGGCCCCCGTGAGATCGAGGCGACCGGCACCGGTCTTGATCAGGCCGCCGCCCGCGCCGGAAGAAATTATCCCGGAGAGCACGGCGCGATCGTTGGCGGTGCCGACGTTGTCGAGGACGGAGATGGTGCGGGCGGCGGTGCCGAGGGAGAAATCGTTGGTGAGCGTAACGACGTTGTCGGCGAGAGTAGAACCCAAGGTAAGCGTGCCCGTGAGAAACGACGCGGTGGAGCCCCAGACCGGAGTGCCGGTCAGGCCGTTAATCGTAAGCGCACCGCCGTAGGCCGCGAAGCCGCCCGAGGACAACGCGATCTGGCCAGCGCCGGCGCCAAGGGAACGGGTGATGGTTCCGGACGTAGCGAGGACGCCACCGTTGATCGTGAGATTGGCGGCAGAGAGGGCAGCGCTGCCGGAGAGGAATAAACCACCGGCGGTAATCGTGGTCGTCCCGGAATAGGTTTCAGAGCCGGTGAGCAGCCAGTTGCCGGCGCCGGTTTTGGCGAGCGAAGTGGTGCCGCTGCCGTCAACGATGGCGCCGGCGAACGTGTTGAGCGTGATGGCCGTGCCGCCGAGCGTCAGAGTCTTGGCGCCGACTCCGGTGGCGGTGAGATCGGAAGTGAGCGTGAGCGCGCCGCTGGCGCCCGACGCGTTGATGGTGGCGCCGCCGGTGGTGCCGGCGAGATTGATGACGCGATTCGAAGTCGCGACGGGGCCGGTGTAGTTGAGCGTGCCGGAGTTCGCACCGCTGCCAATTGAGATGGTGCCGTTGGCGGTGGTGGTCGGCGCGCCGAGCGCGCTCGCAGTGCCGACGTTCGCGATCGAGTTGGCCGAGAGAGTGCCGGCGGCAATGGTGACCGGAGCGGTGAAGGTATTGACGCCAGAAAGCGTGAGCTGGGAGGTGGCGCTGTTTTCGGTGACACCCGTTACGTTGGTGCCAATCACGGAGCTGATCGTCGTCGTGCCAGTGTTGGTGCCTTGATTGGTGATCGTGCCGGTGTTGTTGACGGAGTTCGTCGAAAACGTGGTCGCGGCCGTGGTGCCGGTGCCGGCGATGATGAGGTTGCCGGTGCCGGTGACGCCGCCACTGAGCGTGAGGAGATTCGTCAGCGTGGGCGCGAGTCGCAGGTCGTGAGTGTTGAGCGTGACGGCTCCGCTGAAAATGCTCGCGGCAGAATTGGAGATCGTCGCCGTGCCGGAGTTGCCGGCAGCGACGTTGACGGCGTTGGTGAAGGTGCCGGCGAGGCCGCCGTTCAGCGTGGCATTGGCCGATCCGGAAGT
>JBBRLB010000050.1:0-38572 GCA_038231575.1 Opitutales bacterium | reverse complement strand
TGGCGGTGAGCGTCGTGAACGTCGTGCCGGCGGCCGTGGGCGTGCCGTTAATCGCACCCGTGAGCGGATTGAGCGTCAGACCGGGCGGCAGATTGAACGCCGTATAGCTCGTGGGCAGACCGGTCGCGGCGATGAGATAGGTCACGAAAGGTGTGCCGACCGTGCCGGGGGCGCTCAACGGACTTGTGATGATCGGCGCGACGGCGGCGGGCCCGACCGTGATGGTGAGCGTGGAGGTGCCGGTGCCACTACTGTTCGAGGCCCTGAGGGTCACGACCGTCGTGCCGGCGGCCGTCGGGATGCCGGTGATCGCACCGGTCGAGGCCACAATGCTCAGACCCGCCGGGAGCGGAGTCGCGGTATAGGTGGTAGGCAAACCGGATGCCGTGATCGTGAAACCAAACGGCGTGCCGACCGTGCCCGCGGCGACCAGCGGATTGTTGGTGATGATCGGAGCGACCCCGGCGGCCGCGACCGTGATCGTCAGCGTAGCAGTGCCGGTGCCGGTGCTGTTGGAAGCACTGAGCAACACGACTGTCGTGCCGACCGTCGTGGGCGTGCCTGTGATGGCGCCCGTTCCCGTCGCGATGCTCAGACCCGCGGGAAGCGGACTGGCGCCATAGCTCGTGGCCCCGTTTGAAGCGGTGATCGCAAAGTTGAATGAACTGCCGACGGTGCCTGCAGCCGTCAGCGGATTATTGGAGATGATCGGCGCGGCCCCACCGGGTGCGATGGTGATCGTCAGGGTAGCGTTGCCGGTGCCGCTGGTGTTGGTGGCCCCCAGCAACACCGAGGTGATTCCCGGCGTGGTGGGCGTGCCGGTGATCGCACCCGTGGCCGAATTGCGCACGAGTCCGAGAGGCAGCGGGCTGGCAGAAAAACTAGTCGGCGAATTTGAGGCCGTGATCGTGAAGGTGAATGGCACCCCGACTGTGCCCGCGGCCGTAATGGGACCCGGGTTGGTGATCGCGGGGGCAACGCCGGCGGCGGTGACGGTGATCGTCAGCGTGCCGTTGGGACTGGTGCCGAAGCCATTCGTGGCGGTAAACCTCACGGGCGTCGAAGCCGCGGTCGTGGGCGAGCCCGTGATGACACCGGTCGTCGTGTTGAGCACGAGATTCGCCGGGAGGGGATCGAGGGCGGCATAGCTCGTGGGCGATTGGGACGCCGTAATTGCGAAGTTGAACGGCGCGCCGACCGAAGTCGTCGACGTGGCCGGCAGATTCGTGATGGTCGGCGCGACGGTCGCGACACCCGTCACGGTGAAACTCTGCCGCAGATTGTTGGCCTCGTGCGTGCCGTCTCCGGCCTGCGTCGCCTGCAGAATGATGAGACCGGGTGCGGTCGGCAGCACGGTGAAGACGCCCGCCACCGGGCCAGTGATCGTGGCCGAGCCGGTCGAACTGCCCGTGACGGTGAGCGCGATCGTCAAGCCGGAGCTGGCCGAGGGGGTGACGGTGAAGGAACCCGCGCTGATCAACCGGTCAGCGATCGCCGCGAAGCTGACCGACTGCCACGTCGGGTTGAGCGTGCCGGTCGTGTAGAACTGGTTGCCGCCGCCGAGTGAGAGATCACCCGCGACGAAGGTCAGCGTCGAGTAGACGCTGCCGAGATTGGCCATATCCGACGCCTTGCCGGTCAGGGGATCCAAGGTGCCGAAAATCGAGAAGCCGGTGTTGCCCGTATCGAGTCGGACATAATACATCTTGTCCGTCCCGTAGCGGGTCGTGACTCCGGTGCCGGTAAAGGCGAGCGCCTTGTAGTTGCCGATGCCCAGATTGAATTTATCGGCCGAGGTGGCGAGCAAGGCCGGGTCGAGCGTGCCAAAGGAAGTGGTGGTATCGCTGTTGGTGCGCAGGTAATAGAAATTGTTGAGACCATAGCCCAGATTGGCGGCCGCGAACGTCAGGCCCACGTAGCCGCCGACGCCCGTGACCGTGGCCGGCCCGCCCGGACCGGACATCGGTTTCAAATCGGTGACGGACGAAGAAACGGCCGGACCGGGAACGATGACCGAAAAATAGTCGGTGGTTCCCTTGTGATGGACGAAATAAAGATTAACCGAACCATAGCCGACATCGGGATCGGCCGAGGTCAGCGCCGAGTAGGAATTCGGCGTGAGCTTGCTGCCGATGTCCGCGTGGGGCGTCGCGGAGCCGGAGGCCGCCACATAATAGTTGAACGCCAGGATGTCGCCGCCGTTCGGAATGGCCGTGCCCTTGATCGAGTAGAAGTTGTTCGCGACGCCGCCGATCCCCAAGTCCTGCGCCATCTGATGGAAGCCCGACAAGTTGTTACCGATGGCCCAGTGCGGGCTGAGGGTCACCACTTCCGTCGCAGGCGCGATCGCGAGGGACACCATGTTATCGGCCCGGGTTTGGGTGGTGAGGAGAGCCGCGAGCGCCCCAAGGGCGGCGGAGAGGATCGTTCTGGATGTCTTCATATAATTCTTTTTTGTTGAGCTGGCGGAACGCGGACGCGGGAGACGCGGCCCCGATCAACCCGTAGACTAGTCCCTCGCGGCCCGCGCCGATATGGGGTGAACACCGTGGGGTCGAGGCTCCCCCCAACACACCCCATCGCCGGTCGCGACCGTCTCGGATAATCTGGGGCATGATCGCTCCCGCTGATTTCTCCTCTTCGCTCTCCCTGCACCGTGCCAGTCCCGCCCTCGCTGACCGCGCCTCCCATTCCCGCCAGGAGGCCATCCATGACGCGGAACTGGTGCGGCGCTTCAATGGCGGCGATGAATCCGCCTTCGTGGAAATCGTGGCGCGTTATCGCGAGCGCATGTTGGTCGTCGCGCTCGGCCTGTTGAAAAATCACGCAGATGCCGAGGAGATTGCCCAGGACACGTTCGTCCGCGCCCACCGCGCGCTCGCGAGATTCCGCGGTGATTCCTCGCTCGCGACGTGGCTGCACCGCATCGCGCTCAATCTCGCACGCAACCGCTACTGGTATTTTTTCCGCCGCTGCCGGCACACGACCCTGTCCCTCGACAGCGCGATGACCGAGAATAGCCCGGCGACGTTCGCTGAATTCATGGCGAGCGACGCCGAGGGCCCGGCGCGCGCCGCGGCCTCCAGCGAATTCTCGGAACTCGTCGCGAGCTGCATGGCGCGGCTCGCCGCGGGGCCGCGGGGGATTCTGGTGTTGCGCAATAACCTGCATCGCTCCTACGGCGAGATCGCCCGGGAACTCGGCATCAATGTCGGCACGGTGAAAAGTCGCATTGCGCGCGCCCGTGAAATGCTCCGGGTGCTCCTGACCGAAGCGTGCCCCGAATTTGGCGCTGAGTCGCAGCCGGAGGAATGGTTTGAAGCGAACCGTCCCAGCGGCGGACTCGCCGTCCTCTGTGCTTGACGCATGCTCTTCGCGCCGTTGGCGAACTCGTCGCCTACGATCTCGTCACGAAAAAATCCGCGAGCTTCACCCTCGACTATAACAAGGCGCGGCACACCGCGGCGATCGTGCACGAGGGCAAAGCTTACGTCGTCGGCGGCCGCGTGGTGACCGATGCTGAATCGGTCGACTACCTCCAGGTCTACGCGTTGCGGGCGAAAAACTGAGGCCGCGGCTCCCCACCGCTCGCCCCGTCACCGCTTCAACCACACCGCCATCGGGGCGAGTCCGCGATTGTCCCACGCGAAGTAGGGGACGGCGGTGGTCGTGGTCGCGCCGTCGCGAATCTCGAGCACCGTGACGCCACCGAGGAAGTCCTGGCGCGCGATCGGTTCGAGTTTTGCGGTGGCCGGCACCACGAGATCGTCCGGCACGAATTTGCGCTCGGGATCCTCGACGCAGTAAACGATCGGCCCGCGCTCGAACGCCACGCGGCCCGCCGTCGCGGCGATCTTGTCGTTGCCGCGGACCGTGCGGGTGGGGAGGCCGAAGATGAGCTCGACGGTGTCGCCCGTGCGCCACTCGCGCGTGATCGCGAGGAAACCGTTTTCGACCGGGCCGTTGATTTCCTTGCCGCCGACTTTGGCCGACCACACGGAGGGAAACGTGTCCTCGTAGCGGTAAAGATCGGAGGGCACGGGGCGGCTCTGCGCCCAACCCGGGATGCGGACGCGCAGCGTGAACTGCGCGGGTTTCGCGGGCGACACCGCGAGCTTCACGCCGCCGCTCCACGGATAGTCGGTCGTCTGGGTGAGTTTCACCTTCGTGCCCGCGATCGTCGCATTGCCTTCGCTCTGCGCGTAGAAATTCACGAAGAGCGAATCGGCGCGCACCGCGTAGAAATAGCCCGTGAGCGCGGCGAGCGTGCGCATGAGGTTCGGCGGGCAGCACGCGCAGCCGAACCACGGCACGCGGCCCGCGAAGCCGTTGTTGTTTTTCCTCTGTCCGTCGTAACCGAGCGGATTGGTGTAGAAAAACCGATCGCCCGAGACCGACACGCCGCTGAGGAAGCCGTTGTAGGCCGTGCGCTCGAACACATCCATGTATTTGGCGTCGCCGGTGAGCAGAAACATCCGGTGGTTCCACATCATCAGCGCGATCGCTGCGCAGGTCTCGTTGTAGCCGGCGGCGGGCAGCTCGTAGTCCGCGCCGTAGGCCTCGCCCTTCGCGAGCGCGCCGACGCCACCGGTGAGATAAAGTTTTTTCGTCGCGACGTTGTCCCAGATCTTTCCGATCGCGGTTTGATAGCGCGTGTCGCCCGTGAGCGCCGCGACGTCCGCCATCCCCGAGTAGAGATAGTTCGCGCGCACCGCGTGGCCGACCGCTTCGGTTTGATCGACGACGAGCTTGTGGCGTTGATTGTAGTCGGGGCCGCCTGGGCCGCGGGCATCGAGGAAAATCTGCGCGAGCTTCAACCAGCGGGCATCGTTCGTCACGCGATAGAGTTTCACCATTCCCACCTCGATAATCTCGTGGCCGGGGGCGATGCGGAGTTTGCCGTCACCGAAATCGTGCCAGATCAGCTCGGCGTTTTTCAGGCAAATCTTGAGCAGGGTGCGTTTGCCGGTCGCCTGAAAATGCGCCACGCCCGCTTCGTAAAGATGACCGATATTGTAGAGCTCGTGACTGAGCTCGGAATCTTTTTCCCAACGCTCCTGCCCGATCCATTTGTGAGCGGGCAAGTCGGGATGCATCGTGCGCCACGTGTAGAGGTAGCCGTCCGGCTCCTGCGCGGCAGCGATACGCGCGATCCAGTCATCGAGCCTTTTCTCGAGCGCAGCGTCGAGTGTCATGCTGAGCACGTAGCACGCGCCTTCGATGGCCTTGTAAACGTCGCTGTCGTCGAACGGGAAAAGGGTGGGCGGCTTGTTCTGGAAATCTTTTTCGCCCGCCGCGCGCCGTCGCATCGTCTCCGCCGCGAGATCGAAATTGAGCATGCGCTTCGACTCCTCGCATTGCTGCAGCGCGAACGGCACCGTGACGGTGCGATTGACCTCCTGACGGGTCCGCCAGAAGCCGCCGGTCACGCGCACCGCGGTAAACGGCACGGGTTGCACGGGGTAGTCCGCCGCGAGGAGCGATGACGCGAACAACCAGGAGCCAACGAAAACGAAAAATGCAGGACGCATGGGGGGAACGGGGTTGGACGGCATCGTTAGCGGTCGCCGCGCCGCTGTCGAAGTCGATTTCGGCTGACCGTCTAGCGCGTGCAGCGCAGTTCGCTCATGTCCCCGCGGGCGTGAAGTCGCGCGGGAGTTTTCGTGCTGGGGGGGGGGCGCGCGGTCTCAGTCGCTTTCGCGCGCGACGAGTTTCCATACGCGCACGGAGCAATCTGAGCTGCCGCTCGCGAGCCAAAACCCGTCGCGGCTGAAATCGAGGCAGCGCACCGCGTTGGTGTGGGCCTCGATGCGCTGCACTTCTTCGCCGGTGAGCACGTGCCATACGCGGATTGTGTGATCCGAGCCGGCGCTTACGAGCCACGGTCGCTTCGGATGAAACGTTACGGCGAGCACCGCGCGGGTGTGACCGGCGAACTGGCGCACCTCTTTGCCGGTGCTGGCATCCCAGAGTCGCAACGAATGGTCGGCGCCGGCGCTCGCGATCCAGCGTCCGTCCGGGGCAAAGGCCACGCCGTGCACCGTGCCCGTGTGGCCCTCGCAGTGATGCGACTCGCGCCCGCTGGCGGCGTCCCAGATCCAGAGGGTGCTGTCGGCACTGCAGCTCGCCACGCGGCGCCCGTCGGGGCTGAGTGCCACGCCGGCGATCCAGTCGCGGTGGCCGTGCAGGCGATGGAGTTCCTTGCCGGCCCACGCGTCCCACACGATGACGAGCCGGTCCGAGCCGCCGCTCACGAGCTGCCGGCCATCCGGGCCGAAGGCCACTGAATTCACCGGCCCCGTGTGGCCTTTCAGCTCGCGCAACTCGCGGCCGATGCTCACTTCCCAGATCCGCAGGGAGCCGTCGCCGCCACCGCCCGCCAGCGTGCTGCCATTCGGGGCGAAGGCCACGCAGCGCGTGGCGGCGGTCACGCCCACTATGCGACGCACTTCCATGCCCGTGTGAGGATCCCAGACGACGATGCGAGCATCGTGACCGCTGCTTGCCAGAAAACGCACGCCGGCGCTGAAACTCACGCCGTGCACCGGCCCCGCGTGGCCCAACAGCGCCTGCGTTTCGACCAGGCACTCCGCGTTCGCCGGGCTTTCACCGACCGGGGCGGCGGCGGGCACCGGCGACTCCACGCGCGGCGCGGTCTGGCCGGCGGGCAAAAAAATCTCGTGCGGCAGGGCCAGCAGCAGCACGGCCTCGCCCAGTGACAGCTCCTCGCGGTGCAGCAACGCATCGATCGCCGAATCTTTCGCGCCGCCATATTGCTCGACCAGTGCGCCGAGCTGTTCCTCGATCGCCGCCGCGGGACCGAACACCAGTTGTTCAACGCGCGCGCGATCGAGGGCGATCGGGGTCGCCGGCATGGTGCCGAGGATGTCCGCGCGGCGGGCGGCCCGAACCGCGAGCCAGTTGTCCTCACGGAGTTTTTTCAGCCAGGTCGGCACCGCGCTTTCGCACAACTTCGCCGCGCGCTCCGGATGGGCGGCGAGCCACGCGTCGGTGACGACCTCGCCCTGCCAGAGGAACGGCAGCGCCGGGTTCAACGCCAGCAGCGCCACCGCGAGTTGCTGCCCCGCGTCGAGCTTCTTCGCCTCCGTGATTTCACGGAGCGTGCGGCCGAGCGTTTCGTCGTCGGAATTTTTACCCACCCATTCCGCGATGGAGCCGTCGGCCCAGCGCCGCTCCGCCTCGGGCCAGTGTTGCACCAGCGCGGTGGCGAGCAGTGGCGGATTCGCATAGTTTCGGCCGGCAAACGTGAAGGCCGACACTTCGCGGACCCCGGCGGCGACGGGCTCGTGCTCCGGCGTGTCGCACAAGCGTTTGACGCGCGCGACAAATGCCGACGCGGGATCGCCGGCGGGCAGCCGCGTCCATTGCACTTCGCGAAACTCGTCGGGCACGAGGGCCTCCCCGTCGCGCGTGCCGTCCAGCACCACGGGCAGAATGAACGGGGTGCCCGCTGCCATCATGTGCGTGCGTTGCGCGCCGAGTTTCCACTCCAGCCGGAAATAACCTTCGCGGCGGGCCTGCGTCGCCGCCGAGATGAGCGGGAGAAACAGCGCACACTCCTTGATCTGTTTGCGGATCTTCCCATCCCACGCGTCGCCGCCGATCAGTTCGTTTTGATCGAACCACACTTCGACGCCCGCCTGCCGCAACGCCTCGCACAGCCGCCGCGCCGCCTCCGCGTCCTGCGACGCATAGCTGAGAAAGACGGCGCTTTTGCCGGAGGTGGACATGAAGTTCAGTTTGCGAACCGCCACGTCGGCTTGAAATCGCGCGGCAGTTTTTCCTGCAACAACAGCGCGCGCACCATCTCGATCGGCATGGTGCCGCCCTGGAGGATCGTGTCGTGAAAGCGAAGGTCGGTCATCTTGCCGGTGTCGACGAGCGAGCGGTGGAGTTCGCGGATCTGCAGCGCGCCGAGCATGTAGCCGGCTTGGTAGAGCGGCGGCCACTGGCCGTTGAACGAGCGGCGCACCTCGCCCGTCGCGCTGGCGCGCTCGTGACCGACGCGCTCGACGAGGAAATCCACGCACTGCGGCGGCGTCCATTCGCCGAGGTGGAATTTCAGCGAGAAAATAATCCGCGCGCAGCGATGCGCCCGCCAGAACAGCGCTCCGATCCGATCCTCGGGCGTCACGGTGAATTTCCGATCCCAGAGATAGAACTCCCACCAGAGCGACCAACCTTCGATCCAGAACGGCGTCGTGAAAAGTTCGCGATGCTGGTTCGTCCGCGCGCGCCAGTAAAATTGCAGATGGTGGCCGGGCACCAGTTCGTGAAACACGGTCGCGCGCGCGAAGTGACGGTTGTTCGCGCGCAAGCTCTGGACTTTTTCGTCCTCCGTCATCGTGTCGGTCGGGAACGACACGAGGATGTCGTTACCGCCGAGGAAAAACGGCGAGACCTTTTGCTGCTCGGGCGACAGCATCAGCATCCGCCACAGGTCGGCGGCGAGCGGCGGGACGGTGACGAGGCGGTTGTCGCGCACGTAGCGGGTGGCCTCGAGCGCGAGTTCGCGGATGAGCGCCGGCTGCTCGCCGGGTGCACCGTGATCCTCCTTCACTTTCTCGAGGGCGGCCTTCCAGTCGTCGCCGAGGCCCAGGTCGCGCGCGGCGCGTTTCAACTCGGTGTCGACCCACGCGAACTCTTTTTCCGCAATCGCGAGGAGCTCCTCGGGCGTGTAGGCGATCATCTCGTTCTCGAGATCGGCCAGCAAGCCGGCGCGCCCGATCGGATCGCCGATGATCGGCTCGTCCTTCGCCTTGGGATCGATGCCGGCGATTTTTTCACGGAGCAGCTTTTGATACTCCTCGAGCGCCTGCGCCGTCTGTTTGTGCGGCTCGCGCGTCCACCAGCCGAACCCCGGATCATACCCGTCGTAGAACTTGAACCAGTCCTCGAAGGTCTTCTGCAAATCGGCGAGCTGGTTGGCGGCGCGCAACGCGACGACCTTCGTCGCGAAGGCGGGCGCGCTTTTCTCCGCGGCGGGCTTCAGGGTGGCCTCGACGGACGACTTGGTCCGCTCGACCGCCTGACGGATCTGCTCGACGGCCTTGGCCGCGGCGGCGGAATCGAGGGGCTCCATCGTGCGCCGCGCTTCCTGCAGCCGTGCCAGATCCTCCGCGAACGGCAGCAGCGGCGCCATTTCGATCATGCGTTGCGCCTCGCGATCGAGGAGCCGCAGTTCGTGCGTGAGGCGCGTGCGCAGCAGCGTGAAGTCGATGCGGCCGTCGACGCTGAGTTTGTCGTAGTCGATTTTCGTGAGCTGGGTCTGCCACGTCTGGAAAAACTCGTGCAGCCGGCGCGCGTGGAGCGCCGAGCTTTTCACATCGTAGAACCGCTCGATCTCGCGGCGATCGGTGACGAAGCGCTCGACGAGTTCGCGCAGCTCGCTCGACGCCGGCGTGGTGAGCGCAGTGACATCCGGCACGTAGTCGGCCGTCGCGCGTGTGGGCGCGGGATTGGGCTCGAGGGCCCACGCCGTCGTGGCCGCGACGATGAACAGGGCAGGGCGGAGAACCGGCTTCAACATCCGCTGAGTCCACCCAGCGCGCGCATGGGCGTCAAACGACAAGCCGCGCGCGGGAATTTTCCGACTCCGGGCTTCCCACCGCGATCCTTCGGGGTCTGAATCCCATCCGCCGCCCGTTTTCCACCCGCCATGCAACCCATCGCCGACCGTCTGCTCGCGACGCTCCGTCGCATCGGGGCGGTCGCGCCCGAAGTCATCGAGTTGTTCGACTACCTCGAGGACACACCGCTCTGGCTGAAGGACGCGGCGGGGCACTACCAGTGGGTCAACGTTTCCTTCCTGCTCAACTTCGGCCTCGACCATCGCGCCGACGTGATCGGCCGCACCGACTACGATCTCTGCGGCGAGGTGCTCGCGAACCAATATCGGATGGACGACGAACGCGTGCTCAAGGGCGAACGCATCCTCTCGCGCGTGGAACTGGTCGGACGTTTCGATCACACCGCGCGCTGGTGCGTGACGTCGAAAGTCCCGTTGCGCGACGCGAACCATAACATCGTCGGCACGGCGGGCGTGACGCGTCCGCTCGGTCAGCTTCCGCTCGGCACGCCGTCCGATTCGCCGCTCAGCACCGCGATTCGTTTCATCAGCCAGCACTACGGCGAACGCATCACGAACGAGCGGCTGGCCCAAGTCTGCGGGCTCTCGGTGCGCGCCTTTGAGCGTCAATTTCGCGCCTCTTATCACAGTTCGCCGCACGATTACGTGCGCCAGCTCCGTGTGCGGATGAGCTGCAGCCCGCTGGTGTTTTCGCGTAAATCGCTCGCGGCGGTCGCCACCGAATTCGGTTTTTCCGACCAGAGCCATTTCACGAAGGAGTTTCGGCGCGTGATGGGCGAGACGCCGCGGGCTTATCGCGCGCGCTGTCAGGGGTGAGGTCGCGGCCGGCAGGGAGGCCGGCCGCGACGCGAAGCTGCGGCGTGCCGACGTAATTAAACCAAAACTTGCCGCCACCCTCCTAGGCGTTGGGCTCGGATTTAGCTAGGATAACCGCTCGCAACCTCACTTGCCTCCGACGCGAGGCTCGTTGAGTCTGCCGAAACCCCACCTCATGCGCCTCCCCCCGTGCATTGCCACTGGCACCTTCCTGGCCGCCGCCGTCATCGCGGCGGCCACCGCCGGCGCCAGCCCGACGGTGTCGTTTAAGAAACAGATCATCGAGGCGAAATTTTTCGCCGAGAGCATCGCCGTCGCGGACGTCAATAAAGATGGCAAACCCGATCTCATCGTCGGGCCGTATTGGATCCAAGGACCCGCCTTCACCAAGAAGACCGAGATGCGGGCGGCGCTGGCTTTCGACAAGGAGAGTTATTCCGACGCGTTCATCTCGGCCGCGCTCGACGTCGATGGCGATGGCTGGACGGACGCGATTCAAGTCGGCTGGCCGGGCCGGGCCGCGCTGTGGTTCAAGAATCCGGGGAAGGCCGGGGGCGACTGGCCGCGTTTTGTGGTGCATCCTGCGGTCGGCACGGAGTCGCCCGAACTCGTCGATCTGATCGCGGGCCAGTCGCCCGCGCTGATTTTCGCCACGGAAAAAAAACTCGGCTACGCGATCCGCGACGCCGCGCATCCCGCGGCGCCGTGGGCGTTTCACGCGATCTCGCCGGAAGGCGAGTGGCAGCGCTACACGCATGGGATCGGCGCCGGCGACGTCAACGGCGACGGTCGCGCCGATCTCCTCTGTTCTAAAGGCTGGTGGGAGCAACCTGCGTCGCTCGCCGGCGATCCGGGGTGGAAATTTCACGCGGCCAACTTTGGCGACGGCGGCGCGCAGATGTATGCCTACGACGTCAACGGCGATGGTCGCGCCGATGTGATCACGAGCATCGAGGCGCACAAATACGGACTCAGTTGGTTCGAACAGATCGCGTCCGCGGATGGCGCCGCTGAGCCGACGTGGCGCGAGCACGCCATCATCAGCCGTGATCCCGCGGCGAAAATCAACGACGTCCAATTCTCGCAGCCCCACGCCACTGTCCTCGCCGACATCGATGGCGACGGCCTGCTCGATATCGTGACCGGCAAGCGCCACTGGGCGCACGGTTCCAAGGGCGACCCCGAGCCGACCGCTCCCGCGGTGCTCTACTGGTTTCGCCTCGTGCGCGATCCCGCGACGCGCTCTGCCCACTTCGAACCGCACCTGATCGACAACGATTCCGGCGTCGGCACGAAATTTGTCGTCACCGATCTCAATGGCGATGGCTTCCCCGATGTCGCGGTCGCGAACAAGCGCGGCGTTTTCGCGTTCCTCCAGCAACGCACGCCCTGATTGCTTCGTCTCGCCGCCGAGCCCTCGCAGTTTTCCGTTCCGTCAACTTTCATCCTTCACCTTTTAACTCCCGCCCATGGCCCTCACTTCCATTTTCGCTCTGAAAACCCTCAAGTCCTCCACCAAGAGCCTCGTCGAAGCCGAACTCGGCCGGACTGGCGGCCTCTTGCGTCTCGCGCCTGCGTGGGTGCCGCGCTCGTTCTTGCAGCCCGGCCTCCGGATCAAACTCCACCCTGACGATACCTACGCCTACGGTTTGAGCCGCGGTGGCATCGACGAACGCTGGTTCGCGTCGACGACCAAGACCGCCAACGAAGGCCGCGCGGACGATGAGGGACTCAACTACTGCGTGGTCGGCAACCGGCGGTTCACGCTCGAGCAGGCCGTCGCCGACTGCGGCGCCACGCTCGTGGGGAAATCCATCTGGAAGAAATACGGCAAGTGGCCCGTTTACTCGAAGTTCTTCGATAACATGGGCCCGATCCCGCACCACATGCACCAGAGTGCGAAGCAGGCGAAGCTGGTGGGGCAGGAGGGAAAGCCCGAGTCGTATTATTTCCCGCCGCAGCACAACAACGTCGGTAATAATTTCCCCTATACGTTCATGGGCCTCGAGCCCGGCACGACGAAGGCGCAAGTCCGGAAGTGCATCGAGAATTGGAATAAGGGCGACAACGGCCTCCTGGATCTTTCGAAGGCTTATCGGCTGAAAGTCGGCAGCGGCTGGTTGATCGATCCGTGCATCCTTCATGCGCCCGGGTCGCTCTGCACTTACGAGCCGCAGTGGGGGAGCGATGTCTTCGGCATGTATCAAAACCTCGTCGAGGGCCGCGAGGTGCCCTGGTCGCTGCTTGTGAAAGACATGCCGCAATCGAAGCACCAGGACATCGACTTCATCGTCGAGCAGCTCGACTGGGCGAAAAATGTGGACCCAAATTTCAAGGATAACCACTACCTCGAGCCCGTGCCGGTCGCCGACACCCGCCGCGAAGGCTACGTCGATCGCTGGATCGTTTACGGCAAGGTCGACGGCGAGCAGCTCTTCACCGCCAAAGAAATCACGATCGATCCCGGCACCAAGTGCACCGTCAAGGACAACGGTGCCTACGGCCTCATCTGCGTGCAGGGCTCCGGTCGAATCAACGGCCAGCCGCTCGTGAGCCCGAAGCTGATCCGTTTCCATGAACTCACCGAGGACGAATATTTCTGCACCGAGGACGGCGCGACGGCGGGCGTCACGTTCGAAAATACCAGCAGCACGGAGCCGCTGGTGTGCCTCCGCTACTTCGGCCCCGAGGTAAATCCCACCGCCCCGAAGATGGGCGCTTATCGCCAGAATAAATTCTAGAGGCAGGGCGGGACCGCTGGGCCCGCCGAAAATGTTCGAACATTCCGAGCGGCGCGCCCAGCGGTCGCGCCCGACCCAATCCACCCCTCACCACCCTTCGTTATCATGTCCCAAAATAACTTCCCCAAACTGCACAACGCCATGTGGCCCGGCCTCGTCGGAAAAAAAAGCATGGGCGGCGCCGAAGCCGACCTCGATCTCGACACCATGCTCGACCTGACGGCCAAAGCCGACGTCAACGGTGTGAAATTCGACGGCGTTGATCTCTTCCTCAACAACCCGCACACCGACATCGACATCTCCGACGACGGTCTCAAGGCCCTCGCCGCGAAGATCAAATCCAAGGGACTCGTCGTTGGCTCGGTGGTCGCGCCGGTTTGGTTCTTCGGCAACGCGATGGGAGACGAGGCGAAGCGCGCCGGCTGGGTCGACTGCGTGCGCAAGTCCGTCCGCATCGCCGCCAGGCTCCGCGCGCTCGGCGCGCGCCCCTACGGCATCGTGCGCATCGACAGTGCCGCGAGCGTGACCGATTGGGACAAGGATCCGAAGGGCAACACGAAGCTCATCGCGAAAACTTTCCGTGAAGCTGGCAAGATTGCGAAGGACGCCGGCGAACGCCTCGCCGCCGAAGGCGAGATTTGCTGGGGCGGCATGCACTCGTGGAAGCACATGGTGAATCTCCTCGAGGAAACCGCGATGCCGAAGGTCGTCGGCTTTCAGGCCGACATGTCGCACACGCACCTCTACACGCTCGGCGAAAACGCGGAGGAGCACCG
Source organism: Opitutales bacterium (assembly GCA_038231575.1). Lineage (GTDB taxonomy): Bacteria > Verrucomicrobiota > Verrucomicrobiia > Opitutales > Opitutaceae > CAITWF01. The sequence goes on along the minus strand of JBBRLB010000050.1, from coordinate 24,629 downwards.
CATCGTGCCGAAAAATTATCACTACGAGCCCGCCGCGTTTCACCAGGCGATGACGAAGCTCACCGACGCGCTCCGCCCCTGGACGATCGATTTCCACGTCGCCCAAAACGACGGCTCCGTCTTGGGCTCGGGCGATCACGAAAAAACCGGCCGCCACTGCCTCGCGACCGATCCGAAGGGCAAGCTCAACATCCCGCGCGACTCCGGCTACTGGCTGCGCGACAAGTCGGGCAAGGTCACGAAAAAGATGAAGCACATCTGCTGGGACGGCTGCATGTTCCCGAACGAGAAGATGCTGAACCAGCAAACCTGGAACGACGTCCTCTCCGCGATGATCGAGGTCCGCACCAACCACGGCTGGGTCGGCTAACAATCATTTGAAGCGCAAAGGCGCGAAGTCGCAAAGACCGGATCAAAGAAAATCTCAATCGCTACAGTCATTCTCATCAATCTGCTTCTCTTACTTCTGAACTTAGCGCCTTTGCGTCTTCGCGCTTAACCTTCCTCCCTTTTCTTCCCCATGGCCAAAAAACAACTCCGCATCGGGCTCATCGGCTACAGCTTCATGGGCCGCGCCCACAGCAACGCCTTTCACCAGGTCAATCACTTCTTCCCGTCCGGCTACGAACTCGTGCCGCAGGCGGTCTGCGGACGCGACGCGGCGAAAGTTCAAGAGTTCGCCGACAAGTGGGGCTACAAGTCGATCGAGACCGACTGGAAAAAACTCATCGCGCGCGACGACATCGACGTGATCGACATTGCCACGCCGAACAATCTCCACGCCGAGCAAGTCATCGCCGCCGCCAAGGCCGGCAAGATGATCCTCTGCGAAAAGCCGCTCGGCTTAAACGGCAAGGAAGCCGAGAAGATGCTCAAGGCTGTCAAGCAGGCCGGCGTGCCGAACATGGTCTGGTATAACTACCGGCGCTGTCCGGCGGTCGTGCTCGCCAAGAACCTCATCGACGCGGGCCGCCTTGGGAAAGTTTTCCACTACCGCGCGAATTTTCTGCAGGACTGGACGATCAGCCCCGACCTGCCGCAGGGCGGCACCGGCCTCTGGCGCCTCGATGTGAAAGTCGCCGGCTCCGGCGTCACCGGCGATCTGCTTGCGCACTGCATCGACACCGCACTCTGGCTCAACGGCGGCATCAAGGACGTGAGCGCGATGACCGAGACCTTCGTCAAGCAGCGGAAGCACACCATCACCGGCAAGGTCGAGAAAGTCGGCATCGATGATGCGTGCATTTTCCACTGCCACTTCAACAACGGCTCGCTCGGTCAGTTCGAGTCGACGCGCTACGCGCGCGGCCACAAGGCGCTCTACACGTTCGAAATCAATGGCGAAAACATGAGCCTCAAGTGGGATCTTCACGACCTGCATCGCCTGCAGATTTTCGATCACAGCGACGAAGGCCAGGAGCGCGGTTGGAAGAGCATCCACGTTTCCGACGGCGATCATCCCTATTGCGGCAAGTGGTGGGTGCCCGGTCTCCAACTCGGCTACGAACACAGCTTCGTCCACGCGATGGTCGAGTTCATCGCCGGCCTCGAAAACGGCCAGGGCTGCACGCCCAACTTCAAGGACGGCCTCGCCACCGATTACGTGGTCGACGCCGTTTTAAAATCCGCCAAATCGCAGCGCTGGGCCAAAGTGAAACAGGCCTGACGCTGCGTCCACCGGCGGTCCGCCGCCTTACCTGATCTCGCGACCTTTCGTTCACCCCATGCTCAAGCTTGGTTTCAATCTCCTCAACTGGACGGCCGTCGTCACCGACGAACATTTCGCGCACATCGATCGGCTGAAGAAGATCGGTTACGACGGGATTGAAATTTTCACGGGCCAGACGGACGCTGCGGCCTACCGGCGGCTCGGCCGGCACGTTCGCGATCTGGGCATGGGGATGACATGCGTAACCGTTCTGGGCCCCGACGCCAATCCGGTGAGCCCAGACCCAGCCGTGCGCGCCAACGCGATCGATCGGCTCAAATGGAATATCGATCGCACGGCGGAATGCGGTGGCACCGTGCTCTGCGGACCGCTGCATTCCGCGTTTGCCACCTTTACACGCGCCGACATCCAGCCCGAAGAATACGAACGCAGCGCGGAGGTGCTCCGCGCGGCCGGGGACCATGCCCGGCAGGCGGGCGTCGTTCTCGCCGTCGAGGCGCTCAATCGCTTCGAGTGTTATCTGTGCAACACGATGGCCCAACTCCGGCACCTCGTGGAATTGACCGGCCATCCCCAGGTCCGCGCGATGTTCGATACGCATCACGCGAACATCGAGGAGAAATCCCTGCCCGCCGCGATTCGCCAGATCGCACCGTTCCTCGTGCATGTGCACCTGAGTGAAAACGATCGGGGCACGCCCGGTTTCGGTCATGTCAATTTTCAGGAGACCCTCGCGACGCTCGCCGCGATCCGTTACGACGGTTGGATGACGATCGAGGCTTTCAGCCGGGCCGATCCGGCGTTCGCCAACGCGATTAACGTCTGGCGCGAATTTTCCCCGGCGTGGGAAATTGCCGAGCAGGGCCACGCTTTTCTGCGCCGCGAAATCGCCGCGGCTCAATTTCCCCCGCCCGGGTCTCGTCCCTCCTAGCCACGCGTCTGTCTCCGCCTCTTGGCCGTAATCCGGCCCCCCCCATGCTCCGTTTTGTCCGACCTCTTTGCCTCGCCGCGTCACTCGCCGCCCCTGCCGCCGCCCAGGAATTTCTCGTCTTCCAACCGCCCGCCGGCGTCGCGCCGAAAAACCAGCACATCGTGTTCCTGTCCGGCGACGAGGAATACCGCAGTGAAGAAGCGCTGCCCATGCTCGCGAAGATTCTGAGCCAGCGCCTCGGCTTCAAGTGCACGGTCCTCTTTGCGCTCGACCCGGACGGCACGATCAATCCCGACAATCAGAAGTCGCTGCCCGGTGCCGAGGCGCTCGACACCGCCGACCTCATCGTTACGTCGCTCCGCTTTCGCGACTGGCCCGACGCGCCGATGAAGCACTTCGCCGACGCTTACCAGCGCGGCGTTCCGATCGTCGCGCTCCGCACCTCCACGCACGCCTTCCGCATTCCTCAGGGCCCCTACAAGGACTACACGAATTTCGGGAAAAACGTCCTCGGCGAACAGTGGATCGCCCATTGGGGCCGCCACAAATCCGAGGCTACGCGCGCGGTGGTCGAGCCCGGCGCTGCCTCGGACCCATTGTTCCGCGGCGTCGCCGCAATCTTCGGCACCACCGATGTCTACGAAGCCTATCCACCCGCTGACGCCAAAATATTACTCCGCGGGCTCGTCCTCAAAGGCATGACGCCCGACGCCGCGCCCGCCGATTATCGCAAGCGCCGCGCCACCGACAAAGGGGAGCAGGGCATCAACGATCCAGCCATGCCGATTGCGTGGACGCGCCTCCATCGCAACCCAGCGGGCAAAGAGAATCGCGTCTTCACGACCACGATGGGTGCCGCGACCGATCTCGTGGATGAGCCGCTCCGGCGCCTCGTGGTGAATGCCGTTTTCTGGGGCCTGGGGCTCGACGTCCCCGCTAAGGCCGATGTGCGCCTCGTCGATCCCTACACGCCCCGCGCCTATGGTTTCAAAGGCTACCGGCTTCACCTCCGGCCCGCCGATTTCGCACTTGGTAAAATCGTCCCGGAAGGCGACGCACCGCCCGCGCCACCGGCGGCGGCACCCGCGCCGGCCGCGGCGCGTCCGGTGACCTCGGCGCCGTTTTCACTCCAGCCCGGCGAGCGGGTGGCGTTCGTCGGCAACGGCCTCGCTGATCGCATGCAGCACCACGGCTGGCTTGAGACGATGATGCACGAGAAATATCCCGCGCATCATCTCGTCGTGCGCAACCTGGCCGTCGCCGGCGACGAGGTCGCGAACCGCGCGCGCTCGAAGGATTTTGGCACGCCCGACGAGTGGCTCGGGCGCGTGCAGGCTGACGTCGTCTTTGCGTTTTTCGGTTTCAACGAATCCTTCAGCGGCCCCGCCGGCCTGCCGAAATTTACCGAGGAACTCCAAAAATTCCTCAGCGAGACCCGCGCCAAAAACTACCACGGCCTCGCGGCCCCACGCATCGTCCTCTTCTCGCCGATCGCGGCCGAAAAACACCCCGACCCGAACCTGGCTCTCCCGCCTTCAACCAACGTCAATCTCGCGCTTTACACGGCCGCGATGGCCCAGGTCGCCCGCGATCAGGCCGGCGTGACGTTTGTCGATCTCTTCGCTCCGTCGCAGCAACTTTACGCCGAGGCCGCGCAGCAGGGCGTGGGCCCGCTGACCCTTGATGCCGTGCATCTCACTGAAGCCGGCGAGGCCCGGCTCGCCGAAAAAATCTTTCCGCTCCTCTTCGGCGAGGCGGCGCCGGCGGTCGACACGCCCGCCGCCCTCCGGCTCCGCGCCGCGGTCCAGGAGAAAAACGCGTGGTGGCATTCGCGCTACCGGACCGTCGACGGCTACAATGTCTACGGCGACCGTTCGAAGATCGCCTACGTCTCCGCGCCCGATCAACCGAAGATTACCAATACGCAGATCATGATGGAGGAGATGGCGCAGCGCGATACGATCACGGGCAATCTCGAAACCAAACTCTGGTCGCTCGCCAGCGGCGCTCCCGCCCCCGCCGAGCCGCTCCCGCTGCCGCCCGTCACGCCCTTCGGCACGAACAAGCCCGGCCCGCGGCCCGACGGCACCTACAATTTTCTCGGTGGCGACGAGGCGATCGCGAAGATGACGCTCGCGCCCGGGCTCAAGGCCAACCTGTTCGCCAGCGAAGAAATGTTTCCCGAATTGGCGAAGGCCGTGCAGATGGCGTGGGACACCAAGGGCCGCCTCTGGGTCGCCGTCTGGCCGAATTATCCCGAGCGCTCGCCCACGTCGACGACCGGCGACAGTATTCTCATTCTCGAAGACACCGACCACGATGGCCGCGCCGACAAGTGCACGCATTTCATCGACGATCTGAATTGCCCGACGGGCTTTCAGTTTTTCAAAGACGGCATTCTGCTCATGCAGGCGCCCGATCTGTGGTTCGTGCGCGACACCGATGGCGACGGGAAAGCCGATCGAAAAGAGCGGGTGTTGATGGGAATGGATTCCGCGGATTCCCACCACACGGCCAACTCGCTCATCTACGAACCGGGCGGCGCGATTCTCCTCAGTGATGGCGTGTTTCACCGCACCCAGGTCGAGACCACCGCCGGCGCGGTGCGCAACATCGACGCTGCGCTCTACCGCTACGAACCGCTCACGCAGCGCTTTGAAACCTACGCTTCCTACGCCTTCGCCAATCCGCACGGCCGAGCCTTCGAATATTGGGGCAACGACATCATCACCGACGCCACCGGCAACAACACCTACTTCGGCCCCGCGTTCAGCGGCAAACTCGACTACCCCGACAAGCACCCGAAATTGCAGACGCTCTGGGATCGTCCATCGCGGCCCTCCGCCGGCAGCACGATTCTCACGAGTGCGCATTTCCCGGCGGAATATTGGGGTGATTATCTCAATCCCAACGTCATTGGCTTTCAGGGTATCTATCGCGTCAAACTTTCGTCGGACGGCGGCGGCATCAAGGGGCTGCGTCAAACCGACATCGTCTCGTCCACCGACAAGAATTTCCGCCCGATCGACACCAGCGTTGGGCCCGACGGCGCTCTCTACGTGATCGACTGGCACAACCCGCTCATCGGCCACCTGCAGAGCCACCTCCGGGACGCCAACCGGGATCACACTCACGGTCGCATTTATCGGATCACGTGCGAAGGGCGCCCGCTCGCGTGGCAGCCCAAAATCGACGGTGAACCGATCCCGGCGCTGCTCGAACTGCTCAAGCGTCCCGAAAATCAGATCCGCAACCTCGCCAAGATCGAGCTTGGCAAACGCGACTCCGCCGCGGTCATCGCCGCCACCAAGGTGTGGGCTGCCGCCCTCGATGCCCACGCGCCGGATTTCGCGCATCACCTCACCGAGGCCCTGTGGGTTCACCAGTGGCACAACGCCGTCGACCTCGCGCTGCTCGATCGCGTGCTCGCGCTCCCTGAGCCGGGCGCGCGCGCCGCCGCCGCACGCGTGATCTCCTATTGGCGCGATCGCGTGCCGAATGCCCTCGAACTTCTCCGCCGCGCCGCCGTCGATGAAAATCAAAACGTTCGCCTCCACGCCGTGCGCGCCGCCAGTTTCTTCCCGACGGCCGCCGCGACCGAAGTGGCGCTCGCCGCGACCAAGCTGCCCGTCGATTACTATCTCGACTACGTCATCGGCGAAACCCTCCGCCAGCTCCGCCCGCAGTGGCGCAAGGTCATCGGTGATGGCGGCCAGTTCACCGCTGGCGATCCTTCGAGTCTCCGCTACCTGTTGCGCACGCTCAGCGTCGTCGAACTCCTGAAGTTGCCGCGCACGACCAACGTCGCCGAAAATCTTCTCGGCCGCGCGGGCGTTCCCGCCACCGTCCGGGCCGAAGCCCTCGCGAGTCTGGTGTCGGCCCGTGGCGTCGCTCCGGTCTCCCTCCTCCTGCAAACCATCGATTCGCCAGCCGAGATCGACGTGCCGGCCGTCGGCCGGCTCTTGCTGGCCCAGCCGGCCGACCAGCTCAAGGCCCACCGGGCCGCGTTATTGAAACTCGCGCTCGCCGACAACGCCGAGGGCCGCTCCTACGGGTGGGCCGCCGTCGCGCTCGCGGACGACTCGCTCGACGCGGCGTGGCGGGAGAGCGCCGTTTCCCCGCTCGCACTCGCGAGCCTCGTCGGCGGCATTCATCTCATCCCCACGACCGCGCTGCGCGCCACCGCCTACGATCGCGTCATGGCGCTCCTCGCGAGCGACAGCCGCGACATCCCCGGGCCCGAAGGCACCGTCAACGCCATCCAGCTCGATGCCATTCGCTCCGCGGTCAGCACGCGGCGCGACCCCGCCGCCGTGTTCGCCGCGCTCACTTCGATGATAGTGCGGGGCGATCAAGTCACCACCGCCGCGCAAGGGATTCGTGCGCTCCCGCGCGACTCCTGGCCCGCGGCTTCCGTCGCCACCGCCGCCCACGCCCTGGTCGCGTGGGCCGCGAAAACGCACGTCAGCGAGCGCACCGGCCGCGATTACGTCGACACGATCCAGGTGGCCGGAGATCTCGTCAATCAGCTGCCCGCGGCCGACGCGGACGCGCTGCGCAAAACGCTCGGCAGCCTGCGAGTGTCGGCCTACATCGTGCGGTCCGTCGTCGAAGCCATGCGTTACGACACGCCGCGCCTGGTCGTCCCGCTGGGCCGCGCCTTCGAAATCACGTTCGAAAATCCCGACGCGATGCCGCACAATCTCGTCATCGTGAATCCCGGCGCGCGCGAAAAAGTCGGCACCGCCGCGATGGCGCTGCCGCCCGACTCACTCGACCGCAGCGGCCGGGCCTGGGTGCCCGAGTCCATCGAGATCATCGCCGCGACGAAGCTCATCGAAACCGGTCGTAGCGAAACGCTCCGCGTGCGCGCGATTCGCGAGGAGGGGGTCTACGAATTCATCTGCACCTTTCCCGGCCATTGGACCATGATGTATGGTCAACTCGTGGTGACCGCCGACGTAGATGCCTACTTGAAAGCCAACCCGACTCCACCCACCGTCACTCTCCCCGTCACCCCGCACGTTCACTGATTTTACCGCGTTGTCGCTGGACTGGATTTACCCCGCCACCGCCTCGCTCCCTTATGAAACATCCCCGCCGCCTCTTCTTGTCGCTCGCTTTCGCCGCTCTTTCCTTTTCCGGCCGCGCCGCTGAACCCGGCTTCCAAAGCCTCTTCAACGGCAAGGACCTCACTGGCTGGGACGGTCTCACCGAGTTTTGGTCCGCCCGCGACGGCGCCATCACCGGCCAGACCACCGCCGAGCATCCGCTCAAAACCAACACGTTTCTCGTGTGGAAGGGCGAGGTGGCGGATTTCGAACTGCGCCTCTCGTTCCGTCTCACCGGACAAAACGAGAAAAACTTCGGCAACTCCGGTGTCCAATATCGCAGTCGCGTCGTTGACGCCGCCGGGTTTGTCCTCGCCGGCTACCAAGCCGACATGGATCTCGCCGGCACTTACGTTGGCATGCTCTACGAGGAAAAAGGCCGCGGCATCCTCATGAAACCCGGCCAGACGATCCAAGTCGGCCCGATGATCAAGAACGAGAAGACCGGAAAAGAAAAAGCGCAGGTCGAAGTCGTCGCCACCCCGACCACACCCGAACAGCTCCGCGCCGCTTACCGGGTTGGCGAGTGGAACGAATTCGTGGTGATCGCGAAAGGAAATCACTTCCAACATTTCCTCAACGGCACGCTCACCGCCGACGTGACGGACAACGATCCGACGAAGGCCGCCACCCGCGGCGTGCTCGCGCTCCAACTCCACGTGGGCACGCCCATGACGGTCCAGTTTAAGGATATTCGCATCAAGAAAAGCCTATGAAAAATTTCTCCTGCTCTGCCGGTTTCTTTTTTTGCGCCGGTGCGGTTGCGCTCGCGCAAACCCCCGCGCCCAAGCTGGCCTACGGTCGCGTCCCCCCGCCGATCGAGGCGTCGGCGATCCACATGGCCAAGGACTTCAAGGTGGAGTTGCTCTACGCTGTGCCGAACGACGACCAGGGCTCATGGGTGTGCGTGACGGTCGATCCGAAAGGCCGGCTGCTCACGGCCGACCAATACGGTGGACTCTACCGGATCACCCCGGCGCCGATCGGTTCGTCGGATGAGACCAAGATTGAGCGGCTCAAGGTCAGTCTCGTCCGCACCGACGTGCCGCCGCCCGCGCCCGCGACGCCCGACCCCAAGAAAAAGGGTCCGCCGCCCGCGCCGATCGAAGTCGGGGCGCACGGACTGCTCTACGCCTTCGACAGCCTCTATGTGATGGTCGACGAAAACCGCGCCAATGCCGGCCTCTGGCGCCTGCGCGACACCAACGGTGACGACCAGTTCGATCAGGCCACGTTCCTCCGCGAAATGAAAGGCTCCGGCGAACACGGGGCGCACGCGCTGGTGCTCTCGCCTGATGGCAAGTCGATCTATTTTGCGAACGGCAACCACACCGACCTGCCCGCTCACATGGAAAAAGCCCGCGCCGTCGCGTGGGGCGAAGATCATCTCTTGCCGCGCATGTGGGACGCCCGTGGCCACGCGCGCAACAAATACGCCCCCGGCGGCTACATCGGCCGCACCGATCCCGACGGCAAAGTCGTCGAGATGTTCGCCTCCGGTTTCCGTAACCAGTTCGACATCGCGTTCGATCAAAACGGCGAACTCTTCACCTACGACTCCGACATGGAATGGGACCAAGGTTCGCCGTGGTATATTCCGACGCGCATCAATCACGTCGTCGATGCCGGCGACTACGGCTGGCGCAGTGGCGCCGGTCGCTGGCCGGCGTATTACGCGGACAGTCTTCCGGCGGCGCTCGATATCGGCCCGGGTTGTCCGACCGGTGTCACGTTCGGCACCGGGGCAAAATTTCCCGCAAAATACCAGACCGCGCTCTTCGCGTGCGATTGGACCTTCGGCACGCTCTACGCGGTCCACCTCACGCCCGAGGGCGCGACGTTTCGCGGCGAGCCCGAGGAATTCGCCACCGGCAAACCGCTCGCGCTCACCGATCTCGTCATCAATCCCCACGATGGCGCGCTCTACTTCACGGTCGGCGGCCGGCGCTCGCAGTCCGGTCTCTACCGGATCACTTACACCGGAGCCGAAAGCACTGCGCCCGCGAAAATCGCGCCGCCCACCGCCGAGGCGAACTTGCGCCACACGCTCGAGGCGCTGCACGGCGAAGGCACCGGCCTCGATGCGATCGGCATCGCGTGGCCACATCTCGACCATCCCGATCGTTTTGTCCGCTGGGCCGCGCGCACGGCGATTGAGCGTCAGCCTGCGATCGCGTGGGCCGAACGCGCGCTCGCCGAGACGCGCCCGCAAGCCGCGATCGAGGCGCTCATCGCGCTCGCCCGCGTCGGCGACAAGGCGCTGCAACCCCGCCTCCTCGCCGCGCTCAGTCGCCTCGATTTCTCCGCGCAGCCCGTGGCGCTGCGTCTCCCGCTCCTGCGCGCGTGGCAACTCGCGTTCACCCGCATGGGCAAGCCGAACGCCGAGGTGTGTGCCCAACTCGCCCAGAAACTTGATCCGCTCTTCCCGCACGCCGACGCGATGATCAATCGCGAACTCGTCTCGCTGCTGGTTTTCTTGGACTCGCCGACGGTGGCGGCGAAGACCGTTCCACTGTTAAGCGTGTCCGAACCGCTCTTGCCGACCGCGGAAGAACTCGGTGGCGCCGCCCGCATCGCGCGCAACGACAGTTACGGGTCCGTCGTCACCGATGTCGGATCGCACCGCCCCGACCGCCAGCAGATTCACTACGCCTACAATCTGCGTAATGCGACGGTGGGTTGGACGCCCAAGCTCCGGCTCGAATATTTTTCGTGGTTCAGCCGCACGCAAAACTGGCGCGGTGGCGCCAGCTTTGGCGGCTTCATCCAAAACATCCGCACCGAATCGCTCGAAAAAGTTCCGAATCGCGCGGAGCGCCTCTCCCTCGACTCGCTCTCGAAACCGCCGGCGGCGAAATTTCTCGTGGGCGCGATCACACCGAAGGGCCCGGGGCGTTCCTATGCCACGGGTGATGCCGCCACGCTGCTGGGCGCGCCGCTCACCGGCCGCGACTTCGCGCAGGGCAAGGGCCTCTTCACGGCCACGGGTTGCATCATCTGCCACAGCTTCAAGGGGGAGGGCGGCGGCATCGGCCCCGATCTCACGGGCGCCGTCAGCCGCTACAGCGTGCGTGATCTCCTGCAGAACATCGTCGAGCCGTCCCTCGTCGTCGCCGATCAATACATGAGCGAGCAACTCGACACCGCGGACGGCAACACCGTGATCGGTCGCGTCGTTGGTGAGGAAAAGGGCGAGCTGCTCGTCATGAGCAACCCGTTTGCCCCCGACGAAAAAGTGCGGGTGAAAACCGCCGAGGTGAAATCGCGAAAGCCTTATCCGGTTTCGATGATGCCCCCCGGCCTCATCAACTCGCTCAACCCCGAGGAACTGAAAGATCTCTTCGCCTACATCCTGTCGTCCGGCAACGCCGCCGATCCGATGTTTGCAAAGAAATAGTTTCCGGCGGGTCGGGCGGGACCGCGGGGCCCGCCGTGCGCAGCCGCTTCGCTTCGTTGGTCCTTCGGAGCGTCGTGCAGAATCCATGTCTGCACGAATGAGGGACGGGGGAATTTTTGTGCACTCCAAATATTAGGCCTTGTTTCGAGGTCGCCTAAACTTTCAATCGGTGCGCCCAGCGGTCGCGCCCTACCTTACGCGTCGCGCAGAAAATCTACGTCGAGCCGCAGCTTCGTGGTGCGACCGTTTTGCGCCGTAATCACGATGCCGCCCGGCGCCGGTTGCACATCGGCCACGATGTCGAAACCACGCGGAATCGCCGTCGCGGCAAAAATGTGCGCGACCCTTAACGGCTTTTTCGGCGAGAGCATAACGGTCGTAGGATAGCCGGCGCGGTTGAGCGCGTTGGGCTGGGCCGATTCCGCGAGGCCGAGATGGAAATACGACGTCGTCTCCTCGAGCCCCAGCACCCGGCGATGCCGGCCGCTCCACGGCGCGTAGTGCCGGCCGCCATTCGAATGCCACAGCACGGTGTGACGCAGCACGGCGGGATTCTTGAGCTGGAGAAACACCCAGCGCTCGTCGGGAAAGGTCACCGCGCTCCAACCCAACGCGCGACCGGGTTTGCCCATCAGCATCACCAAATCCTCAAAACCTTCGCGGGCCGGATAGCGCGAAAGGTCGGCCAGGCCGCCGGTTGCGAGCGGCACGGCCGCGAGCGATTTGAAACGTGCGCCGGACTTCAGCGATGAGTATCCTCCGATCTTCGGATCCTCGAATGGCACGGGTAACACCTGGCCCCAATCCCAGCCGCCGACCGACACCCGTGCGGCGCCGTCAGCGCCCGGCACGCTCACGCACGGATGCGTGCCGATCGCCATCGGGCCGCGGAAATTGCTCAACCGGTGCTCACAATAGATCGCATGGTGGCCCGGGCGCAACGACACGCGTTTGTCGATCACGCCGTGGCGCAGGTGGCACGCGAGTCGCAGATGCAGCGATGCGGACGCTCGATCGCGCGAGGTGGCGACGAGCGCCCACGCGCGGTTCGCCGACTCGCCGTGCGGGGGATGCTTTTCTCCGCGCCACGCTGAGCTATTGCCGCCGAACGGCGCGCAGAAAAAATCCCCGCGCAGAACTTGGAGCAACGGCGGCGTGCCCGGGGGAAGTTTTTCGCCGACCCAAGGCGCGATCGCGAAGGGCTGCACGGACCGCCCGCCGGCGAGATGGAACGTCGCGGGCGCGACCATGCCGCCGGTGCGCGTGATCCACAGATCGACGGCGCGATTTTTCAGGTGCCAGCTCGGCTGGCCGTGTTGGGATTTCAGGGGCGCATCCACGCCCTCAGCCCAATTCGACTGCGCGGCGGTAGCAAGCTGCGAGAGGGGATGGGATGGAGGGCGTCAGATGTGTGCCGATGCTCCACAACGACCTCGGACAACACTTCAAAATTTCCACTCCGCGCCGCCGAACGCGCCAAAGCCGAGGGCGGGATAGCCGTTCACTTCCTCGTATTTCTCGTTGAGGAGATTTTCGACGCGCGCTTTCAACGCGAGCCGCGGTGTGACCTGCCACGCGGCGTGGAGGCGCGTGACGGTGTAGTCCTCGGCGTCGATTTGCGCGAAGGTCCGCGCGTTCACGTCGCGGCGGTTCGCCGCAAACACCACGCCGCCGCCGGCGCTCACGCCGTGACCGAAGTCGTGCCACGCGTCGAGCGAGCCGCTCTGGCGCGGGCGGCGGAGGAGGCGCGTGTGGCTCGTGAGGTTTTGCGCCTCGAGATAGGTGAAGCTCGCGCGCAGGTCGATCGCGCCGGGCAGCGAGGCGAGGGCCGAGAGTTCCGCGCCTCGTGTGCGGGCGTGCTGAATGTTGATCACGCTGCTGAAATCCGGCGAACTCGCGATCAGGTTGGTGAAGTCGGTGTCGAACCACGTGGCGCTGAGCGAGCCGCGGTTTGACGCGAAATAAAAATCGGCGCCGGCATCCCAGCCGCGCGCTTTCTCGGGACGGAGGTTCGGGTTGCCGTGGTAGAACGCGCTCTTGCCATAAAGATCGAGGAAGCTCGGCGAGCGAAACGCGGTGCCGTAGCTCGCGCGGAGCTTGAGGGTCTTCGGCACGGCGAGCCACGCGGCGGTTGCGCGGCCCGTGGTGGCGCGGCCGAAAGTGTCGAAGTCATCGCTGCGGAGGCCGCCGGTAAAGTAGACGTTGTCGGCGGGCGACCACTCGTCCTGCGCGAAGACGGCGAGCAGGCCCTGCTTCTTGTTGATGTTGCCGAAGCCGGTGTTGCGCGTGTGATTCGCCTCGGCCGTGAAACCGCCGGTGAGGCGCTGCCGCTCGGCGCCCGTGTAGGTGGTCTGCGTGTCGAGCACGGCGCGGCGGTTTTTCACGACCGTGATGCCAGTGACGCGACCGACGCGGGGCGTCTCGGCAACGAAGCGCCGATCCTGTCCGCCCAGCACCACCTGCGCGGTCCACGCCTCAGCGAGCTTCACGTCGGCGAAGGCGGTCGCGAGCACGTTGTCCTCCCGCTCCGAATTGTCGGGATCATTCGTGAAGCGATCGCCCGGATCGCCGTAGACGCCGTGGAACCAGCGCACCGTGCCGCCGACGCTCGTGCGCTCGCTGACCTTGTGATCGAGGCGCAACGTCGTGTTGGCGGAGTCGAAGGAATTGTTCACGCGATCGTTGTCGGTGTGGCCGCCTTGGGCGGAAAAATTCCACGCGTTGGCGCCGCGCGCACCGTGCGTCGCGACGGACCCCTGCACGGTGCCGAAACTGCCGGCCTCGGCTGAGACGCTGCCCGCTGGCGCGCCGGTGCCGCGTTGTGCGCGCAGTGAAATCACGCCGCCGACCGCCTCGCCGCCATAGAGCGTGCTCTGCGGACCGTGGGCGACCTCGAGATTATCGCAGGCGGCCACGCAGGCGCCGCCGAGGTAGACTTGGTAGTCGGTGTTCGGATCATTGGCGCGCAGGCCGTCGATGAGGAAGAGCGTCTGGTTCGAGTTCGAGCCGCGCAAGAAAAGTGAGTTGATCGCGCCGCCCGCGCCCGACGAAAAATGCGGCGCGCCGGCGACGCCGCCGAGCGCCGCGGCGAGCGAGGCGACCTGGCGCTGGGCGAGTTCGGCGCCGGTGATGACGTCGACGTTCGAACCGATCGTTTGCCGGTCAGTGGGCGTGCGGGTGGCGGTCGTGACGAACGGATCGAGCGGCACTGCGGTGGCCGCGATGGGTGCCTGCGCGAGCGTCGTCGTGACGGATGCGAGCACGCCGAGCACGCTGAGGAGAATCGAAAGCCGGCGCGCGAGGCGCGCGGGCGATGGGAGGAGTTTCATGGATGGCTGCTGGTCGTGGCGAAGAGCAGACCGTCCGCCGCCGTGGGATCGGCGGGAAAACGTTTCCACTCTCACGCTTCATGGTTTGCGATGAAGTTTTCGCGATCCGCCGCCGCAAAGTTCGCAGCGAAACGCGTGAGTTTTCCCGGGGCAGATGTTCGGACTCCGCATGTGTGGTCCTTTCGGACTTCCTCGCCCGCGCCTTCACCCGCGACCGAAGTCGAAGATTGGCTTTGCCCACGCCGTCGGACGGCGCGGTGCAGGTCTGTGATGCGTTACCGCAGCGCAACTGTGGCCGGTTTTCACGGCCTTCCCTGATTCCCGGAAATTTCTGAAAAAGAACCCTGACGCCCCGCACCTCACCGGGCGCCGCCCAAACCAGCAAGCGGATTGTGTGTCACAACGCATCAACGCATAGCGATTTGTCGATATGTCGCCTTGCTAAGCACGAGTTAACTTTTAGATTGGCCGGCCAATGTCCAAATCCGTGCCCATCATGTCCGAAGCCGAGGTGGCGCTGCGCCGCACCCTCGCGGAGCGCATGGTCATCATCGATGGCGCCATGGGCACGACTATCCGCAGCTACAATATCACCGAAGAGCAGGTGCGCGGGGACCGGTTCAAGGACGCGCCGAAGGATCTCAAGAACAACGGCGACATCTATTCGCTCACCTGCCCGGACCCGATCAGCGATATCCACCGGCGCTTCCTCGAGGCGGGCTCAGACATCATCGAGACCAACACGTTTTCCGCCACGACGATCGGCCAGAGCGAGTTTTTCATCGAGGATCCGCGCGAGAAGGGCGGCAAGAAAACGCCCGCCTTCTACCAGGAGGTCATCGAGAACAAATTTCTCCAGGAGCTCGCGCACGACATCAATTTTCACTCGGCGCGTCAGTGTCGCATCTGCGCTGATCGCGCGCACGCGGCCACCGGGCGGCGTCGTTATGTGGCGGGCGCGCTCGGGCCGCTGACGGTCTCGCTGTCCAACTCGCCCGACGCCGACGATGCCGGTTTCCGCGTCGTCACGTTCGATCAGTGCAAGGCCGACTACCGCCGCCAAGTGCGCTCGCTGATCGCCGGTGGCGTGGACCTGCTGCTCGTCGAGACGATCTTCGATTCGCTTAACGCCAAGGCTGCGCTCGTCGCCATCGAGGAAGTTTTCGCGGAGGATAAAATCAAACTCCCCCTCATGATCTCCGCTGCCGTCGGGCGCGGCGGCGAGACGATGATCTCCGCGCAAACGGTCGGTGCGTTTTGGAACGCCGTGCGGAACCACAACCCGCTCTCCGTCGGCCTCAACTGCTCAATCGGTCCCGATCTGATGCGTCCGTTTCTGGCTGAGCTCGCGGGCAAGGCTGACACGTTCGTCTCCTGTTACCCGAACGCCGGCCTGCCGAATCCGCTCACGCCGACCGGCTTCGATCTCGAGCCAAAGGACATGGCCCGCTTCATGAGCGAGTTTGCCGACAGCCACCTGTGCAACATCGCCGGCGGCTGCTGCGGCAACACGCCCGAGCACATCGCCGCCATCGCGCAGGCGCTCGCGCCCAAGCCGGTCCGCAAGGTCACCGTTGTGAAGCCCGAGATGGCGCTCTCCGGCTCGCTGCCCTTAACCCCGGTGCCCGGCACCTACCTCATGGTCGGCGAGCGCACCAACGTCGCCGGCTCGCCGAAATTCGCCAAGCTCGTCAAGGCCGGCAACTACGAGGAGGCCGTCTCCGTCGCCCGCCAGCAGGTCGTCAACGGCGCCAACGTCATCGACGTGTGCATGGACGACGGCCTGATCGACGGCGTCGCGGCGATGACGCGTTTCCTTCACCTCATCGGCTCCGAGCCCGAGATCGCCAAGGTCCCGATCATGGTCGACTCCTCCAAGTGGGAAGTCATCGAGGCCGGCCTGAAATGCCTGCAGGGAAAAGGCATCGTGAACTCCATCTCGCTCAAAGAGGGCGAGGCGAAGTTCCTCGAGCAGGCGCGCGCCATTCTCCGCTACGGCGCCGCCGTGGTCGTGATGGCCTTCGACGAAAATGGTCAGGCCGCCTCCTACGCCGAAAAAATCCGCATCTGCGAACGCGCCTATCGCCTGCTCGTCGATCAAGTCGGCTTTCCGCCCGAGGATATCATTTTCGATCCGAACATTCTCACCGTCGGCACCGGCATCGAGGAGCACAACAACTACGCCGTCGATTTCATCAACGCGACCAAGTGGATTAAAGCGAACCTGCCCTACGCGAAGGTCAGTGGCGGCGTCTCCAACGTCTCGTTCAGTTTCCGCGGCAATAATCCCGTGCGCGAAGCGATGCACGCGGCGTTTCTCTATCACGCGATCAAGGCCGGCATGGACATGGGCATCGTCAACCCATCGATGCTCGAGGTCTACGAAGAGGTGGACAAGGAGCTGCTCGTGCTCGTCGAGGACGTCATCCTCAACCGTCGGCCCGATTCCACCGAGCGTCTCGTCGAATACGGCGAAAAACTTAAGGCCGCCACCTCCGGCACAAAGGCCGAGGACATCAAGGTCGAAGAGACTTGGCGCAAGGACACGATCGAAGCCCGCCTTTCCCACGCGCTCGTCAAAGGCATCGACCAGTTCATCGATCAAGACACCGAGGAAGCGCGAAAGAAATACGGCAAGCCACTGCTGATCATCGAAGGACCGCTGATGGACGGCATGCGCGTCGTCGGTGATCTTTTCGGCTCGGGCAAAATGTTTCTGCCACAGGTCGTGAAGTCCGCGCGCGTGATGAAGAAAGCCGTCGCTTATCTCCAGCCGTTCATGGAGCAGGAAAAAGCCGACCTCGTCGCCGCCGGCGGGATCGCGAAGGCCCAAGGCCGCATCATCATGGCGACGGTCAAGGGGGACGTCCACGACATCGGCAAGAACATCGTCGGCGTCGTCCTCGCCTGTAACAATTACGAGGTGATCGATCTGGGGGTGATGGTGTCGTGCGAAAAAATTCTCACCGCGGCCCGGGAAAAAGGCGCCGACATCATCGGCCTCTCCGGTCTGATCACGCCCTCGCTCGACGAGATGGTGCACAACGCGAAGGAAATGGAGCGCCAGGGCTTCAAGGTTCCGCTGCTCATCGGCGGCGCTACCACCTCCGCCGCGCACAATGCGGTGAAGATTGCGCCGCACTATTCCGAGCCCGTCATCCACGTGCTCGACGCCTCGCGCGTGATCGGCGTCGTGTCACAACTGCTCAATCCCGACAACAAGCCCGCCTTCGTCGCCGAGACCCGCGCCAAGCAGGAGAAGCAGCGCGTCGAGTTCGCCGACCGCAAGGGCGCGCGGAAAATGTTGCTGCTCGCCGAAGCCCGCAAACGCCGCCAGCCCACCAACTGGGCGACGGTCGATCTTCCCAAGCCGGAATTTCTCGGCCTTCGCGTTTTCACCACCGACCGGCAAGCCACCCTCACCGGCCGCTCCGCCGCGAATCAGGGCCAGGTCACGCTGCACCTCGCGCTCGACGAAATCGCCGACTACATCGACTGGAGTCCGTTCTTCTCCTCGTGGGAACTTCACGGCCGCTTCCCCGACATCCTGAAGGACGAGAAGGTCGGCGAGGAAGCCACCAAGCTCTACGCCGACGCGCAGGCGATGTTGAAAAAAATCATCGCGGAGAAACGCTACACCGCCCGCGCCGTCATCGGCTTCTGGCCGGCGAATTCCGTCGGCGACAGCGTCGAACTCTACACCGACGAGTCGCGCACGACGGTGCTCAAGACGTTTCACTTTCTGCGCCAGCAAAACGAAAAGCCGGCCGATCAATTCAATCACAGTCTCGCCGACTACATCGCGCCGAAAGCTTCAGGCCGCGCCGACTACCTCGGTGGCTTCGCCGTCACGACCGGCCACGGCGTCGAGGAATTCGCGAAGAGCTTCGAGGCGAAGCACGACGACTACGGCTCCATCATGGCCAAGGCCCTCGGCGATCGTCTCGCGGAAGCGCTGGCGGAGTTGATGCACAAGAAGGAGCGGGAGTATTGCGGCTTCGGCAAGACCGAGAATCTGGAGATGAAGGACATCATCCGTGAAAAATATCGCGGCGTTCGTCCCGCGCCCGGCTATCCCGCGTGCCCGGACCACACCGAGAAGCCCCCGCTGTTCGAGCTCCTCAACGCGACCGAACTCACCGGCATCACGCTGACGGAGAGCAACGCCATGAATCCGCCGAGTTCGGTCTCCGGTCATTACTTTAACCACCCGGAATCGAAATATTTCGCCGTCGGAAAAATCTCGAAGGATCAGATCGAAGAATACTCCGCGCGGAAAAATCAGCCCGTGACCGAGTCCGAAAGATGGCTCGGGCCGTATCTTGATTACTGAAATGTGGAACTCAGGAAATCAGGAAAATTCAGATTCCTCCTTTCCGGCTTTCCACCTTCGTATTCTGCGGAGAGCATACGGCATCAAGACTTTCATGTGGGGCAGGCGTGAGGAACTCGCTGCCGAAGTCGGGTCCAACTGAAGCGGCGGAAACGTGCGGAAGCAGCCGAAAAGGGTCTAGCTTGACTCTTGACCGACTGTCACGGGCCGGATGGCTTCCGGCTAGACGACGCGCAAGGCGGCAAACTCCGGCAGTTTCAGCACGCGGGTGAAATCTTCGTCGTGATGCAGGAGCTTCGCGCCGAGGCGGTGGACCACCGACAATATCAACAGATCGGACGCGGCCAGGAATCCGCCCCGGCCTCTCAGCAACGCCGCAATTTCCTCCGCGGAGCTTCCATCTTTTTCGGTGAGTGGCTCCCATCGGCAGACGCTGCGGATGTCGCGCAGAAAGGTGCGTTCGGCAGGGCTCCGAAATCCGACGACCAATTCGAGCCACACGAATTGCGGCATGACTGCTCGCTGGGTGCTCATCGCCTCTTCGACCAAGAGAGCTTCTGCTTCCGGTGCAACGCGACGCGAGAAGTCGATCCAGAATGAGGAATCAACGACGACGAGCCCGCTCATAGTGTCGTTTCTCCGGCGCTTCGAGTTCCTCGTTCGTGATCATGTTCGGGAATTTTCCCATCGAGGCCATGATCCGCTCCACGGCTTTTTTTCGTAGCAGTTCTTTCAACGCCAAGTCGATCACCGCGGTCTTGGTCTCGACGCCATATTGCGCCATGGCCTCCTCGACCTTTTTTGCGTCAATATCCAACGTCATTTTCATACCATACGGATTAATCGGTTTCGTATGGCTGGCAAGTCGCTTCCCATCTGGCTGATTGAGGTGGGTCGGGTTTTACGCCCGACATGTCCGGAAAACCTGTCAGAGATAAATTCTGACCTACCGGTAAACCGTCACGCTATTTTGCGCTCGACCGCTGTGGCGCCGGCGCAGGTTTCGCGCTTTCGGCCGGCGCGGGCTCCGCGGCTGCTTTCGCTTTGTATTCGATTTCTTTTATGGAATCGCGGACGGCTTTAACGGCGCGCTCGGGGTTCGTGCCGTCAGTCGATTTTTCACCGGGAATGAGCGCCTCCATGTAGGCACCGGTCAGCGACGACACGTCTTATTCGCTATAGCGGGTCCTGCCACACGTAAAATGCTCTCAGGCGTTACATCTAATTTGCCTGCCGAGCGGACGAACCAATGAGAATGTTTCGCTTTGCCCGTTTACTTGTGCGGCGTGGTGGGCAGGCTGCGTCACACGATGAAGATCCTGATCGTTGGGGCCGGCGGTCTGCTCGGGCGAACGATTGGTGCGGGATTGGTGCAACGGCAGCACACGGTGCGTGGATTGGTGCGGCCGGGTTCGCCGAAAGCGGCCGAGCTTCAGACGACCGGCATGGAAATTTTAGCGGGCGACTTGAAGGATGCCGCATCGTTGGCGCGAGCGTGCGAGGGCATGGACACGGTAATTTCGACCGCGACAGCAGTCCTCACGCCGGGCAACTCGCTGGCGGCGGTCGATCGCGATGGGCATCTGGCGCTGGTCGCGGCGGCGGTGAAGGCGAAGGTTGAGAAATTTGTCTACGTTTCCGTGTCTCCGAATCTGCCGGACGATTGTTGCGAGCTGGTCAGGCACAAGCGCAAGGTCGAGCGGGCGATTCGGGCCAGCGGCCTGAAGTGGACGATCCTGCAACCGGCGCCGTTCATGGAAATCTGGCTCGGGCCGCCGCTCGGTTGGGATTTGCCGGCCGGAAAAGCGCAGAGCTTCGGCGCGGGCACCGCCCCGATCAGCTGGGTTTCCCTCGAAGACGTCGCGGCGTATGCGATGGCGTCGGTGACGGAACCGAAATCCGACAATCAGGATATTCCCATCGGCGGGCCGACGGCGATGACCACGATCGAAGTCATGCAAACATTTGAGCAAATCTCGAGGCGAAAATTTAAGCTCAAAAAAATCCCCGGCCTGATGCCGAAAATCATGTCGGTGATCCTGCGGCCGTTCAAACCCAAGCTGGCGTCGTTGATGGCGCTCGGGGTGGAAACCATGAAGGGCGAAGTGATCGACCTGACGAAAGCGCGCGCGATTTTCGGTTTGCCGGGAATCTCCGTGGCGGAGTTTGGCGCAAAGCGCCTTTAGCGAATTGGGCCGGGACTGAATGGGCGGATCGACGCCGGCACTGTTTTTGGCGCGCTGGGTTTCACGCTGGGGTCACTGCGCGACACGACGGGAATTTTTCCACCATGCTCGAACTCCGCCCGACCTGCGGGAATCGCAACCGGCCGCTGCCGTCCGTCCCAACCGAGACGCGCATTTTTTCCGGCGAGTGCACGTTTTGTGCGGACTGCGCGGAGCGCGTGCGGTTCAACGTGTGCCCGAATTGTGGTGGCGGTTTCACGCCACGGCCGATCCGATCAGCGCGGACGGGGAGGGAAGATAATTATCTCGGCGCCGATCCCGCGAGCACGACGATGAAGCATCGGCGGGTCGACGCGGTGGCGCAGGCGCAGTTTAGTTTGGAGGTCCGCGTGATCCCGCCCGATTAACGCTGATCACCCGCCTCGCGGTTTGCGGTCGACGCCTTGGCCGGCCGCGCCGAAGCTCGCCGCATGACGCTGCGAAATCTGCTCGCATGGCTCCTGCTCGCCACCGTCGCCTGGGCGGCCCGGCCCAACGTGGTTCTGATCTATGTCGACGATCTCGGTTACGGAGATCTCGGCTGCTACGGGCATGCGGTGATCAAGACGCCCAATCTCGACGCGCTCGCGGCCCAAGGCACGCGCTTCACGCAATACTACGCGCCCTCCGCGTTATGCTCGCCGTCCCGCGCGGCCCTGCTGACTGGCCGCACCCCTTATCGCACGGGCATCAAGAGCTGGATTCCCGATGGCTCGGGCATCTATCTGCACAAGTCCGAGATCACGCTCGCGGCGCTGTTGAAGCGCGCGGGCTACGCGACGGCCCTGATTGGAAAATGGCATCTGAACAGCGATCTCGGCGACCCCGCGCAGCCACAGCCCAACGATCTGGGTTTCGACTATGCGTATGGCCACAACGCCTTTCAGATCCCGACCAACCACAACCCGACCAACATCTATCGCAACGGGAAGCACCTGCCGCCGCAGGGGGGTTACACCGCCCAGCTTTACGCCGACGAATCGATCGCGTGGCTCGAGCAGCGCACGGCGGCCCACGAGCCGTTTTTCCTCTATCTCGCGCCCGCGGAGCCGCACACGTCGTTCGAGAATCCGCCCGAATACAACGCGATGTATTCCGCCTACACCCGCGGAAAGGTTGTGCCGATCCCGAACGGTGGAGCCCAACCGCCGAAGGAGCTGCTCGTCGCGCGCGGACCCGGCGAATACTACGCCAACATCACTTACCTCGACGCCCAGCTGGGCCGCGTGCTCGCCGCACTCACCCGCCTCGGCCATCGCGACGATACGCTGGTCGTCTTCGCCAGCGACAACGGCGCGGTCACGAGCCACTGGGAGAACTGGTATGAGGTGAACGCTTATGGCGACAACGGCGGCTTCCGCGGCCGCAAGCATCACCTCTACGAAGGCGGCATCCGGGTGCCGGCCATTGTGCGCTATCCGGGGGTCGTGGCCGCTGGCGCCGTCACGGACGCCCCGGCGATCGGCATGGATTTCTTCACCACCATCGCGAAATTTTGCGGCGTCGCCACGCCGACCGATCGCGCGATCGATGGAGTGGATCTCGGGGGCCTGCTGCGAGGCGGCGCCGCGCCGGGCGAGCGCCCCCTCTATTGGGCGCTGCCGCATCCGGACGGCAAGGAATTCGCCTATCGCACCGGCGCCTGGAAGCTCATCCTCGATTCCAGCCAACAGCCGATCGAGCTCTACGATCTCGCCCACGATCCGCTCGAGTTTTTCAACTGCCTCGCGACGGAACCGGCAAGGGTCGAGACGCTCGCCAAAGCCTTCCGGCAATACCACGCCGCCGTGCTGGCCGATCCGCTGCGGCCGGCGAAAGAACAGACCAATTTCTGAGGACGTGCGACGATGGCTAGGCCCAAAAATCGGGGAGAAAGTTGATTTAGCGCTTGCTTAATTAAGTTTATACTTAAGTAATGGCGACATGCAAAGCCTTCTCGCTATCGCCGACCCGACGCGGCGGCGCATTGTTGAACTGCTCGCGGTGAAGGAGCGGACAGCCGGTGAGCTCGTCGAGAAATTCGATCTGAGCGCGCCGGCCATTTCCCAGCACTTGAACGTCCTCCGTGACGCGGGACTCGTGAAGACCCGCGCCGAGGGCCAGTCGCGCATCCAGGCGCTCAATCCCGACGGCTTCGACGACCTCGAAGCCTGGTTGCAGAAAACCCGCTCCATCTGGTCCAGCCGGCTCGACGCTCTCGAGCGCGAGTTGCGCGCGGAGGACGAGGCGAACGCGAAGGCCGCGAAGAAAAAGAAATCGTCATGACGAAGCCCGCCCAAGCCGTCGTCCTCCATCGTTTCTCCGTCTCGGCCGAGCGCGTCTTCGACGCGTGGCTCGATGTCACGCTGCTCGGCCGCTGGATGTTCGGCCCGAGCGTGCGCGACGAGCGGATCGTCCGGATCGGGCTTGAGCCCAAGGTCGGCGGGAAGTTTTCCTTCGTTGTCGATCGCCAGGGCTCGGAGGTCGAGCACGTGGGCGAATACCTGGAGATCGAGCGGCCGCGGCTGCTGGTTTTTACGTGGGCGGTCCGGGAGAACCTACCGGACACGAGCCGCGTCATCGTGGAAATCACGTCGCTCGATCAAGGCTGCGACGTCAAGGTCACGCACGTGATGAATCCGGAGTGGGCGGCGTATGCCGAACAGGCCGCCGGCGCGTGGTCGAAGATGCTCGCCGCGCTCGAAAGGATGTTCGCGCCGCCGAGCGGCCGGAACGTTTCCTCATCCTCCGCGACCAACGTTTTTTCAAAATCATGAAAGCCAACGAACAACCTGGAAAGTTTACCACGCCGGCCGAAGTGCGTCTCGTGCGCATGTTGCCTGGACCGATCGAACGCGTCTGGGAGTATCTCACGGACCCGGAAAAGCGCGCCCGCTGGTTTGCCGGCGGCCCGATGGAGCCGAAAAAGGGCGGCAAGATGGAGCTGTTCTTTCAGCACAAGAACATCGCGCCCGGCGAGACCCCGCCCGAAAAGATGAAGCACGTGCAGGATCCTGGCTTCAAGATGCCGGGCACCGTGCTGCGGTGGGAGCCGCCGCGCGTGCTGAGCTACACGTTTGATGATGACTCCGACGTCACGTTTGAACTCACGCCGCAGGGCAAGGATGTCCAGATGGTGCTCACGCACCGCGCTCGCGGCGAAGATATCCCGTTCATCTCCGGCTACGCGAGCGGCTGGGACACGCACTTTGCGATCCTCATTGCGCAGCTCGAAGGCACGCCGCCGCCGCCCTTTTGGGCGACGCACGCCAAGCTCAAGGTCGAATACGAAAAAGCCTACGCGGCGATGCCGAAGAACTGAGATTTGTTTTTTCGGGTGGGGACGCCTTTCCGAGGTGTCCTGAGTTCCCGGCCGAATTCGCCGGTTCAGTCTCGAATTATTCTTGAACCCAGGACGGCTCGGAGAGCCGTTCCAAACACTCGTCAGATCACACCCCCAAGGCCACTGCCTTGCCGTCACCCAACTCGTCCTGAATCCAACCACTCAATCGTTAGACTAGGGCGTGTTTGCAAAATCAATGAGTGAGCCAATCGAAGATTGCGGCGAGTTGGACGAAACCGAGGAAGTTGGCAGCAAGTTTGTCGTAGCGGGTGCTAATGCGGCGATAGCGTTTGATCCGGCAGAAGAAATTTT
>JBBRLB010000049.1:0-38722 GCA_038231575.1 Opitutales bacterium | reverse complement strand
TCGCGAATGGCTCGATGTAGCGGTGCGGTTCGCTCAGCATCAGGTGCGTGTCGAAGAAAAGTTTGCTGCCGGCCCGGCGGAGCGCGGCGAGGACCTCGGGACCGAACGAGAGATTCGGCACGAAATGGCCGTCCATGATGTCGCAATGCAGCCAGGGCAGCCGGAGTTCCTCGACCACGCGGGCGCTCGCGCCGAGATGAGCGTGATCGCCGGCGAGCAGGGACGGGTTCAGGAGCGGAGCGGGCAGCGAGGGCATGGGACGCGGTCTATGGAGCGTGCCGCGGGAAAAACCTCAACCCCGGACTGCAGATCCCCGTGTCACCACACGTCGAGCGCGGCGTGGGTGAGCTTGGCGGCGAGGGCGTCGGCGAGCAGCGGGAGCGTTCGGTATTCGCTCTGGAGCTGGCCGCTGTCGGTGAAGGCTTCGCGTTGGGCGGTCACCACGCGCTGTGCGAAAAGATTTTTGGCGGCGCGATTGTCGCGGAGCGTCGCACTGGCCCCGAGGGTGAGGTTGAATTTGCGGGCGAGGCCGGTGTCGCCTTCGCGGACGGTGGCGACGTCGCGGTGATAGTCGTTGAGGACGACGGTGAGCGTGGCGTCGGCCGATTCGGGCGAGTTAACGAGCGTGATGCGGGCGTCATGGGCGAACGCCTCGCGGAGTTGCGTGCTCACGAGTTCACGGGCTTGCGGGAGGTGCGTTTTGTTTTCGACCGGCGCGACGTAGAGCGTGTGAAAACTGAGCGTGGCGTCGGTGCCCAGTTGGTAGTGGGAGCAGCCGCTCGCGCCGAGCGCAAGCAGAGTGACGAGTGCCAAGTGACGGGTGACGAGCCGCGCGAGTCGCGAGGAGAGGAGCGCGGTGGTCACGGCGCTACCTCAAAACAGCCAGAAACGCTTTTTCCGGGGGGCGTCGCCGGGGGCGTTGCCCTCGGGCGCGATCTTCTTGCCGGTGGACCTGGCCTCGACGTCGGCGAGGCGGAGCTTGGCGCGTTTCGCGATTTCCGACTCGGGATAGGCGGTGATGGCCTCGTTGTAGAAGACTTTCGCGGCGGTGAAATTGTTACGTTTGTAGAAATAGAAATCGCCGATCTTCATTTTACTTTCGGCGAGCATGGTCTTCATGCTGTCGAGGCCTTTTTCGGCGGCGCCGACATTCGCGTCACTCGGGAAGAGGAGCATGAAGTCGGTGAAGTAGGTGATCGATTCCTTGGTCGCGGCTTGGTCGTAGTAGGGGCCGTCGACGAGACTGGCGTGGGCCTGCGCGAGCTTCAGGTAGGCATCGGGGGCGAGCAGGCTCTGCGGGTAATTGTTAATCATCCGATCGAGGGCGTCCATCGCCTCATCGGTCTGCTTCAGGCGCTGGTGTCCGCGCGCGATGTTCATCAACGACAGCGGCGCGTAGTCGCTGAAAGGGGCGTTCGAAAGAATGGCTTCGAAATACTCGAGGGCCTTGTCGCGCGCAACGAAGCCGGGGAGCAGGCCGTAGAACATCCGGCTGCGGGCGCCGTCGAGCAGGGCGCTGGCGATGCGGTATTGTTCGCCGATGATTTCGTTGAAGCGCTTGGTGTTTGGGTAGCGGCTGATGACCTGCTGGAAATCCTCGAACGCCTTGGTGTATTCCTTGCGGACGACATGGAGCTTGGCGGAGCGATAGAAGGCTTCCGGGGCGTAAATTGAGTTCGGGTAGCGCTTGGTGATCGCGGTGTAGGCGCGAATGGCGAAAAAGTTGTTGCCCTTGTCCTCGTCGGTGCGGGCATCGTTCATCATGTCGAGCGCCTTGCGGCCCTCGGGGCCGGCCAAGCCGGAGAGGGCGCCGCCCTCGACGCGCCAGCCGGTTTCGCGGCTCCAGACGAGGTCAGCGCGCGCGGTGGCGGCCAGCAGCCAGAGGCCGGAAACGAGAGTAAAGAGGAGTCGGGTTGCGCGAGCGGGAAGAGGACGCATCGAGAAAATGGTTCACCAGCGAATCAGGGCGCTTCCGTAGGTCAAGCCCGCCCCAAATGCGACCAGCAGGGTGACATCCCCGGCCTTGATGCGGCCGGAACGGCGGGCCTCATCGAGCGCAAGCGGGATCGAGGCGGCGGAGGTGTTGCCGTAGCGATCGACGTTGACGAAGAACCGCTCCATCGGGAGCTCGAGGTATTGGGAGATCGCCTCGATGATGCGGAGATTGGCCTGATGGGGAATCACGAGTGAAATCTGATCCGCACGCAGGTGCTGTTGTTCCAAAATATCCCGGGCGGCCTCGTCCATGACGCGGACGGCCAGCTTGAAGACTTCCTTGCCCTTCATCTTGACGCAATTCCGGCGGGCGGCGATCGATTCGGCGGTGGCGGGTTCGTTGCTGCCGCCCCCCGGAATGTAGAGCAACTCGGTGCTCTCCCCGAAGGTGCCCAGTTTGGTGCCGAGCAGGCCGACGTGGGGTTCCTGGGAAAGGCCGATGACGACCGCGCCGGCGCCGTCGCCGAACAGCACGCAGGTCGTGCGATCCTGCCAGTCGACGATGGCGGAGAATTTTTCCGCGCCGACGACGAGCGCCTTCTTGTAGCGGCCCGACGTGAGCATCGCGCAGGCGGTGTCGAGGGCGTAGATGAAACCGGTGCAGGCGGCGTTGAGATCGAAGCAGGCGGCGCTGCTGGGTAGGCCGAGCTTGTGCTGCATCAAGCACGCGGTGGCTGGCATCACGAAATCGGGCGTGACCGTCGCGACGATGAGCAGATCGATGTCGGAGGGCTGCAGTCCGGCGGCCTCGAGCGCGCGGCGGGCGGCGGCGGCCCCCATGTCGGAGGTGGTCTCGTTGGGCCCGGCAATGCGGCGCTCGCGAATGCCGCTCCGGGAGAAAATCCACTCGTCGGAGGTGTCGACCGTGCGGGAGAGTTCTTCGTTGGTGACGATGCGCTCAGGGGCGTAGGAGCCGGTGCCGAGTATGACGGTGGAGCGCGATGTCATGCAGTGGTCAGAACGGAAAAAATCACGCGGACGCAGGTTCCGCAATCGCGGCGTTGGCGCGAGCGATGTCGGCGATGATCCGCTGATTGAGATCGGCCTTGAGGATCATGCCGGCGGCGTGGATGGCGCTTTTGATCGCGTGGCGGTTCGACGAACCGTGCGCCTTGAGAATGTTGCCGTTGAGCCCGAGGAGCGGCGCGCCGCCGTAGCGCTCGGGGTTGATGCGTTCCTTGAACGCGTCGAACGCGCCCTTCGAAAGCATGCCGCCGGCATAGCGCATCGGGTTGGCGCTCATCTCTTCCTTGAGCATCGCCTTGAAAAACTTCACCAGCGACTCCCAGCTCTTGAGCATGATGTTGCCGACGAAACCGTCGCAGACGACGACATCGACGTGCTCGGCGAACACATGAAAGCCCTCCATCGGGCCCGCGTAATTGATGATCCCGTCGACCCGCCGGAGGAGGAGATTGGTCTCGGTGATGAGGGCGTTGCCCTTGCCGTCCTCGGTGCCGATCGTCATCAGTCCGATGCGCGGATTTTTCACGCCGAGCATCACGCGGCAATAATGGCTGCCGAGAATGGCGTTGTGAACCAGGTGCTCGGGCTTCGCCTCGGGATTGGCGCCGGCGTCGATTAGGACGAAGTGACCGCCTTCGCGCGGGCAGACGGCGGCGAGCGCGGGACGGGCGATGCCCTCCATCGGGCGGAGCCGCAGCGTGCCGGCGGCCATGAGCGCACCGGTGTTGCCGCAACTGACGACTACGCCGGCGTCGCCATTCTTCACGAGCTCGATGGCGCGGACCATCGAGGAATCCTTTTTCTTCTTCAGTGCGTTGAGCGGCTTGTCCTCCATCGTGATCACCTCGGAGGCGTGAAACACGGAGAGCCGTTCGCTGCGGTGCAGCCCGGCGTGGGTGAGCAGCGGCTTCAATACCGCCTCGTCCCCCACGAGCGTGATCGGGTTGAGCGCGCTGTAGTGGTGCAGGGCGAGCTTGACGGCGGCCACGACCTCGGCCGGACCCAAGTCGCCGCCCATCGCGTCAACTGCAATGCGCCCGATGGCGCCGGAAGATGTGACCATCGCGGGGATGGCGGGGGTGAAGCAAACGCGCCGGCTCAGACCTCGACGTTGAGGACCTGGCGGCCGCGATACATGCCGTTCTTCGGGTTCACCCGGTGCGGACGGAAAGCGCTGCCATCGGTCGGATCCTTCGCGAACTCAGGAGCGATATAAGCATTGCCGGCGCGGCGGTTGGCGCTGCGGCGTTTGGACTGTTTGCGTTTCGGATTGGCCATGGGAGTGCGTGTTTTAGAGAGTGAGCGGAACGGTTGAAGTGGCGCTTAGGAGTTGGTGAAAGGGTCGGAGTTAAGGGCGGGGGAATGACGCGTCAAGCGTCATAATTACCGCGCGCTTTTCAGAGGTAAAACACCACTGCCAGCAATGCCGCCATCGCGAGGCGATACCACGCGAAGACCGCGAGCCCGTGGCGCGTCAACCAGCCGACCAGCCAGCGCACGCACCCGGCGGCCGTGACGGCCGCGACGACCGCGCCGAGCAGGATGTGCGACCACCCAAAAACCTGGATCATGGCGGCACCGTGCGTGACGCTCTTCAGGAGCGTCGCGGCGGTCAGGGTGAGGAAGCCGAGCAGAAAGCTGAATTCCGCCGCCCGCTTCGGGTCGAGGCCGGCAAAATACCCGCCCACGATTGTCGTCATCGAGCGGCTCATGCCGGGCCACAGCGCCAACACTTGGAGGGCGCCGATGCCCGCGGCATGGTGCGGTGGCATTTGCTCGAGGCCGTCCTCCGCCGGGCGAACCTTGTAGTTCCGGCGCCGCCAGTTTTCGGCGTAGAGCATCAATCCCGCGCCGATCACCTGCGCGATGATGACCGCGCCGACAGAAAACAGGTTCGCGTCGATCCAGTTTTTCAGCGCCAGGCCGACGACCGCGGCCGGGATGAATGCGATGATTAAATTGATCAGCAAACGCCGCCCGGTGCGATCGCGGCCGAGCAGGCCCATGACGAGCGAGACGAGTTTCGACCAGTAGAGCAGGGCGACCGCAGCGATCGCGCCGAACTGGATGACGACGTTGTAGGTGTCGGCGGCGAGCTTGAGCGTGAGCGGCTCGCCCGCCGGGTATTTCGCCGAGGGCGCGTGATACCACAACGGCTGGCCGTCCCGGCCCTTGAGCGGCGCGGCGGATTCGAGTCCCAGCACGCGCGTGGCGATGATCAGATGGCCGGTGGAGGAAACCGGGAGAAATTCGGTCACACCCTCCACGACGCCCAGGGTGATCGCGTCGACCACACTCAGCTCGGCCGCGGGCGCCGGGGTGGCGGCGACCGCGTTGGGGTCGATGGGACGCGGCTGGGCGCGCGCGAAGGGCGCGAGCAGGGCAAGGAAAGTGAGGAGAAGGAGCGGGGAACGCACGCGGTGTTGGTTTCAGCTTCGTCGGCGCGGCGCAAATTTATTTGCGGCGCGCCGCGCTGCCGCCTCACTCAGTCCGCCCATGCCTTCGCTTGCCGACTTCACCCGCCAACTCACCGCCGGCCGCGATCTCACGCCGGCGGACGTGGAAGCGGCGGCGGCGGCGCTCGCGGGCACGGAGGAAACGGACGACGCGAAGGCCGGCATGCTCGCCGCGCTCGCTGCGAAAGGCGAAACGGCGGCGGAAGTGGCGGCGTTTGCGCAGGCGTTCCGCGCGCGCGCCGTGAACCCCGGCGTCGAGGCGTGGGCGCCGCGCGCGATCGACATTGTGGGGACCGGCGGGGATCACGCGGGCGGGTTTAATATTTCGAGTCTCGTCGTGCTCACGCTGGCAAGCGCGGGCGTGACCGTGATGAAGCACGGGAATCGCGGCATCACGTCGAAATGCGGCAGCGCAGACCTGCTCGCGGGGCTGGGGGTGAAGCTGGAGGCGCCGCCGGAAAAATTACGGCGCGCGCTTGACGAACTCGGCTACGTTTTCTTTTTCGCGCCGGCGTATCATCCGTCGTTCAAAAACATTGCCCCGGTCCGCAAGGCGCTCGCCGCACGGGGGCAGCGGACGATCTTCAACATTCTTGGACCGCTCATCAATCCGGGCCGGCCCGCGCAGGTGTTGCTCGGCGTTTTTTCGGAGGTGTGGGTGGACAAGCTCGCGACCGCGCTCGACTCGCTCGGCGTGCAAGCGGGCCTCGCCGCTCATGGCGTCATCGCCGCCGACCGCGGGATCGACGAGCTCACCACGGCGACGGTGAACCGCGTGCGGGGCTTTGGCCGCCTGCGGGACGTGCGCGGCGAGTGGCGCGCGGGCGATTTCGGCCTGCCGGAGTCACCGTTCGAGCATCTCGTGGGTGGCGACCTGGCGGCGAACCTCGCGATCGTCGACGCGCTGCTGGCGGGTCGCGGGCCGGCGGGACTGGTCGACACCATCGCGTTGAACGCC
This sequence comes from Opitutales bacterium, assembly GCA_038231575.1. Taxonomy (GTDB): domain Bacteria; phylum Verrucomicrobiota; class Verrucomicrobiia; order Opitutales; family Opitutaceae; genus CAITWF01. The sequence continues at coordinate 32,347 of JBBRLB010000049.1, read as the reverse complement.
GCGGTCGCGATGTGGATCACCGGCAAGACAACGAGCGTGCGCGACGGAGTGGCACTCGCGCGCGACCTGCTGGTCGGTGGAGCAGTGAAAACCAAAATCGCGGCGACGCGGGAATTTTATGCGCACTGATTATCATTCTGAGCGGAGCGAAGTTGCCGAGCGAAGCGACAAGCTCGGGTCATCCACGGGGAGGTCCATCGCGTCGGGCGGGAGCAAGAGTCCTGCTGATTTCTTCACGGGGCTCAGGATGACGGAGAGTGAGCGTTTTTCACGATGAGCCGGAAATATTTCGGCACCGATGGGGTGCGCGGCCTCTACGGCGGCGCGATCATCAACGAGGAGTTTGCCGCGCGGCTCGGCCACGCGGTGGCGGCGTGGCTGCCGGCGAAGGGGCGCGCGCTCATCGGCCGCGACACGCGGGCGTCGGGGGTTTCGCTCGCCGAGGCGATCGCGGGCGGGCTGCGCGCGGGCGGGGCGGAGCCGGTTTCGCTCGGCGTTGTGCCGACGCCCGCGGTGGCGCGGGCGGTGCGCATGACGGGTGCGGCCCTCGGCGTGGTGATCACAGCGTCCCATAATCCGGCCGCGGACAACGGCATCAAATTCTTCGGACCCGGTGGCATGAAGCTGAGCGACGAACAAGAGGCCCAGATCGAGGCGTTGCTGCGCGACGCGGTTTCGGTGGGGAAAGACACGACGGCGGAACTCGACGCCCGCGGTGACTACATCGCGGCCGCGCAGGCGCTGCTGCTGCCGGGTGCGCTGCGCGGCTGGAGCATTGTGCTCGATACGGCGAATGGCGCGACGTGTGCGACGAGTCCCGCGGTCTTGCGCGCGCTTGGCGCGGAGGTGATCGGCATCGGCGATGCGCCGGACGGAAAGAATATCAACGCCTCAGTCGGCAGCGAACATCCCGCACCCCTCGCGGCCCGCGTGAAAGCCAGTGGCGCCCGGCTCGGCATCGCCCACGATGGCGACGGCGACCGCTGCGTGTTGTGCGACGAACTCGGCGGCGTGCTCGACGGCGACGAAATCATGACGATCCTCGCGGGGCATGCGCTCACGCGCGGGACGCTGGTGAAAAAAACGCTCGTGACCACCGTGCAAAGCAACCTCGGCGTCGACGCGGCGATCACGGCGGCGGGTGGGCGCGTCGTGCGGGCGGCGGTGGGCGATCGTTATGTGATCGAGCGGATGCTGGCGGAGGGTGCGACGCTCGGCGGCGAATCGAGCGGGCACATCATTTGTTCAGAGATTTCCCCGACGGGCGACGGGCTGGTCGCCGCCTTGAAGGTGATCGAGGTCATGCTCGCGACGGGCCGGCCGCTGTCGGTCCTGCGCGGCACGATGAAAAAATTTCCGCAGCTGACCGCGGCACTCGCGGTGCGGGAGAAGCGTCCGCTGGCATCGTTGCCGCGCGTCACGGCGGCGATCGCGGCGCTCGAGGGCGAACTTGGCGCTCAAGGCCGCGTGCTCGTGCGCTACTCCGGAACCGAGCCGAAACTACGCCTGCTCGTGGAAGGCCCGACCGATGCGATCGTGCGTGACGGCCTCGGTCGGCTTGAGGCCGCGGTGCGCGCGGATTTGGGATAGCGTTTTCCCCGTTCTGACCCGCGGCGGCCCCGCCCCCGTTGCTGCCGGGGTAATCTGGCGTTGACCGCAGTCGGCGCGCCGACTTCGCTGCGCTTCCGTATGCCTGAAGTCTCCGTCGCCTCCCTCGATCCCCGGCACCAGAAGTTGATTGAGAACGCGCGCATCGCGCTCGAGCGCGGCAATCTCGACTACGCGCTTGAGGTCACGGCGCAGGTGTTGAAAGCGGCGCCCGGCTGCCTGCCGGTGCGAAAACTCCAGCGGGTGGCGCAAATGCGCCAGGCGAAGGGGAAGGGCGGTTTCATGTCGAAGATGTCGAGCGGACTCTCGAACGCCCCTTTCATGTTTGGGGGTGGGAAAAAAGATCCCGCAAAACTACTCGAGTCCGCCGAGGTGTTGCTCGCGAAGGATCCGACGAACGTGCCGGCGCTCAAGCTCCTCGCCGAGGCCGCGCAGGGGCTCGGCATGCTCGAGACGGTGGCGTTTGCGTTCGATGCGGTGCGGGAGCTGCAGCCAAACGATCGCGCCAATCTCCTCGCGCTCGGCGAGGCCTGGCTGGCGGCCGGCAAGGCGACCGAGGCGCTGAAAATTGCCGACGACATGCTGGCGGCGAAGCCAGTCGATGCCGACGCGCAGGCGCTCATGCGCAAGGCGTCAGTCGCCCAGACCGTCGTGAAAAACAAATGGGAAGCGCAGACGACTTATCGCGACAAGATGCGCGACGAGGCCGGCGCCGTCTCACTCGAACAATCGTCGAAGATTGTGATGGGCGATGCGATGACCCAGCGGCTGCTCGAGGAGGCGCTGGCGCGCGCCGCGAAGGAGCCGGCGAATTTGAATCATTATCGCACCCTCGCGCAGCTCTACCGCCAGGCCGGCGATCTCGAGCAGGCGCTGGTCTGGGTTCGCAAGGCGCGGCAGCAGCCGGCGGGTGCGGGCGACGCGGCCTTGGAGAAACAGGAGTCCGAGCTCGCGGCGTCCGTGATCGCGAAGCGCGTCGAGTTGGCGGAAGCCGCGGTCGCGGCGGCGCCGACGGATGCGGCCGCGCAAGCGAAACTCACCGCGGCGCGCGGCGAACTCGCGGAGTTTAAGCTGCACGACGCGAAGCATTACACGGAACGCTATCCGAACGACTATCCCGCGCGGCACGCGCTCGCCACGTTGCTGCTGGAGGCCGGCCAGACCGACGCCGCGATCGCGCAGTTTCAGCAGGCGCAAAAAGGCCCGCAGGTGCGCGTCGCCTCGCTCGTCGGCCTCGCCCGCTGCTTCAAGGCGAAGAAACTTTTCGATCTCGCGGTCGCGCAGCTCAACACCGCCAAGACCGAACTCGGCGCCACGATGGACGACACGAAGAAGGACGTGATTTACGAGCTGGGCACCTGCCTGGAACTGATGGGCAAGCCGGATCTCGCGATCGTGGAGTTCAAGGCGATCTACAGCGAGGACATCGGTTTTCGCGACGTCGCAGACAAGATCAACGCTTTCTACGCGCAGACGTAAGGAACCCGGAATATTTTAAGATCCGCTGGTTTTCCATTCGGAGCGGAGCGAAGAATCCAGCCGGAGATCCGAAGCCACCCTCCGCATCATGGATCAATGTGGATTCTTCGCTGCGCTCCGCTTGACACCGCTTTTTACCCTATGAAAAAACTCCTCCTCCTCGCGGTTTGTTGCGCACTCACGGCCCGCGCCGATCAAAAAACCAAAACGCTCGACGTCTACTGGATCGATTCGGAGGGCGGCGGCTCGACGTTGATTGTCACGCCGGCGGGCGAATCGGTGTTGATCGATGCGGGCAATCCCGGCGGCCGCGATCCGGCGCGGATCGTGAAGGCGGCGAAGGAAGCGGGGCTGGCGCGCATCGATTATTTCCTGCTGACGCACTATCACATCGATCATTTCGGCGGGCTGCCGGAAGTGGCCGACCAGATCCCGATCGGGACGATTTACCAGCGGGCGGTGCCCGCCGGCGATCCGGATGGGCGCGCGCAGTCGACGTTTCCGGCGCAGATCAAACCGTTTCGTGAAATCGCGGCGAACCGCGTGGCGCTCGCTCCGGGTGTGGCGATCCCCTTGAAGGCAGCGGGGGCGGGTGGACCCGCGTTGACGCTGCGCTGCATGGCCGCCGATCAAAAAGCCATGGAACCGACCGCGGAGCAGGCGAAGGCCAAAAACCCACTCGTGGGCACGGCCAAGGAAATCGGCGTGAGCGACAACGACAACAGCGCGGTGTTCGTGCTGGCGTTCGGTGGGTTCACGTTTTTCGATGGCGGAGATCTCACGTGGAATTTGGAGGCGAAACTCGTGTCGCCGTTCAACCTCGTCGGAACCGTGGATGTCTATCAAACCGATCATCACGGGCTCGACGTGAGCAACAACCCGCTGCTGGTGCAGAGTCTCGCGCCGACCGTCACGGTGATGAACAACGGCTCGGTGAAGGGCGGAAAGGCGGAAGCGTTTGCGGCGCTGAAATCGGCGAAGTCGATTCAGGCGAGCTACCAGTTGCACAAGAGCACGAACGTGCCGGCGGCGCAGAACGTGCCCGACGAATTCATCGCGAATCTCAACGACGTGCGCGGCGCCGACATGGCCAAGTGCACGGCGAACATCATCAAGATGTCGGTCGCGGCGGACGGAAAGAGCTACACGATTTCGATCCCGGCCAACGGTCACACCAAGACCTACGCGACGAAGGGGAAGTAGGCGAACCGAGGCAGTTCTTCTCCGCAGGTCTCACCGATGGGTCACGTGGTGCGGACGCGATCGGTATTCATCGGTGTGCTTTTGGTTTAACCGGTTTTCGCGGTCTTTTGCTCCGCCAGCCAGACGCCAAGCGCCATCAACGCGCCGCCGATCACGAGGCGAGGGAGGTCGGCGCTCTCGCCGAAGACGAGGAGGGAGACCGCGATGCCGAGAGGGATTTTCGCGTTGTTCAGCGCGGCGAGCGTGCCGGCGGTGACGCGCGTGGCGCCGAGATTCCAGAGGTAGAAGCCGAGGCCGGAGGCAATCACGCCGAGGTAGAGGAGAATCCAAGCTTGGGTCGCGTTGAGCGCGACGCTCGTGCCGCGGGCGAGCATGGCCGTGAGTGCGATGATGAACCCACCCGCGTAAAGCAGGCCGAAGACGTCGCGGTCCCGCAACCCGGTATGCGCCGCGCGCAGCCGGCGGTAGAGCACCTGCCCGAGCGCGAAGGCGAGGTTGGAAAATTGCACGAGCACGATGCCGGTGAACGTGCCGCCGACGGTGGTGGTTTTGACGACAATGCACGCGGCGCCGAGGACGGCGAGGAGCGCGGCGAGCAGCGCGCGGGCGCGAAGCGTGCGATCGAACGCATCGGCGAGTAGCGTGACGAGAATGGGAGTCGTCAGCGTGAAGAGCGCGATCTCGTAGCTCTTCAGGTAGCGGAAGCTTTCGTTGTAGGCGAGATACATGAGCCCGAACTGCACCGCGCCGATGCCCGCCAGTTTGAGTCCCGTCCCGCTGGCGAGTCCGCGCAGCCGCAGGAAAGGCAGGAAGACGAGCAGGGCGAGCCCGAGCCGCGCCGCGGAAACGAACGTGCCGTCGAGTCCGAGCCGCTTGATGAGTCCGAACGAGAATGCCCAGAGGAACGAGACGAGGAGCAGGAGCGCCATTGCCTCGATGCGCGCAGAACGCGTGCAGCGTGGCAAAACAAAGTTACGCGGTGCTGGTCGTGCTGTCGCGGCGGGAAAGGTCTGCCGAGGAAGACTCAGAGGGCGTCTAGAAAAGTGGGGCCGGCTTTCCGAGCCGGCCTCAGTGCCAAGGCGGTTCGCCGTTCAAACTCGGGGCGACTCGGAGAGTCATCCGCACCGCGCAATCAGCTTTTTCCACGTGAGTGCTCCTCGCAAGAGTCGCCGACGGTCAGAGACCGCCGCTACCGCCGCGCACGGCGCCTCAGGACTTCGCTGGCCCGAAGCTGAACGTCTCCGTCTCGATCGCGATCGTTTCGTGGCCGGCGGCGCGCGGCGGTTCGAAGCGCCATTGCTCGACGGCCGCGAGCGCGGCGCGGCCGAGTTCCGGCGTGGAGCACTCGACGACGATCGGGACGCGGACCTTTCCGGTCTCGTCGACGAAAAATTTTATCGTGGCGGTTCCACCGGCCTCGACGCCGGTGCGCGCGCCGGTGAAGCGGGGCATCGGGTGGCTGACCGGTTTCGGCGGGCGGTCGAGTTCGGCAAACGTCGGAAGCACGACCGGGGCGTTTTCGTTGATGTCGCGATCCTTCGAGGCGAGGCTGCCGGTGAGCGCGGACACGATCGAAATGCCTTTGGCCGTGAACAGGAACCGCACAATCGGCACGATGGGGCGATCGGCGGGCGGGGGATTCGCGGGCAACGTGAATTTCCATTGCTCGACCGCGTGGACGACCGATTGCGACAGCCGCGGATGCGTGGAATCGAGCACGAGGACGTCGGTCACGCGGCCCTCGCTGTCGCGGCCGATGGCGACGGTGACGACGCCCTTGTTGTTGCCCGTGAGGCGGACGAAGTCGGGGAATTCCGGCATCACGAATTTTGTGACGCGGAGTTTTTGGATCGAGCTATCGTTGTTCGGCTGCTGGGCGGACAGCGGGGCGGCGAGCGCGACGGCGGCGCAAAGGCAGAGCAAGGCAGTTTTCATGGGGGCAGCTGTGCCGCGGAGACTACCTCCGACTGGCTCGAGTGCAAGGCGCCGCCGGCAGGACGCGGGAATTGCGCGATGAATGCCCGGGCGGCGCCTCACGTGAACACGCTCACACTCTGAAAATCGCCCCGAGTTTTTTTCCGAGCAGCACGGTCATGCCGGCGATGGTCACACCGAGGAAGACCATCGCCCAGACGCCGAGGGCGCTGGCGAGAAACTTGCCGTCGCCCAGCAACTGGAAGAGTTCCATGATCGCTTTCGTGATCGGGTAGAAGACTTGTTTTTGCGCGAGGATCAGCGAGTCGCTGACCTCGAGCATCGCGAAGGCAAAGGCGAGCAGGCCGCCGGCGATCAGGTTGGCGGCGATGAGTGGGAGCGTGATGCGGAAGATGGACCGCAGCGGCGTCGCCCCGAGGTTTTGCGCGGCCTCCTCGAGCGTCACACTCGTCTGCTCGAAGCCGGCGGCGGCGGAGCGCACGACGTAGGGCAGGCGGCGCACGGAGTAGGCGATGACGAGGAGAACGGTCGGGTTCTTGATCGGGTTGAGGAAGGCGAAGGCGCGGCCTTCCTGCGCCATCGCGAGGTAGCCGAAGGCGAGCACGAGTCCCGGCACTGCGAGCGGGAGCATCGAGAGAAAATCCAGCACGCCGCGGCCGGCGAGTTTCGTGCGGACGATCACGTAGGCGATGGCGACGCCGAGAATGAGGTCGATGACGGTGGCGAGGCTGGCGAACTTGAGGCTGTTGGCGATGGCGGGCACGGTGAGGTCGTGTCCGAGCGCGAGGCGGAAGTTGTCGAGGGTGTAGGCCTGCGGGACGACGGTGCCATACCAGTCGCGCGAGAACGCGATGAGGACGACGCCGAGATGCGGCAGCACGGCGACAAACGTAACGCTCGCGAACAAGATGGTGCAGAGCCACGCGCGCGCGGGAGGGAGCGCACGCGGGCCGCCGGTGCTGGTGGCCTTGGCCATCATCGCGTAACCGGCGCGGCCAAACAGGCCCTTGCCGACCGCGTAGAGCGCGATTGACGCGGCGAGCATCACGGCGACGAGCGCGTAGGGGAACGGATTGCCGCCGATGTCGCGCAGGCCGTAATAAATCTGCACACTGGTCACGCGATCGTAGTCGAAGATGAGCGGCGTGCCGAGTTCGGTAAACGCCCAGATGAACACGATCGTGCCGCCCGCAAACAGGCCGGGCCGGATGAGCGGGAGCGTGATGCGGATGAAGCGGCGCAGACCGGTGCAGCCGAGATTTTGCGCGGCCTCCTCCATCGCGGGATCGATGTTGGCGAGTGCGGCGAGGGCGTTGAGGTAGATGATGGGGTAGAGCGAGAGCGCCTCGACGATTGCGATGCCCCAGAATTGATTCGTGGCGAACCAGTCGATGGTCGCGTTGGGGGCGAGCAGGCCGACATGGTGGAGGAGGGCGTTGAACGCGCCGGATTGCCCGAAGATCTGTTTGAGGCCGATTGCGCCGACGAAGGGCGGCAGGATCATCGGGACGAGGACGAGCGAGCTGAAAAGATTTTTCGCGGGGAAAAGATAACGATCGCTCAGGACCGCGAGCGGCAGCGCGATGAGGGCCGCGAGGGTCGTCGCGGCGCACGCGAGGAGAAACGAGTTGCCCAGCGCCCCGCGGTAGAGCGGATCGCGCAGCAGGGCGCCGAGGTAGGCAAAGGTGAAGTGGTCGTCGGGGTCGACGAAGCCGCCTCGCAGGATCTGCAGCACGGGCCACAAAAAGAACGCCGCGAAAAACACGGCGGTCACGGCGAAGACGAGGCGCGCGAAGGACTGCGACATCGGAGGCGGAGTGTGCGCGGCGCCGAAGCGACGCAGCAAGACGGAAGGTGGGCCGGACTCCGCCCGCGCTCGGGCGCGTCGAAAGCCGAAGGAGCGGACTTCCGCCGGCTTCAGGCTCGGGCGGGACGACGGCGGACAAGGACGGCCGGCCCTACTTTTCACTGGCGGACTCCCGGCGATTGAGCGGACACTCGCACGATGACCAAAGTGTTTCTCGGCAGTCTCGTGTTTCTCGCCGTCGTGGCCGGATCATTGCGCGCGCAGGTGACCGACACGCCTTACACGATCGAGCCGGGGAAGTTTTTTCTCCGGATGGACGCCTTCACCGTCGGGGTGAACCGCGACTCCACCGAGCCCAATAAATTCACCGCGCTGGGCCTGGCGTCATCGATGCTCTCAATCGGCATGACGAAGAGCGTCGATGTGCAGCTCGGCGCGCAGTTCTTCGTGCGCGAGACCTATCAATACCGCGGCACCAACACCACGCGCTCGGGCTGGGGCGACACCTCGTTTCGCACGAAGTGGACGTTCTGGCGCGATGCGGCGGGCGACACGGCGGCGGCCGTGATTCCCTATGTGAAGATTCCGTCCAAGACGACGGGCATCGGCAACAATCACCTGGAGGGCGGGATCATTTTCCCCTGGGCGATGAACCTCGGAACCGGCTCGGAAGCGGGCGCGATGTTTCAGTGGGACCAAGTCCGCAACGACGCGAACAACGGCTATGATTCGCGCTGGTTCGCGAGTGGCTTCGCGCGACAGCATATCGTCGGTGGGATTGGCGCTTACGCGGAGGCGACGCTCGTGGTGTCATCGGCGAGTTTATCGAGTTTCGCCGGCACGCTCGGCGGCGGGGTGACCGTCGATTTCACGAAGCTGCTCCAACTCGACTACGGCCTCAGCCGCGGGCTCGGCGGCCGCGCGACGGATTGGACCGGCGTGCTCCGGTTGCGCTGGACGTTTTGAGCCGTTTCCGCGTTTGACGGGCGCTGCGCCGGCCGGAGATCAGCGCTACTTCGCCGGCAGCATTTTTTCCAACTGACGGGCGAGTGCCTCGCCGCGGAGATCCTTCGCGACGATCCGGCCTTCGCCGTCGAGGAGGAAGGTGGCCGGGATGCTGTGGATGCCGTATTGGTTGGAGAGTTTGTTGTTCCAGTATAGCCCGTCGTAATATTGCACCCACGGCATTTCGTGGCTCTGGGTAAAATCAATCAGCTTCTGGCGCGCATCCGCCTTGTCGAGCGACACGCCGAGGATTTCGAAACCGCGCGCGTGGAATTTTTTGTAGGCGGCGACGACGTTCGGGAGCTCGGCGACGCACGGGCCGCACCACGTCGCCCAAAAATCGACGAGCACCACCTTACCGCGATAGTTCGCGATCGCGAGCGGTTTGCCGTCCAGATCCTTCTCGGCGAAATCGGGGAGGATTTTCCCGACGGAATATTTGGCCTGCGCCTCGAGCGTCGCGAGCATGCTGTCGACGCGCTTGGCCGGCGCGGTGTCCGGGAAGTCGGCCTTCAATTGTTTCAACAATACGAGACTCTTCTCCTGGTTGCCGAGGATCTCGGCGTAGAGGGTCGCCTTCATATAGAGGATTTGGGCGACGTCATCGGTCTTCTCGCCCTGGTGCGCAGCGAGCAAGGCATCGAACGCTGCGATCTCGTCGGTGAGCGTCGCCTCGCTGCGGTGGCCGGCCTTGAGCGCCGTCTGCACTTTCGCGACGAGGGCTCGCAATTCATCCTTGGCGTCACCCGCGAGGGCCAGCACCGGAAGCACGGCGAACAAGCAGCAGCGGACCAGCGTGGCCGGAAGGTGTGATTTCATGGTGCGCGTCGTAAACGCGTCAGCGGCCCGGGGCAACGAGGATATTTCCGGCCGCCGCGAGGCTGAGGGCGAGGGGACGACCGGAGGATTTTTTCAACGTGACCAGGCCGGCCACGAGATTGCGGCCGGTGACGCGCACGCGCGTGCCGGGACGCAGGCCGTTTTGCTCCGCAAATTGCAGAAATTCACCCGACTGCTCGGTGACGCGCACGACCCGTAGCGGCTGCGCGACGCCGCACGTCGCGAGCGTGGCGTAAACTTGCGAGTCGAGTTTGCCCAGCCGTGTCGGAATCGGATCGCCGTGGGGATCGGCGACGGGGTGGCCGAGGAGGGCATCGAGCCGGTCGAGCACCGCCTCGGAGATCGCGTGCTCGAGCAGCTCGGCCTCGGCGTGAACCTCGGTCCAGTCCATCTTCAACACGTCGACGAGGAACGTCTCGATGAGCCGGTGGCGGCGCAGGACGCCGAGTGCGACGCGCCGGCCGGCCGGGGTGAGCCGCACGCCGTGTCGGAGGTGATGCTCGGCGAGGCCATCGGTGGCGAGGGCCTTGACCATCGTGGTGGCGGTGCCCGGCACGACCGTGAGGGCGCTGGCCAGCGCGCCCATCGGCACCAGGCCGTCCGAGTCGGCGGACAGGAGCAGGATTTGCTTGAGGTAATTTTCAACGGTGCTCGTGGCCACGCTGCGACCGTGGGTGGTTCACGGTTTTGAAGCAACTAAAGATTTATTTTGACTAATCAAAATAGGTGAGTGCCAATCCCGGCATGTCCTCGTCCTCCGATCCCGTGGTGCCCGCGACCGCCGCCGAGCCGGGTTGGCGGCGCGGCGCCGAGTTGCCGAGCCTCCCGGAGGTCCATCGCACGATCACGGTGCCGGCGAACGCGACGTTCTGGCGGAAGTGCCTGGCGTTTGCCGGGCCGGGGTTTCTGGTCGCGGTCGGTTACATGGACCCCGGCAACTGGGCCACCGATCTCGCGGGCGGCGCGCAGTTCGGCTACACGCTGCTGAGCGTCATCATGATTTCGAACCTGATGGCGATCCTGCTCCAGCACTTGTGCGTGAAGCTCGGGATCGCGACCGGCCGGGATCTTGCGCAGGCGTGTCGTGACCATTATCCGCGGCCCGTGGTGTGGTTCCAATGGATTCTCTGCGAACTCGCCATCGCGGCCTGCGATCTCGCGGAGGTCGTGGGCTCGGCGATCGCGTTGCAACTGCTCTTCGGCATTCCGCTGGTGTGGGGCTGCATCATCACGGCGCTCGACGTCATGATCGTGCTCCTACTGCAGCACCGCGGCTTCCGTTATCTCGAGGCGGTGGTCATCACGCTCATCGCCACCATCGGGACCTGTTTCGCCGTGGAGTTGCTGATCGCGAAACCCGCGGTCGGCGCGGTGTTCGCCGGGTTCATGCCCACGGCGGAACTCCTGCACAACCCCCAGATGCTTTACATCGCGATCGGCATCCTCGGCGCGACGGTGATGCCGCACAATCTCTACCTGCACTCTTCGATCGTGCAGACGCGCAAATACGAGCAGACCGCTGGCGGCAAACGCGAGGCGATCAAGTTTGCGACGCTCGACTCGACATTCGCGCTGATGTTCGCGCTCTTCATCAACGCCGCGATTCTGATTCTCGCGGCGGCGGCGTTCCATAGTAGCGGCCACTCGGATGTCGCGGCGATTCAGGACGCCTACCACCTGCTCGATGGCCTGATGGGCGTGGGATTTGCCGGCGTGCTGTTTGCGGTTGCGCTACTCGCTTCCGGCCAGAACTCCACGCTCACCGGCACGCTCGCGGGCCAGATCGTGATGGAAGGGTTTCTCAACATCCGCCTTCGCCCGTGGCTGCGCCGGCTGATCACGCGGGCGATCGCCATCGTGCCCGCCGTCATCGTGATTGGCCTGTTCGGCGAGAGCAAAACGACCGAGCTCCTCGTCGCGAGCCAGGTGTGTCTCTCGATGCAGCTCGGCTTCGCGTGCTGGCCGTTGATGCGGTTCACGGGCGAGAAGGCGAAGATGGGCGAATTCGTGAATCCGCTCTGGATCAAGGTGCTCGGTTGGACCACGACGCTCCTTATCATCGGCCTCAACGTGAAGCTCCTGCTCGACATCGCGGGCCTCACCGGCGGAAGTGCGTGAGCGCCACCTCGCTTTTTCTGTCATTCTTCACTCCGCTCAGAATGACTCACCGGACGTAACCCATGTATAAAAAAATCCTCGTCGCCCTGGAGAACTCCCCTGCGGACGACACGCTCGTGCCGCACATCGCGGAGTTTGCGCGGCGCATGGGCTCGGCGCTGCTGCTGCTGCACGTGGCGGACGGTTTTGCGGCGCGCCACCACGAGTCGCTGCAACTCGCCGAGTCCGATGAAATGAAGGCCGACCGCTCTTATCTCGATGGCGTGGCCGGCAAGTTGCGCGACGCAGGCCTGGCGGTGGAAACCGAACTCGCCCTCGGCAACCCGCCGACGGAAATTCTCAAGACTGCCTCCGCCCGCGCCTGCGATTTGATCGCACTGACCTCGCACGGCCACAAGCTCATCGGCGATTTCTTCCTCGGCAGCACGATCGACAAGGTGCGACACAACACGGTGATTCCGATTCTGGTGGTGCGAGCGGGCCGCGGGACCGCCGTGCCGTTTCCCGCCAAATAGCCGATGAACTCACCGTATTGGTTCGAACTCGCGGTGGTGTTTGGTCTCGTGGCCCTGGGCAACATCCTGCTGTCGGGATTTGCACAGTGTGAGCCGAAGGGGCGGCGCCTCGCCAAACTGCTGCTCGGCGGCGCGATCTCCGTGTTCGTTTCCGCGACCGCGGGGCGCGAATGGTTTTTCGTCCTGCTGGGCGTCGTGGGCGTGGCCGTGATTGTCGTCCACGCCTGGTGGCTGCCGAAACACGGCGTGAACGGCTGGACCGCGGAGCCGCGCGAAAAATATTTCGCGCTGCGCGGGTGGAAGATGAAGTAGAGCGGGCTTCAACCTGCCTTACTTGAATTCCAAATCCCACGTCCGCTTCGCGTAGCCGTAGGTGACGGGTTTCACGGTGGCAAGCTTCGCGAGGGCGTCGGCTGCCGTCGCCGCATCGCTGCCATATTTTTTTTCGAACGCCGCCATTTGCGCGTGAAAGTCGGCGAGGAGTTTCGCCTTCACATCGGGTTGCGCAAACGAGTAGGAAAGCGAGTTGCGGCCGAGCTCGATGATTTCGTCCCACGACAGGTTGAAGGTGTTCACGGCGGTGAAATATTCGTCGGTGAGATTGGAGTCCCACATCCCGCGATCGTCGGTGTTGAGGCAGACGGGCACGCCGGTGCGGAGATATTCGGGGAAGGGATGACGCGTGAGATCGGGGGTGTATTCGAGCAGGCGGTTGGAGATGAGGTTCACTTCCACGAGCACGCGGCGCGATTGCTGGAGGAGGAGCAGCGTGTCGGGATCTTGGATGAGATTCACGCCGTGGCCGATGCGGCTCGCACCGAGGAGGAGCGTGTCGCGAATATGCGAATCGTTGCCATCCATCTCGCCGGCGTGGATCGAGAGCGCGAGGGTGGGATAGCGCGCGCGCAGCGCGCGAAACGTGGCGAGAAACCGCCGCGGATAACCGCGGCCGTTTTCCTCGATGCCCACCAAATTGAGCCCGACCCACCGATCGCGATGGGCGTCGACGAAGGCGTAGGCCTCGCTGATTTGCTTTTCCGCATCGGTGAAGAAACGAACGAGCGCGTGTTGAAAACGCACCGTCACGCCGGTCGCGACGACATCGGGCTGGCCGAGGCGGCGCTGCACCAACGCCACGGCTTCCTCGATCGGGATGGGGCGGCCGGCGTTGTCCGTCACGCCGTCGACTTCGAACTGGGTTTCGAGATAGGCGAGATGTTCGGCGCCGAAGGCCTTGATGTTCTCGACGAGGACTTCGGTGATGACCGGCAGGTTGCTGCCGATTTGACCGCGGCGCGGCCAGAGGACGTTGAAAAATTCGTCGCGGCCTTCACCGGGCGCATCGAGCCGCAGACTGTCGCACCAGGCGGTGCGTTCGTCGCGCGAGAGCGCGTCGAACCGCACGTATTCCTGGCGCACCTCCGGTGGGAGGCGGTCGTAGCCGGATTGGCGGAGATTGTGGAAACGTTTGGCGGGCGCGATGGCATCGGCCGCGGCAGCGAAATGCGCCCGGGTATAAAACGTGTCACCGCCGTTGCGCGCCGGGTCGGTGCAGATCGCGTAGATCCACTCGGGGCGCTCGGAGCCGCTGTGGTTGTGCAGATCGCCGCCCTTGGGCAGGTCATAGAGCAAGGTGTAGAGCTGAGCGGGCGTGGCGGCCGCCTTGAGCGCGTCGAATCGCACGGAAAAATCTGCCCCGGCCAGGGGCGTGGCGAGCAGAAGGGTGGGCAGGAGTGCGGCTGGAAAACGCATGCGTTATGACAACGCGAGCCGGGCCGGTCGCGCAAGCGCGCAAGAAGTGCACGAGCGCTTGAGAAATCGTGCGGGCGCGTATTACTCTTTCGCCCGCCACGCGTCTGGCTTGTTGCGTGCGTCCCCTCATGAGTAACCCGCTGTCCCTTTCCCGCGCATGAACCGCTGCCGGCCCCCGCTCGCCCGATCGCCGCGTGCGTGGTGCACGGGAGCGTTAATGCTGGGACTCCTCTGCGCCTCCGCGTCGCGCGCCGCCGCGCCAGACGCCGCGGATGCCCAGCGCGAACTGCTCGCGGGTAACTACAGCTTCGTCCTTGAACACGGCGGCGCGGCCGCGCGCGATCCGTCCGCGAGCGCCGACTGGCTGCCGGTGCTCGTGCGGGCCCAACTCGCGGTCGGTCGCAACGCCGCCGCCGCCACCACGATCGTCGATGCCCTCACGCGTGATCCCAACAGCATCAAGCTGCGCTGGCTCGCCCGCGAGGTTTCGTTCGCCAACGGTCGGCCGGACGAGGCCACCAATTACGTCGATGAGATCCGGCGCCTCGTCATGACCCGCCAGTATCTCTATCGCAGCCCGGCGGAAATGGTGATCATCGGGCGCGCCTTTCTCCTCTTGGGTTACGATCCGAAAGAGGTGCTCGATAAACTTTTTGCCACGGCGCAGAAGGCCGAGCCAAAATTGCGCGACGTCTATCTCGCGCGGGGCGAGCTCGCCCTCGAAAAGCACGACTTCGCCCTCGCCGCCCGCGCGTTCGAGGACGGGGTGAAGCAGCTCCCCGCCGATCCGGATTTGCAGTTTGGGCGCGCGCGCGCTTACACCGACGGGCAGCGCGAGACCGCCGTGACGGCGCTGAATGAAGCGTTGAAACTCAACCCACGCCACGTCCCGAGCCTCCTCCTGCTCGCGGACCAGCGCATCGATGGCGAGGAATATGCCGAGGCCGCCAAGCTCCTCGATCAAGTGATTGCGATCAATCCGACGCACCCGGAGGCGTGGGCCTATCGGGCGGTGCTCGCGCATCTGCGCTACGACATCGAGGGCGAGGCGACGGCGCGCGCGACGGCGTTGCGCAACTGGCCGACGAATCCGCGGGTCGACCATCTCATCGGCGAAAAACTTTCCCAGAAATACCGTTTCGCCGAGGGGGCGTCCTACCAGCGCCGCGCGATCGCGTTCGATGCGTCGTATCTGCCCGCGAATGCCCAGCTCGCGAGTGACCTGCTCCGGTTGGGCAACGAAGATGAAGGCTGGCGGCTCGCGCAGGCGGTCCACGATCGCGACGAATACGACGTCGAGGCGTTCAATCTCGTGACCTTGCGCGACACGATGGCGAAATACGCCACCATGACCAGCGACGACATCGTGGTGCGGATGGCGTCGTCCGAGGTGACGATCTACGGGCCGCGCGTGCTGGCGCTGTTGCGCAAGGCGAAGGCCACGCTGAGCGCGAAATACGGCGTCGAGCTCGCGAAACCGACCTACGTCGAGATCTTCGCGGATCAAAAGGATTTTGCGGTGCGGACGTTTGGTTTGCCCGACGTCCCGGGATTTCTCGGCGTGTGTTTTGGCCGCGTCGTCACGGCCAACGGTCCGGGCGCGACGGGCGGTCATCCGGTAAACTGGGAATCGGTCCTCTGGCACGAGTTTTGTCACGCGGTCACGTTGCAGCTCACGCGCAACCGCATGCCGCGCTGGCTGAGCGAAGGCATTTCCGTCTACGAAGAACGCCAGGCTGATCCCGCGTGGGGCATGCGGCTCAACGCCCGCTACCGCGCCATGATCGCGAAGGAAGGGCTCACGCCGGTCGGCTCCCTCAGCGCGGCCTTCCTGACGCCGAAGACGCCGGAGCATTTGCAGTTCGCGTATCTCGAGTCGTCGCTCGTCGTCGAGTTCATCATCAACCGCTACGGCGCCGATCACCTGCGTGGCGTGCTCACCGACCTGCGCGACGGCCGGGAGATCAACGCGGCGCTCGAGAAAAACGTGGCGCCGCTCGCGCAGCTCGAGCAGGATTTCGCCGCGTTCGTGCACGAGCGCGTCGATCGGCTGGCGCCGGGGCTCGACTGGGAAAAACCCGGTCCGACCCTGCTCGACCCCGATGCCGCGGAGGATCTCGCGGCGTGGCAAAAGAAACATCCCGATAATTATTGGGCGCTGACGGCCCGGGCACGGCAGCTCGCGGAGGAAAAAAAATGGGCCGAGGCCCGCACCGTGCTCGCGCGCATTGCGGAGTTGAATCCCAGCGAGAAAGGCGGCGACACGCCGTATCGTCCGCTCGTGGCGGTGCTCCGCGAACTGGGCGACACCGCCGCCGAGCGCGCCGCGCTCACCAAATGGGCGGCGATTGATGACGAGGCGACCGAGGCTTACCTTCGCCTGATGGAACTCGGCGCGGCGGACAAGGACTGGCCGACCGTCGCGCGCAACGCCGAGCGTTTCCTGCGCGTGAATCCGCTCGTCGCCCCGCCGTGGCGCTATTTCGCGCAGGCCAGCACGGCGACCGGCGACACGTCGAACGCCATCAACGCGCTGCGCACGCTCCTCCAACTCGATCCGCCTGATCCGGCGGCGGCACATTTTCAACTCGCGCAATTGCTCCAGAAAACCGGCGCCGTCGACGAGGCGCGCCGCCAGACGCTCCTCGCGCTCGAGGAAGCGCCGCGTTACCGCGAGGCCTTGAAGCTCCTGCTCGATCTCAGGGGCACCGACGTCCCCGGGGGCGTCACGCCCGCCGTCCCGCTGCCAGCGTCGCCGCCGAAATCATGAAACGATCCGGGCTACTCGTCGCGGTCTTCCTCGTCCTCGCGGTCGGGGCCCTCGCGCAGCGGCCGTCTCGCGGCGGACGCGGGGGCTACGGCGGCTACGGCGGCTATGGCGGTTTCGGCCCGGAAGATCCGGCCGGCGGCACGTGGGCCGAAGGCAACGTTTACATCGGGCCCGAGGTGAAGACTCCGCGGGAGGTCGAAACGCATAGCACCGGCAGTCCGACCTGGGTCAACCCGCCGACGTTCGAGAAGGACACGTTTACTTTTGTGCGCGTGCGCCGCGGCAGCAATGGTCTGCGTCGTAGCAACTGGGCGACCGATACGCCCGACAGCGACCTGAATCTTTCCTACCGGCTCCAGCAGATGACGTCACTCAAGGTGAATCCCAACGGCCGGTTCCTCCGCCTCACCGAGCCCGAACTCGCGGATTATCCGTTTATCTACATGGTCGAGCCCGGGACGCTGACGCTTACCGACGACGACGTCGCGGCGCTCCGAAAATATCTCAACAATGGTGGCTTTCTCATGCTCGACGATTTCTGGGGCGACAGCGAATGGCGCAATGCCGAGCAGGTGCTCAAGCGGGTCCTGCCCGATCGCAGCTTTGCCGAGCTGTCGCTCGATCATCCGGTGTATCACTGCGTGTTTGAAATCAAGGCGAAGTATCAGGTGCCGAACGTCGGCCTGGGCGAACAAAGCGAATTCGATCCCCTTCACCAGACGTGGGAACCCAACCACGACGGCGACGTGCGCACCGTGCATCACCGCGCGATCTTCGACGACAAGGGGCGCATGATGGTCATCGCCACGCACAACACCGATAACGGCGACGGCTGGGAGCGCGAAGGCGAGAGCGACTACTACTTCCATAATTTTTCCGAGAAGGTCGCTTATCCGCTCGGGATAAACATCATCTTCTACGCGATGACGCACTGACATGACCGTGCGCCAAAAAATCCTCTGGGGGGGCCTGGCCTCGATCTTCGCAGCCGCCGTCGGTGTCGCCCAGTGGGGCGGGCGCGGCGGTTTTGGCGGCGAGAGTTACATTCCCGACGATGCGCGCACGGCGCGGGAAGTGGCGTCGCACAGCACCGGCACCCCGATCTGGACGAACCCGCGCGGCTTTGAGAAGGACGTGTTTACTTTTGTTCGCGTGAAGCGCGGCAGCCGCGGCGGCGGTTACGGCCGGGGTGGTCGGTCGTGGACCACGGATGCGCCCGACAGCGATCTCAATCTGTCCTATCGGCTCCAGCAGATGACCTCGCTCCGGGTGGATCCCGATGGGCGTTTCCTGCGGCTCACGGACCAGGACCTCCCGAACTTTCCTTTTATCTACATGGTCGAGCCGGGCAGCCTCTATCTCACGCCGGAGGAAACCACCGCCCTGCGAAACTACCTGCTCAACGGGGGCTTTCTCATGCTCGATGATTTTTGGGGCGACAGCGCGTGGAACAATGTGGCCGCCGTGCTCAAGCAGACGCTCCCGGGCCGCGACTTCGTGGAGCTGCCGCTGAATCATCCGGTCTACCATTGCGTGTTTGAAATCAAAACGAAGGGCCAGGTGCCCGGCATCCGTTACTGGCAGTATAGCGGTGATACTGCGGAAAACCATGACGGCGACACGCGCACTGTGCATCACCGCGCGATCTTCGACGACAAGGGGCGCATGATGGTTATCGCCACGCACAACACCGACAACGGCGACGGCTGGGAACGCGAGGGCGAGAACACCGAGTATTTCAAAAATTTCTCCGAGAAGATCGCCTATCCGCTGGGGATAAACATCATCTTTTACTCGATGACGCACTGATGAACCTCTGCCAAAAAATCTCCATTGCGGCCGTGCTGGCGCTCGGTTGCGCGAGTCTCGCGCTCGCGCAGCCACTGCAGCAACGCGGCGGGCCGGGCGGGCCCGGTGGTCGCGGCGGCGGACCGGGCGGACGCGCCGGTTTTGGTCCTCCGCCCGGATGGGGTGGCGGTGGCAACGAAGACGACGCCGGCCCGCTCGTCCCGATCGAGGGCGGACGCATCGTGGATGAGCGGATCGTTCGCACTGCGCGCGAAATCGATTCGCACAGCACGGGCACGCCGACCTGGACGAATCCGCGCGGTTTCGAGAAGGACGTGTTCACGTTTGCGCGGATTATTTTTAAGGTGGGTGTCGGCCGTGGCACGGGTGGGGGCTGGGGCACGGGCCGCCGCTTCGGCTGGTGGGTGGATTTCCCGGATGCCGATCTGAATTTTTCCTACCGGCTCCAACAGATGACCACGACGCGCGTCGATCCCGATGCCCGCACGCTGCATCTCTCCGATCCCGACCTGGCGGATTTTCCCCTGATTTACATGGAGCACACCGGCTTCATGGAGTTGTCGGAAACGGAAGTCACCCGGCTGCGCGACTACCTGCAAAATGGCGGGGCGCTGTTCGTGAATGATTTTTGGAGTCAGCATGAGTGGGACGGCTTCGAGGCCCAGATGAAACGCGTGCTGCCCGGCCGCGGCTGGACCGACCTGACGATGGACCACCCGATCTTTCACAGCGTGTTCGAACTCCGCGGCCCGATGAACCGGCTGCAAGTGCCGACGATGCAGTTTTGGAATCAAAACTTCGATCCGGGCGATCCGAATTCCCAGCTCTCGCGCGTGTTTCGCGGCGAAGGCTCGGAGAATATGCACGTCCGCACCTGGCGCGACGACAAGGGCCGGATCATGATTATCGCAATCCACAACAGCGACGTCAGCGACGGCTGGGAGCGCGAAGGCGAGAACAGTGACTACTTTCACGTTTTTTCCGAGAAGGTCGCCTATCCTTTGGGCATTAACATCGTCTTTTACCTGATGACGCACTGAGCGCGACCTCCCGATGACCCACGATTTTCAATTCCTGCCATTCTGAGCGTCGCGAAGAATGACAAACCCAAATACCTAATGAGCATGCCCACCGAAGCCGCCCCGCCCGATAATCCGTCCGCCACCTTCGCCGCCGAACGCGCGACCGCCGAAAAACTTTTCGAGGGCCGCGCCCGGATCGAGGCCGAGTTGGGGAAGGTCATCATCGGCCAGCGCGCCGTCATCGAACAGATCATGATCGCGCTGCTCGCGGGCGGGCACTGCCTCATCACCGGCGCGCCCGGCCTCGCGAAGACGCTCCTCGTGAAATCGATCGCGCAGATTTTCCACCTGAAGTTCCGGCGCATCCAGTTCACGCCCGACCTGATGCCCGCCGACATCACCGGCACGGAAATATTGCAGGACCTTGGCGGCGAGCGCCGCATGGTGTTCGTGCGCGGCCCGGTGTTCGCCAACATGATCCTGGCGGACGAAATCAACCGCACGCCGCCGAAGACGCAGGCCGCGCTGCTCGAGGCGATGCAGGAGCACCAGGTGACCGCCGCCGGCGTGAAACACGTTCTAGCCGAGCCGTTCTTCGTCCTTGCCACGCAAAACCCGATCGAGATGGAAGGCACCTATCCGCTCCCCGAGGCGCAGCTCGATCGCTTCATGTTTAATGTGGTGATGGATTATCTGCCGGAGGCGGACGAGATCAGCGTCGTCACGCAGACCACCTCCACCAAGCCCGCAGCCATCACGCCGCTCTTCACGGGCGAGGATGTGCAGCAATTTCATGATCTGGTGCGCAAGGTGCCGGTCGCCGAGGAAATGGTGCGCTATGCTGTGCAACTCGCCGCCGCCTCGCGGCCACATCAGGCGACGACGCCCGAATTCATCAACGACTGGGTGAGCTGGGGCGCGGGCACGCGCGCGGGGCAGTTTTTGATCCTCGGCGCGAAAGCCCGGGCGCTGTTGCAAGGCCGCGCGCACGTCACGGTCGAGGACATCCAGGCGCTGGCGGCGCCCGCGCTGCGGCATCGCGTGCTGTTGAATTATCGCGCGGAAGCCGAGGGCATTCGCGTCGACGAAGTCGTGAAGCGTCTCCTCGCCGCCACGCCGTTGCCCGTGAAGTCCGCCTGAGTAGAGCAGCAAACGAAAATCGGAAATCCGAGATCGAAAACCCCGAATGGTTGCTCCCGCCCCACGCCCCGCGCCCACCGCCACGCTGATCGATCCGCAGGCGTTGATGAGCATCCGCAGCCTCGAGCTGCGGGCGCGCGCGGTCGTCGAGGGGTTCTGGAGCGGCTTGCATCGCAGTCCGTATCACGGCTTCTCGGTGGAATTCACCGAGTATCGCCCCTACACGCCCGGCGACGATCCGCGCTATCTCGACTGGCGGGTTTACGCCCGCAGCGATCGCTACTACATCAAGAAATACGAGGACGAAACGAATCTGCGCTTTCATCTGCTCGCGGACCAGAGTCGCTCGATGGACTTCGGCACGCGGGGCTACTCCAAGGCGAAATACGCCGCAACGCTCGCGGCTACGCTCGGACATTTCCTCGATCTGCAGGGCGACGCGGTCTGGCTGCTGACGTTCGATTCCGAAGTGCGGGAGTATCTGCCAGCGCGGCACCGGCCGGGACACTTGCGGCAACTGATGGCCGCGCTTGAGCGGCCCGCGGCAGGCAAGACGACGAATCTCGACGCGCCGTTGGAACGCATCACGTCGCTCGTGCGCAAGCGTGGGTTGGTGGCGCTCATCTCCGATTTTCTCGCACCGCTCGATCGACTGGAGCGCAACCTCCAGGCGCTCACGGCCTGTGGCCATGAAGTCAGCGTGTTTCAAGTCCTCGATCCCGCGGAGCTGAATCTCGGGCTGGACCAGGCGGCGTTGTTCGAGGATGTCGAGTCGGGCCGCACGCTCTACATCGATCCGGCCGCGGCGCGGGCGGGCTACACGCAGAAACTCGAGGCGCACTGCGCGGCGTTGCGGGCGACGTGCCGCCGGCTCGGCGTCAGTTACCACCTGCTGCCGACGGCGCAGCCGCTCGAAATCGCGCTGTTTGAATTCCTGCAGGAACGCATGAAACGTGGCCGGCAGTTTCGTCCGCCGGGTCGCGGCGCCCGGGGAGGCCGCGGATGAGTTTTCTCACGCCGCTCTTTCTGCTCGGCGGTCTCGCGCTCGCCGCGCCGGTGATTTTTCATCTCATCCGCCGGACGACGCGGGAACGTATGACGTTCAGTTCGCTGATGTTTTTGGTGCCGTCGTCGCCGCGACTGTCGCGGCGCAGCCGGCTCGAACACTGGCTCCTGCTCTTGTTGCGCTGCCTCGCGCTCGCCTTGCTGGCGCTGGGTTTTGCGCGGCCATTTTTCAAACAGGCGCCGCTGCTCGATCCGACCAGCGCGCAACCGAAACGCATCGTCGTGCTCGTCGATGTCAGCGCGAGCATGCGCCGCGCCGGGCTGTGGTCCGCCGCCAAAGATCGTGTCGCCGCGGTGATTCACCGCACGGCGGCCGCGGATCAGGTGGCGGTGTTCACGTTTGATCGCCGTGCGACGCCGCTGGTGTCGCTCGACGAATGGAATCGCGCCGCGCCGGCCGATCGCGCGGGGCTCGTTACGTCGCGACTCGACCTCGTGACGCCGGGCTGGGCCGGCACGCATCTCGGCAACGCGCTCATCACAGCGGCCGAGGCGCTCGCGGAAACTGACGGCAAAACCCCTGCCAATGGCCCGCGCGAAATTGTGCTCGTGAGCGATCTGCAGTCGGGGAGCCGGCTCGATGCGTTGCAGGCTTACGAATGGCCGAAGGGAGTTGCGCTCGTGGTCGAGCCGCTGAAAGCGCGCAACCTCACCAACGCCGGCGTGCAACTGGTGGCTGATTCGACCGAGGCGGCGGCTGCCGCCGGCGCCGCGGTGCGCGTGCGGGTGACCAACTCGGCCGAATCCCAGCGCGAACAATTCAAGCTCGGTTGGATGCGCCCGGAGAATGCAGAGTTCGCGGGCACGCCGCTCGACGTTTACGTGCCGCCGGGCCAGAGTCGCGTGGTCGCCGTCTCCGTGCCGAAAGGCGTGACGGGGCTTTCGCGGATCAGCCTGCGCGGCGATGACGAGGATTTTGACAACACGATCTTCGCGATTCCGCCGGCGCAGCAAAAACTCAGCGTGCTGTGGCTCGGCGCTGATGCGCCCGACGATACGCGGCAGCCGCTCTTTTTCCTGCGCCGCGCGTTGAGCGATTCGCCGCGGCTGGCCGTGAAAGTGATCGCCCGCGCGCCGACGGCGCCCTTGCTGCCGGCGGAGGTCGCGGATGCGACGGTGATTTTTGTGACGGAGGCGATTGCGCCCGCCGCCGCGGAGGCCTTGCGCGCGCAGGCGCAGGCGGGCAAGACGATCGTGTTCGCGCCGAAATCGACCGCGGCGGCGCCGACGCTCGCGACTTTGCTGGGTCGGGACGGCCTGGCACTGGAGGAAGCGAAGCCGGCGAATTACGCGATGTTCGCCGAGATCGATTTTCGACATCCGCTCTTCGCGCCGTTTGCCGATCCCCGGTTCAGCGATTTCACGAAGATTCACATCTGGAAATACCGGAAACTGGCCACCGCCGCGATGCCCGACGCGCACGTCGTGGTGAAATTCGACAGCGGCGATCCCGCGCTGCTCGACGTGCCGGTCGGGCGCGGACGGGTTTTTGTGCTCACGGCCGGCTGGCAGCCCGACGACAGTCAGCTCGCGGTGTCGTCGAAGTTCGTGCCGTTGCTGTATTCGCTGATCGAGCTGGCGGGCGGGGCGGCGGAAGCGCCGGCGCAATCGTTCATCGGCGACACGGTGCCGGTCCCCGCGAGTGTGGATGCGGTGGCTGTGCGGACACCCACCGGAAAATCGATCGCGCTGCCGGTGGGGACGACGAGTTTCGCCGGCACCAGCGAGCCGGGTCTCTTTGAGTTCATGGCCAATGGCCGAATCCAGCGTTTCGCCGTGAATCTGGATGCGAATGAGAGCCGCACGGCGCCGCTCGGCGCCGACGAATTGGAACATCTCGGCGTGCCGGTCGCCACCACGGGCACCGCGGCGCTGCAAAAGCCGGACGACACCAAGCTGCTGGCCGGCGCGGAGGCGGAGAACCGGCAAAAACTCTGGCGCTGGTTTGTGGCGGCGACGATTTTCGTTTTGCTGATTGAAACAGCGCTCGCGGGCCGGACAGCGCGGCGTCTAAACCTGAAACCCGAGGAGGCCCCATCATGAACGACGATTTCCTAAAAGGACGGCTGCAACGCGTGATTCACCGGCAGCAATGGTTCGGCTTGATGTGGAAGCTGGCGGTGTGCTGGGCGCTCGCGGCGCTCGCCGGCGCCGCGCTGATCGGGATCCAGCGCACGACGGGTTGGTCGTCGCCGCTCGTGTTGCCGCTGCTAGCGGGACTCGCCGCGACGGCCGTCACCGCGATCGCGATGATCCATTATGCGCGCTCGCCCGGTTTTCGTTGGGCGGCGAAAAAGATCGAGGCGGCGCATCCGGAGTTGCAGGGCGTGGTGCTCACGGCTGTGCAGCAGGTGATTGAGCCGGGAAAACCGGCGGGGTTTTTGCAGTCTCGGGTGCTGCAGGAGGCGAACGCGCGCAGCACGGAACAGGACTGGCGGAAAGTAGTGCCGACGGGCCGGCTGCTGGCGGCGGCGGCGCTGCAGCTCGGGGCCTTTGCGCTCTTTATCGGCGTGCTGGCGAACATCCGCGTGACGAAAATTTCCGGCCAGGAAACCGCGGCGGGCTGGGTCAGCACCGATGGTCTTTCGATCCAGCCGGGCGACACGAGTGTGGAAAAGGGCGACAGCTTCGTGGTGCTCGCGCGCTTCGGCCGCACGCTGCCGTCGACGGTCACGCTCGTGGTGCGGGAAAAAGGGGCGGCGCGCACCGTTCCCCTCGTGAAGAGCCTCGCCGATCCGGTGTTCGGCGGGAGTGTGACGGAAGTCGCGAATGATTTTACCTACCGCGTGGATTACGGCGGGCGATCGACGCGCGAGTTCAACGTGAAGGTGTTCGAGCACCCGAAGCTGGTGCGCGCCGACGCCGACCTGACGTTTCCCACGTATACCAAGCAGCCGCCGAAACACATCGACGACACGCGCCGCGTGAGCGCCGTCGAGGGCACGAAACTCGGCTTTACGCTGCAGCTCAACAAGCCCATCGCGTCGGCAAAGCTGATCGCGCGCGACAAGGCGAAGACGGAGATCCCGCTGCGCATCGAACCCGGCAAGCCCGGCGCCTCACTGCCGCCGATGGCTTTTGCCGCGAGCCAGGTTTACGATTTGAAGCTCGTCGATGCCGAGGGCCGCGCGAACAAGGTGCCCGCGCCCTTCGTGATTGACGTGCAGCCAAACCGGCCGCCGGAACTGAAACTGGCGTCGCCGCGTGGGGACATCCGCCCGTCGGCCCTCGAGGAAATCGCGTTCGACGGCACGGTGTTCGACGATTTCGGCGCGCCCGCCTATGGCGTCACCTACGAGGTCGCGGGCAGGACGGCCAAGACGATCGAACTCGGACACGACGCGCTGGCGAAGGAAAAACGGTCGTTCACCTACACGTTGAAACTTGAGGACATCGGCGCGAAGCCCGACGACCTCGTCTCGTGGTATGTGTGGGCTGACGATATCGGGCCCGACGGCCAGGTGCGGCGGACGAAGGGCGATTTGTTTTTCGCCGAGGTGCGGCCGTTCGACGAAATTTTCCGGGAGAGCCAGGGCATGCAGTCGGACGATCAGCAGCAGAGCGGCGGCGGGGGCGGCCAGAATCCCGCGCGCAAGCTCACCGATCTGCAGAAACAAATCATCAACGCGACGTGGCGGCTGCAGCGCGATGGCGCGACTCCAAAGTATGCCGACGACGTCAAGGTCGTCACGGATTCGCAGGAGCAGGCGCTCGCGCAAGCCGGCGAGTCCAAGGACAAGGCGGAGTCAGTCCGCGAGCAGGCGTGGTGGACCGCGGCCACGACGGAAATGGAAAAGGCAGTGGAAAAACTCAAGGCGGCGGCGAAGGTGCCCGCACCACTCGCTGAAGCGGTGACGGCCGAGCAGGCGGCTTATCAAGCGTTGTTGAAATTGCAGGCCCGTGAAACGCAGGTCGCTCGCAACCGCAATCGCAAGGGTGGCGGCGGGGGCGGGGGCGCGAACCAGCGCCAAATCGATCAACTCGATCTCACGCAGGCGGAGAACCGCTACGAGACCCAGCGGCAGGCGAAAGCGCCGCAGACTGCGCAGCGGCAGGAACAGTTGCAGGTGATGAACCGCCTGCAGGAACTCGCGCGCCGCCAGCAGGACTTGAACGAGCGACTGAAGGAACTGCAGACCGCGTTGCAGGAGTCGAAGACGGAGCAGGAGCGCGAGGACGTGAAGCGGCGCCTGAAGCGGCTCGAGGAAGAGCAGCAGCAGATGCTCGCCGACGCCGACGAGGTAAAACAACGCATGGAGCGTCCCGAAAACCAATCGAGCATGGCGCAGGAAAAGCAGCAGCTCGATCAGACGCGCGAGGACTTGCAGAAGGCGGCCGAGGCGGCCGCGTCCGGCTCGGTGGCGCAGGCGCTGGCGTCCGGCACGCGCGCCCAGCGTTCGCTGCAGCAAATGCGCGACGATCTCCGGAAGGAAAACTCGAGCCAGTTCGCCGACGACCTGCGCGAGATGCGCAGCGAGGCGCGCGATCTTTCGCGTCAGCAGGAGGAACTTTCGAAAGCCCTTGATGCGGTCGGGGGGAGCCAGCAGCGCAAGACGCTCAGTGACTCCGGCGACCAGTCCAAGCTGCAGGATCAGCTCACGCAGCAGAAGGAAAAGCTGAACCAGCTCGTCGATCGCGCGAAGCAGATCTCGGAGCAGGCGGAAAATTCCGAGCCGCTGCTCTCGAAGCAACTCTACGACAGCATCCGCAAGCTCAACACCGACGACGCCGACAGCCTGAAGCAGGCCAAGCAGGCGTTGATCAACAGCGGCGAGTTTCGGAGCAGTCTCCTCGACCGCATCGACAAGGCCGCAGAGAAGGATGATGCGGGCAAGGCGCTTTATTTGACGCGCGAGTTGCTCAAGGAGGGAAATCTTCCGCTCGCCCGGCAGGCCGGCCAGAGGGCGCGGGGCGAAACGGACGAGTTGCGCCGCGGGGTCGAGCGCGCGGCCGAAAGCGTGCTCGGCGACGACGCAGAGCAGTTGAAACTCGCGCAGTCCGAACTCGACACGCTCACCGAGCAACTGCGCCGCGAGATCGCGCAGGGGCAGGGCAAGCCGGGCGATCAAGCGCAGCCGGGCAACCGTCCCGGCGATCCACAGCAGGCGAATCAGACTCAACCCGGCTCACCGGGTGAGCGCGTCGCGAACAACGATCAAGCCAGCCAGCAACCCGGTGGTGGCGGTCAGCAGCCCGGCGAACCGCAGCCCGGTGGGCAGCAGGCCGGTGATGCGCAGGGCAAGAGCGGCGGAAAGCAAGCGGGCGCGAATTCTCCCGGTGGACAAAATCCGCGCGATGGCAAAGCCGGCGGTAAAGCGGGCAACCGTGGCCAGCTGGCGAATGGGCGCGATCCGCAGAACGCCGGGCCTAATGGCGGCGGGGGTGGCGCGCGCGGCGGACTCGATCTCGCGAACTTTCTCGAGGGGCGCGACAACGGTGGCGGCGGTCTGGATGGGGCTTACATCGGCGGCGCCTGGAGCGGCGGTCCGCTAACTGGCGGCAACTTCGGCCAATGGACGGAGCGGCTGCGCGACGTCGAAACCCTGCTCGATTCACCCGAGTTGCGCGCGGCGATTGCGGCGGCGCGCGAACGCGCCCGCCTGATGCGTCGCGACTACGCGGCGAAACACGACAAACCCGACTGGGCCGTGGTGCAGTTGGAAATTTTGAAGCCGCTCGTGGAAGTGCGCGGCCGCGTCGCGGAGGAGCTGGCCCGCCGCGACCCCCGCGATCAGCTGGCCCCGATCGACCGCGATCCGGTGCCAAATCGTTTCGCGGATTCCGTGCGGCGTTACTACGAGGAGCTCGGCAAGGATAAGCCGGACACGAAGTGATGCCAGCGCCGTCGCTCACGATCTCCGGAGGGAACTGGCTGTGGCCGGCGCTGGCGTTATTTGCTGTGGGCGTCGTGCTGCTGGCGTGGAGTTATCGATCCCCCGCCGCCCCGGCAGTTCGCTGGTGGTGTCTGATCCTAAAACTCACCGGCCTCGCTGCGCTGGCCGCCTGCCTGCTCGAGCCGCGCTGGCTGGGGCAACGCGCGCGGCCGGGCGCCAATCTTTTCGCGGTCGTGGCCGACAACAGCCAGGGCCTGCAAATCCACGATCGCGGTGACCTGCGCACGCGCGGCGAGGCGTTGCGCGAGCTCGTCGATCCGCGCGGCACGGGCTGGCAGGCGGCGCTCGGCAACACGTTCGATGTGCGCCGCTATCTCTTCGACACGCGGCTGCAGGCGACGACGGATTTTCATGAGCTGACGTTCGACGGGCGCTCGACGTCGATCGGCGCCGCGCTGCACACGCTCGCGGAACGCTTCCAAGGCCGGCCGCTCGCCGGCGTGCTCTTGCTCACCGACGGCAACGCGACCGATCTGCCGGGCGGCGCCTTGCCGGACTTGAAAGGGCTGCCCCCGATTTATCCGGTGGTGATTGGCCGGAACGAGCCGGTGCGCGATATCGCGGTGCAGCAAGTGCGCGTGAGTCAGAGTGCCTTCGAGGATGCGCCGGTGGCGATTCAGGCGGACGTTTCGGCTTCGGGTTTCCGCGGCCAGCCGATCGTGGCGCGTCTCGTGGATCGCACGGGCAAGACGGTGCAGGAGCAGCGCGCCGACGCGCGCGGCGACGGCGAGACCGTGGCGTTTCGCTTTCAACTGAAACCGGAGTCGCCGGGCCTCTCCTTTTACCAGGTGCGAGTCGGCACGCAGTCGGAGATTGCGGCCGGTCCCGCGGCGAAAGCGGAAGAGGCGACGCTCGCGAATAACACCCACGTGCTCTCCGTTGATCGCGGGCAGGGGCCGTTTCGCGTGCTCTACGTTTCCGGCCGGCCGAATTGGGAATACAAGTTTCTCAACCGCGCGATCGAGGAGGATCCCCAGGTGCAGCTCGTCGGGCTGATCCGCGTGGCGAAGCGGGAGCCGAAATTCGATTTTCGCGGGCGCGCGGGTGAGACGAGCAATCCGTTGTTCCGCGGTTTTGGCAACCAGTCGCCCGAGGAGGTGCAGCGCTACGATCAACCGGTGCTCGTGCGCCTCAACACGCGCGATGAGGTCGAGCTCCGTGCGGGCTTCCCGCGCACGCCCGAGGAGCTCTACGGCTACCACGCGGTAATCGTCGACGATCTCGAGGCGGAGTTTTTCGCGCCGGAGCAGGCGATGCTGCTGCAGAAATTCGTGTCCGAGCGCGGGGGCGGCTTCCTGATGCTCGGGGGCATGGAAAGTTTTCACGAGGGCAACTATCTGCGGACGCCGGTCGGCGACATGCTGCCCGTCTACCTCGATCGCGATGAGGGGGGCGCAGCGTTGCCGCCGCCGGGGGAAATGCACCTGCAACTCGCGCGCGAGGGCTGGTTGCAGGCGTGGGCCCGGCTGCGCGACAACGAGGCCGACGAGCACGTCCGGCTCGACGGCATGCGATCGTTCGAAATCATCAACCGCGTGCGGGCACTCAAGCCTGGTGCGAGCGTGATCGCGACGGTGCGCGACGAAAAAAACGCGGAGCTGCCCGCGCTCGCGGTGCAGCGTTTCGGCCGGGGTCGGACCGCCGCGCTGATGCTCGGCGATGTCTGGCGCTGGGGGATGAAGGACGCGTCGGCGCGCACGGACATGGACAAGGCGTGGCGCCAGCTCACGCGCTGGCTGGTGACGGATGTGCCGAACCGCGTTGATTGCACCGCTGAACTGCAGCCGGCCGATCCGAACGGCGCGGTGCTCGTGCAAGTGCGGGTGCGCGACGAAAAATTTCAGGCGGTCGACGACGCGACTGTGAAGATTGAAGTGGAGGCGGTGATGTTTGACGGCGCGACTGCCGCAGCCGTACCGAGTCAACTCGAGGCCGAGCCCGCCTTGACCGAGCCCGGACTTTACCAGGCGACTTACGTGCCCCACCAAACGGGTGGCTACAAGGCGACCGCGCGCGTCACCAACGGCGCCGGCGCCGATCTCGGTCGCGCCTCGGCTGGCTGGAGCACGGATTTGGCGGCGGAAGAGTTTCGTTCGCTGACGCCGAACGTCGCGCTGCTCGAGGAGCTCGCGCGCAAGACGGGGGGCCAAATGGTGGCTGCGGCCGAGCTGGAGAACTTCGCGAAGAAACTGCCGCAACTGCAGGCGCCCGTGATGGAGACGTGGTCCTATCCGGCGTGGCACACGCCAGTGATGTTCGCGTTTGCATTGGGGTGCCTGCTCACCGAATGGGGCGTGCGGCGCTGGAAGGGACTGCCGTGAAAACTTTCCAATTCAGTTGGCCGCAACGAGCCGCAAAAACGCGCAACAAATCTCCGGACGGGCTTGAAGTATTTTTTTGCGCTCTTTCGTTTCTGTTTGTCGCCATCCCCTGTGGGGTCTGGGCCGCTGACCCAGTCGTAGCGGATCACGCCACGGTGCTCATCGTGGCGGGCGCGCCGGGTGAGGAGGAGTTTTCGTCGGTGTTCGAGAATGAGGTGAAGGTGTGGACGGGACTCTGCGCCCTCGCGGGCGCGAAGCCGCTGGCGATCGGTGTGGGGGCGGCCGAGGCCCCGAGCGACTACGAGCGGATGAAAGAACTCATCGCGGCCGAGGCGAAGGATGGGTCGGCGGAATTCTGGATCGTGCTCGTGGGGCACGGCACGTTCGACGGCAAGGAGGCGAAGTTTAATTTGCGCGGGCCGGATGTGTCGGCGACGGAACTGGCGGAGTGGCTCAAGCCCTTTCATCGCCCGCTGGCGGTCATCGACACCTCGTCGGCCAGTGCGCCGTTTCTCGCGAAGCTGGCCGGACCCAATCGCGCGCTGGTGACCTCGACGCGCAGCGGCTTCGAGCAAAACTACTCGCGCTTCGGAAAATATTTCGCCGAGGCGATGGCCGATCCGGCGAGTGATCTGGACAAGGACGGACAGGTCTCGCTCCTCGAGGGCTTTCTCAGTGCGGCGCGACGGACAAATGAGTTCTATAAAACCGAAGGCCGGCTCGCGACCGAACATGCGTTACTCGACGACAATGCCGATGGGCTCGGCACGCCCGCGGATTGGTTCAAGGGCGTGCGAGCCACCAAGCAGGCGAGGGAAGGGGCGTCGCTCGACGGCACGCGGGCGAACCAGTTCACGCTGGTGCGCAGCGCGGCCGAGCAGCAGCTCACACCGGACGCCCGCACGCGCCGCGACGAACTCGAACGCGCCGTGGCGAAACTGCGCGAGGCGAAACCGCGAATGACCGAGGGAAAATATTTTCAGGACCTCGAGAAACTGCTCGTCGAACTCGCCGCCCTTTACGGCGCGACGTAAGCGGTCGGGGCGTGCGAAGATCTCAGACTCGGCGGCCGAGGATCTGATGGACTGTAAAACGATATCTTCAGCGATGGAAGTGCGGCCGCAGTGGAGCGACACAAAATGACGTGACGCCCCGGCGCGCGGTCTGCTTCAGTGCGGGCATGCTGACACGTTTTTCCGTTGCTCCCCTGCACACGATGACCCGTTCACTGGCAGCCGTGGCCATGGGCCGGGCCGCGCCCGATTTGGTGATCACGGGGGCGCGCCTGCTGTCGACCTATACGGAGCGGGTGCATCCGGGCCGGGAGATTTGGATCAAAGGTGGGCGCATCGCGGTGGTGAAGCCTGCCGGGACGTTTAAGAAATCGAACCTGCGTGGTGCGAAAATCTACGATGCGCGCGGCGGTATCCTCGCGCCTGGTCTCGTCGATCCGCATGTGCACATCGAGAGCAGCATGATGACGGCCTGCGCGTTTGCCGAGGCGGCGCTGCTCAATGGCACGACCACGGTGTTCTGCGACAGCCACGAGATCGGCAACGTCTGCGATGTGGCCGGCATCGAATGGATGCTCGAAGACGCGCGGCGCGCGCCGCTGTCGGTTTTCCTCACCGTGCCCAGCACGGTCCCCGCGACGAACTCCACGCTTGAAACCGCTGGCGGCGATCTCACGCCCGCGAAGATCGGACGGATTTTTGATCAATGGCCCGAGGCGGCGGCGCTCGGGGAAAAGATGGATTACATTTCCGTGGCCATGGGGAATGTCCGCAGTCACGGCGTCCTCGCGGAGGCGTTGAAACGCGGGAAGCCCGTGTGTGGGCATATCTACGGTCGGGAGTTCGTCGCCGCCGGCGCGGCCAGCGGCATCTCCGACACCCACGAGGCGATCGAGCGGGAGATTGCGAACGACTTCCTGGAAAACGGCGTGTGGGTTTTTCTGCGCGGCGGCAACCCCCAGACGCCGTGGCACTCGCTCCCGCAGGCGATCAAGGCGGTGACGGAACTCGGGGCGAATCCGAAGCGCGTGTGCGTCTGCACCGATGATCG
>JBBRLB010000048.1:0-39939 GCA_038231575.1 Opitutales bacterium | reverse complement strand
CGACGCGATTCCGGCGCGCGCGCGGGCGTTGTCGAAAATCCATCCGGCCACGCGGTCGTTCCAAGGCATCCGCATCGCCGTCAACGACGAGATCGGCGCCATCGAGCACGCGCTCCCGGCGGCCTTCGCGAAACTGGCGCCGGGTGGGGTGCTCTGCGTTATTAGCTTCCACTCCCTCGAGGACCGGCCGGCGAAGCAGTTTTTCCGCCGCATGTGCGGCCAGCCGGAGAACGCCGACGACGCCACGCCGCAGGATCTGCGCGTGAAGTTCGCCGAGCCGCTCACGCGCCGCCCGGTCACGCCGGCCGACGACGAAATCGCCGCCAATCCCCGCAGCCGGTCCGCGAAATTGCGCGCGCTCCGCAAACGCTGATTTCCCCCCGCTCGTCGTTCCGCTCCTTCGCCCGTCTACCCCACGCCCCCGATGAAAACCACCGATTCGCATGCGTTCGTGAACCAATTTCTCATCTGGCTGCTCGTCACCTTCAGCGCCAGCGGCTCGATCGGCCTGGGCATGGTGTGGATGCGCCACCAGATCTCGGCCACGGCCAACGCCAATCGTAGGCTCGAGGCCCGCATCGCTGACGTGCAGCGCCGCATCGATGAGACGACCACCGCGATCGAGGGCGAAAAGGGTTCTGATGTGCTCCGTCGTCGCAACGCCGAGTGGCACCTCGGCCTCGTGCAGGCGACGGAAATTCAAATCGTCCGCATGCCCGACGATCCCGTGATGCGCCTCGCCCGTTTCGGGAACCGCGATCTTTTTCACGACAGCGTGACTGCTGTCTCCTTCCGGCTCGCGGCGAAAGAGTAATCGATGTCCAAAGGGTTCGCTTCCAACTACCGCATTCTCGTGCTCGCCACGGGATTGTTTGGCGTGTTCGGCCTGCTCGGCGCGCGCCTGGTGTGGTTGCACGTGGTCGATCGCGACTCGTATCTCCGTAACATCGTCAAAGCCCGCCGGCAGATCATCGTCGAGAAGGCGCGCCGCGGCGACATCCTCGATGCCAACGGCGCGATCCTCGCGACCAGCCACTCGCTGATTGAGGTCGGGGTTGATCCGAGTGCGCTGCGCAAGCCCGACGACAAACTCCACGCGAAGGACGAAGCCAAGTGGCCGCAACTCGCCGCGTTGCTCGGTCTGCCGCTGGCGGAGCTCGAGAAAACCTTTACCACCAAGTTCCGCGAGCCGGCCCCGGCGCCCACCGCATCCGCGGCCTCGTCGGCCGCCGCGCCCGCGGGCTTGGTGTTCAATCTCAACCTTTCGCCCGCGGCGCCCGCCACAGTTAAAGACGGCACCGCGGCAAACGCAGAGGACGACGACACCGAAATCGATCCCGCCGCGGATGGCGCCGGCCGCCACGAAATCAAGTGGGCAAAGCTCGCCGAGAATATTTCCGAGTCCACCTACGCCGACATCGAGAAGCTCAACATTCACGGCGTCTACGGCATTCGCGTTTATCGCCGCT
The DNA here is from genome assembly GCA_038231575.1 of Opitutales bacterium. Lineage (GTDB taxonomy): Bacteria > Verrucomicrobiota > Verrucomicrobiia > Opitutales > Opitutaceae > CAITWF01. The sequence continues at coordinate 38,470 of JBBRLB010000048.1, read as the reverse complement.
CTTATCCGCACCACCAGCTCGCATCGCATTTGCTGGGTTTTGTCAGTCGCCAACAGCAGCCCGTCGCGGGCCTCGAGCGCTACGCGGAATTCTACCTGCGCGGCCAGGACGGCTGGCGCGAGGGCGAGCGGGACGGCCGCTCCAACGAGCTGGCGCAATTCCGCACGCGCGAAGTCCCGCGCGCCGACGGTTTCACCGTCAGACTTTCGATCGATGCGAACGTGCAGGACATCATCGAGCAGGAACTCGCGACCATCGCGAAGACCTACCAGCCCGTGAAGGCGACCATCGTCGTGAGCGACCCGCGCGACGGCTTCATCCTCGGGATGGCGAACTACCCGACCTACGATCCGAACGAATACAACAAGGTCCCCAAGGACGAGCAGGAGCGGTTGAAGAATGTCGCCGTCGCCGACGTCTACGAGCCCGGCTCCGTGTTCAAGATTGTCGCCGCCTCTGGTGCACTCGAGGAACGGCTGGTCACGCCGGACACGACCTTCGACTGTTCGCTCGCCCGTGCCGATTATCGCGGCAAGTCGCTCTCGCTCCCCGCCGACGATCATTTTTACGACGATCCGCACCGGGTGCCGCTCAGCCGCGTCATCAGTTTCTCGAGCAACCGCGGCGCCGCGCAGCTCGCGATGAAGCTGGGCGAGGAAAAATTCTACCGTTACGCCCGCGCCTTCGGTTTCGGCTCGAAGCTTGGTTTTCCCGTCGGCGGCGAGGTCAACGGCACGGTGCACGCGCCCGGCTCGGCAGGTTGGGACGGACTGACGATCACGCGCATGCCGATGGGCCACGCGATCGATTGCACGGTGCTCCAGATGCACGCCGCGATGAGCGCGATCGCCAACGGCGGCGTGCTGCTGCGCCCGCAACTCATCCGGCAGATCCGCGACGCCGCCGGCGAGAAAGTCTACAGTTTCGAGCGCGTCGAGTTGAACCGCGCGGTCTCGACGGAAACGGCGCGCACGATGGCGCAGATGCTCATGGGCGTCGCGACCAAGAACGGCACCGCGCCCGACGCCGCGATCGCCGGCTACGAAGTCGCGGGCAAGACCGGCACGACGCAAAAACTCGAGCCGGTCGAACTCGCGAACGGCCAGACCGTGCTGCGCTATTCGACGCGGCATCACGTCGCGTCGTTCGTCGGATTTTTCCCCGCCAGCCGCCCGCAGATCGCAATCTCAGTGATCATCGATGATGCCGATGCGCACGCGCCGAACGGAGTGGCCTACGGGTCCAAGGTGGCAGCGCCGTCGTTCAAGCACATCGGCGAACAACTGATTCCCTTGCTCAACATCCAGGCCGGCCGCGGCGTCGTCCCCACGAATCTCGTCGCGTTTGAAGGAGGCCGCCGGTGATCGGTTATCTCACGCTCAACTCGGCGCTGGTCCATGCGTTTCAACCGCGGCCGGTGCGCCGCACGCCCCGGGAGACGCTGGCGCGCAACCGGGTTTTCAAGACGGCGCCGAAACTCTCCGATTATTTCCGCGACGCCGAGATCGTCGCCGTGAAGGGCGAGTTCGACCGCCCGATCTCCGGGCTCGCGATCGACAGCCGGCGCGTGGCACCGGGCAATGTGTTCTTCGCGCTCCCGGGCCAACGGGCGGACGGCGCGACGTTCATCGACGAGGCGGTGAGCCGCGGCGCGGTTGCCATCGTCACCCAGAAGATGCCGGCGTTTCCGCCGTCGAAGGTGACGTTCATCCGCGTGGCCGACGCGCGGGTCGCCCTCGCGCGCGTGGCGCAGCGCTACTACAAGTTCCCCGACCGCGATCTCACGGCGATTGGCGTGACGGGCACGAACGGCAAGACGACCGTCTCGCATCTCCTCAAGCATTTCCTGGGCGGCGCCGAACGCGTCGGCCTCCTCGGCACGATCAGCTATGATCTCGGGGCGCGCACGGTGCCGTCGTATCGCACGACGCCCGAGTCGCTCGACGTTTACGGCCTCATGGCGCAGATGCGCGACGCGAACTGCCGCCACGCGGTGATGGAAGTCAGCTCGCACGGGCTCGAACAGAAACGCGTGCTCGGCCTCCAGTTTGGCGCCGCGGTGTTCACGAATCTCACGAGCGACCACCTCGACTATCACGGCACGCTCGAAAGCTATTTCGAGATGAAGATGCGCCTCTTCACCGGCGCGAACGGCCCGGCGCCGAAAATCGCGGTGGTGAATCTCGACGACGCACACGGCGAAAAGCTGGCGGCAAAAATTTCCCGTGAACTACCCGAGATAAAACTGGTCACGTTCGGCGAACACTCCCGCGCGCACATCCGCGCCGAAAACGTGAGCCTGCATTTCAAGCACTCGACCTTCCGCCTCGTCTAGCCCCGTGGCGGCCGCGAAATCGATGCGCCGATGGTCGGCCGCTACAATGTGAGCAATCTGCTAGCGGCCATCGCGACGGCGTTCGGCCTGGGCCGTGATCCGGCGGTGTTTCTCGACCGGCTGCGCACCTTTGCCGGCGTGCCCGGCCGCATGGAAGCGGTCAGCCCCGGCGTGCCGTTCAACGTTTTCGTCGACTACGCGCACACCGACGACGCCCTGCGCAACGCCCTGGGCATGCTCCGCACGATCACGCCGGGCAAGGTGCGCGTCGTCTTTGGCTGCGGCGGCAACCGCGATCGCACGAAGCGGTCGGCGATGGTGAGCGTCGCGCAGAATTTTGCCGACCACGCGTTCGCCACGGCGGACAATCCGCGCACCGAGCGGCTCGGGCAGATTTTTGCCGACATGCGCGCGGGCGTCACGGCGCCCGGAAAAATTTCGTGGATCGATGATCGCCGGGAGGCGATTCGCCTCGCGATCGAGGCGTGCCGGCCGGGCGACTCACTGCTGATCGCCGGCAAGGGCCATGAGACCTTCCAGGAGTTCGCCGACACGGTGTTTCCCTTCGACGACCGGCTGATCGCGCGCGAGTTTCTGGAGCCGAGAAAGGGGCGAGCGTAGATGCCGACGTTTGCTCCAGCGGATTTGTCCTTGTGGACCGGCGGGCGCTGGACGGCGTCGCCGGTTTCGCCGCTTTCGGGCTTAACGATCGATTCGCGGGTGGTGCAGCCGGGGCAGGTGTTCGTCGCGATCAAGACGGACAAGCGCGACGGCCATGAATTTCTTAGCGCCGCGCAAGCCGCCGGCGCCGCCGCCGCGATCGTCGCGACGCCAAACACCGCGCTCGCGCTGCCGCAGCTCGTAGTCGCCGATCCGCTGACGGCGTTTCAAGCGATCGCCCGCGAGCACCGCCGCGCGTTTCGCGGCCGCGTGGTGGCAATTTCCGGGAGTGCGGGGAAGACCTCGACCAAAGAGCTGCTTACTCTTGTCCTCGGTGGCGTGCCTTCCGGCGTGCTCGCCACCGAGGGTAATCTTAATAATGCCCGCATGGGGTCGGGGGCTTCGACGCCGAGCCCGGTGCTCGCCACCGAGGGTAATCTTAATAATCACCTCGGCGTGCCGCTCACGCTGACGCGGCTCGATCCCGCGGTGCATCGCTTCGCCGTCGTCGAAGCGGGCATCAGTGCGCCGGGCGAGATGGCGACGCTCGCCGACATGCTCCGGGCGGATGTCGCGCTCATCACGATGGTCGGGCCGGCGCACACGCTTGAGCTCGGGGGACTCGAGGGTGTCGCGCGCGAAAAATCCGGCCTGATCCGCGGCATGGCAGCCGGCGGCGTGGCGGTGTTTCCGAAGAGCTGCACGCAGTTCGCCGCGTTCCGCGATCTCTTTGTCGACCAGCTCGTGCTCGAACGCTCGCCGGTGCTCCGGCCGGCGACGCTCCCGCAGCACACCATTCACTACAACGTGATCCAGCGCCGCGACGAAACCGTGATGGCGGTGGCGTTCGGGCCGCCGCCGCCGGCGATGTTCAAGCTGCGTCGCGTGACCGACGGCATGGCCGACAACACGGCGCTCGCGATCACCGTCGCGCTGCGGCTCGGCGTCGCGCCCGAAACGATTCAAGCGCGGCTCGCGGCGTGGACGCCGCCGAAGCTCCGCGGCGAAATCCGCCACGAGGACGGACGCCTGCTCTATCTCGACTGCTACAACGCGAACCCGTCGTCAATGGACGACGCGCTCGCGACCTTCACCGCGATCACAGAGCCGGCGGACCGCCGGCTCTATGTGATCGGGTGCATGGAGGAGCTGGGCGCCGAGTCGGCTGCGCATCACCGCCGGCTGGGCCGCACGCTGCCGCTGCGCGAAAGTGACCGCCTGCTGGTGATCGGCACGCAGGCCGACGAAGTCTGCCGGGGGTTGCTGGAGCAGGGGGATTTTTCAAAACAGATCCAGATGTGCTCCACGCTCGATCCGATCGCCGCGGCGATCGCGGAATGGCGCGGGGCGGTGTTCGTGAAAGGCAGCCGCCGTTATCAGCTGGAGCGGGCGCTGGCGGGCGCGGCGCGGGAGGTGGCCCATGCTTAGTTATCTCTCCGACTACCACGAATATTTCGGGCCGCTGCGGCTGCTGAGATACATGACGCTGCGCACGATCTTCGCCGCGCTCACGTCGCTCTTCATCGGCTTCGCGATCGGGCCGATGATGATTCGGAAGTTCCGCGACCTGAAATTCGGCCACGGCTACATCGACGACCGCACCGGCGCGCTCGGCGCGACCTACTTCGACAAGAAGCACACACCGACGATGGGCGGGCTGATTATTTTCTTCTCGGTGTTCGTCAGCTCCGCGCTGTGGGCGACCCCGAACGTCTGGGTCATCGTCGCGCTGTTCGTCTACGCGGCGCTCACGGTGCCGGGGTTTCGCGACGATTACCTGAAGGTCGTGCACAAGAAAAGCGCCGGCATTGCGTCGTGGGAAAAAATCGCGTGGCAGACGCTCGCGACGATCGTCGCGCTCGGCGTGCTGCTCTGGCACCCGATGAGCGCGGAGAAAATCCGCGAGCTGTGGGTGCCGTTCGTGAAGCATGCCGTGATCCCGAGCATGCCGTGGTGGCTCCTGCTCGGGTTGATTTACCTCTGGGTTGTCGGCTTCAGCAACGCGATCAACTTCACCGACGGGCTCGATGGGCTCGCGGTGGGCTTCACGATCACGGTCGTGCTCGTGGTCGGGATCATGGCCTACGTCGCGGACCACGTGTTTCTCTCGGAATATCTTTTGCTGAGCCACGTGCGCGGCACCGGCGAACTCGTGGTGATTTGCGGCGCGCTCATCGGCGGTTGCATGTCGTTTCTCTGGTTCAATTCGCATCCCGCGGAAGTGTTCATGGGCGACACCGGCTCGCTCGCGCTCGGCGGGCTGATCGGCGTGATGGCGTTCATGATCAACCAGCCCTTCACGCTGGTGATCGCGGTCGGGGTGTTCGTGGCCGAACTGCTGTCCGTCGTGATCCAGATCGGTTGGTTCAAATACACGCGGACGCGCTTTGGCGTGGGCCGGCGGGTATTCCTGATGGCGCCGATTCATCATCATTTTCAGAAGAAAGGCTGGCCCGAGACGAAGGTGGTCCTGCGTTTCTGGGTCCTCTCCCTCGGTTGCGCGCTCGCCAGCCTCGCGACGCTCAAACTCCGCTAACCATGACTGCGATCCCGAAAAATCCCCAGCCGGCGACCGGCGCCGGCCGTGTCGCGGAACGCACGGTGCGTGCGCCCCGCTTTTTCTGCAGCGCCACGTCTCGCGCTGTGCTGCCGGCGGCGATGGGCAACCGCACCTTCATTCGCGCGTGGGCGGCGCACCGCGCCGGCCTCGCCGCGCGCACCCTCCCATAACCATGCCGTTGGCCGCGCCCGATTTTCTCTTCCCGTTGCTTGCGAAGCCGGTCGCCATTTTCGGCGGCGGCGCGGGCGGGGAGAGTGTGCGCGCGCTGCTCGCCGGGCTCGGCTTCGAGGGGGAAATCTACGATGTCCGCGGCGCGGAGTTCACCGCCCTGGCGGCGCGCCACCACGCGCTCGTGGTGTTTTCACCGGCGTTTCCGCCGGAGCACGCGTGGTTCGAACGCGCTCGCGCCGCCGGGGCGGAGTGCCTCGGTGAACTCGACTTCGCCTCGCTCTTCTGGCGCGGCCGCGTCGTCGCGATCACGGGGACGAACGGCAAGACCACCCTCGCGGAATTTCTCGCCCACGCCTTGCGCGCCATCGGCAAGACGGCGCACGCGACGGGCAGCGCCGGGCATCCGCTCGCGCGGCACGCGGCCGAGACACGCGGCGGCCCGGCCGAGGCCTGGGCGCTCTGCGAAGTCAGCTCGTTCCAGGCGGAGACGCTGCGCCATTTCCGCGCCGATGCGACGCTGTGGACCAACTTCGCCGAAGATCATCTGGAGCGGCACGCCGGGCTCGAGGGCTATTTCGGCGCGAAGTGGAATCTCGTCGCGCATACGGCGCCGGGCGCATTTTTCGCCGGCTCGTCGGTGCAGCGCTTCGCGCAAAAATTTGACCGGCCGCTCGCGGCCTCCGCGTTAATCGCGACCGAGCAGCAGCCGGGCGAGACGCGGCTGGCACGCACCGTGTTTGCCGAGTATCCGCAGCGGGAGAATTTCCTCCTCGCCGCGGCGTGGTGGCGGGCGGTGGGCTTCGACGAGGCGGTGCTGTATGCGGCGGCGCGGACCTTCCGGCTGGGGCGCCACCGGCTCACGCGCGTGATCGAGCACGATTGCGTGGGGTATTGGAACGACTCCAAGGCGACGAATTTCCACGCGGTCGAGGCGGCGCTCGCGAGTTTCACGACGCCCGTGGTGCTCATCGCCGGCGGCCGCGCCAAGGGCGGCGATCTCGCGGGGTTTGCCCATCGCATCGCGCCGCGCGTGAAGCACGTGGTGCTGATTGGCGAGACCAGCGCCGACCTGGCGTTTCACTGCTCGACGTTCCGGGTGGCGCACACGAGCTGCGCCACGCTCGACGAGGCCGTCCGCCGCGCCGCCGAGCTGGCCGGGCCCGGCGAGCATGTGCTGCTCAGCCCGGGATTTGCCAGTTTCGACATGTTCCGCAACTTCGAGGAACGCGGCGAGCAGTTTGAAAAACTCGCGCGCGATGTCGGGGCCGTGCCGGTGAGTTTAAAGTAGCTTTCACCTCCAGTAGTCTTCACAACCAATCTACCCATTCCTCCTATGAAAATCATGAAAGTCCTCGGCGTTGTCGTGGGCATCCACGTGTTTGCCTTGATCCTGATTTTTGCCAATCCGGGTTGCAGCTCGACCTCGAAGCCGACCCCGGCGCCGATTGACACCATGAGCCGCACTGAACCGGCGCCCGCAGTGTCCGTGCCGCTCGCGCCGAGCGTCAACGTGCCGATGAGCGACAACGGTGGTTCGCCCATCAGCGCGGCGCCGATGATGTCATTTAATCCCGATGCGCCCGCGCTCTCCGCCGGCGGTGGCGTGCGCTTCTCGCCCACGCGTCCGGGCACGGCCGCGGCCTCGACGCTCGTGGCGGAACCGGTGGCGGATGTCGTCCCCGCGACGACCTACGCGGTGAAGTCGGGCGACAGCCTCTGGACCATCGCGAAGAAGAACCACCTTGCGGTCCCCGAGCTCGCCGCGGCAAACAACCTGAAGGCAAACTCGCCACTGCACGAGGGCCAGAAACTTTTGATCCCGGGCAAAGTGGCTGCAACCGCCCCCGCCACGACGGGTGCGACGGCGAAGCCCGGCGACGCGACGCTGCCGAAGAGCGCGGCGGATTCGGTGAAGCACACCGTGAAGAACGGCGAGTCGCTCAGCGCCATCGCCAAAAAATACGGCGTGAAACAAGGCGACATCGCGGTGGCGAACAACATCACCGATCCGCAGAAGATTTTTGCGGGCATGGAACTCATCATCCCCGGCTGGCAGACGCCCCCGGGCAAGTCCGCCGCCAAGCCCGCCGCGACGACGAAAGCCGGCGGTCCCACCACGAAGAGCGGCGCCGCGAAGCCCGCAGTGCCAGAAATCAAGCCGCTCTTCACCGCACCGGCGACCACGCCCGAGATCGGGCCGAAGGCGCTCGCCCCGGGCGAGGTGCCCGTGATCAAGGTGGACGAGACGCCCATGGCGAATCCGCCCGGCAAGCCCTGACAAATCCCTCTCTGTCATTCTGAGCGAAGCGAAGAATCCAGCGGGAGGCTCGCCGCCCCACAGCGTTTCGTCAGCCCCACTGGATTCTTCGCAGCGCGCAGAATGACAAATCAACCGGTATCGCACGAATCGATCGTTCACCTTTCCACCGCACCCCGCCGCGACGACATGGCCACCGCCCCGCAGCCCGCCGAAATTTTCCGTGCGCGTTCCCTGCTCAATCCCGCGACGGTCATTGTCGTCTGCGCCATCGGCCTCACGCTCCTCGGGCTGACGATTTTGTTCAGCGCGAGCGCGTCGTTTAAGGAGGGCCCGTATTTTTACCTGACGAAGCAGCTCGCGGGCGTCGCGGTCGCGGCACTCCTGTGCTTCATCGTGAGCCGGATCGATCTCGATTATGCGCGCAATTATTGGTGGTGGGTCGGCGGCGCGTGCCTGCTGCTCCTCGTGCTGGTGCTGGTGCCCGCCCTGGGGATCTGGGCGAACGGCTCGCGGCGCTGGCTGCGGCTCGGCGGCGTGCAGGTGTCCGAGTTCGCGAAAATCGGTTTCGTCTTCTGCCTCGCGCATTATCTCGCGCTGAACCAGACGCGCATCGGCGAACTCAAGCGCGGCTTCCTTTACCCGATCGCGATCATCGGGGCGTTCGTGCTGCCAATCGTGCGCGAGCCGGATTTCGGCATGGCGGCGTTCTACCTCGTCGTCGGACTCGTCATGCTGTTTCTCGCGGGCGCGAAGTGGCGCTATCTGCTGACGACGCTCGCGGGCGCGGCGGCGGGCTTCGCCGCGCTCGTGATTCAAAACCCCAACCGCATGCGCCGGCTGGCGGAGTTCTGGAACTCCGAGCCGCCCTACCAAGTCCGCCAAGCGCTCGTCGCTTACGCGGCCGGCGGCACCGATGGCGTCGGACTGGGGCAGGGCCGACAGCAGCTCAGCTTCCTGCCCGAAGCGCACACCGACATGATTTTTGCGGTGATTGGGGAGGAACTCGGGATGTGGTTCACCATGGGGGTCGTCGCGGTGTTTCTGGTGATTTTGATCGCGGGGCTGTCGCATCTGCGGCGGGCACCGAACCTGTTTCATTTCCTGCTGGTGACGGGCTGCCTCCTGTTCATCACGCTGCAAGCGCTGATCAATCTGCTGTCGGTCACGGGTATGGTGCCGCCGAAAGGAATGTCGCTGCCGTTTATCAGCGCGGGGCTGTCAAATCTTTTGCTCATGGGCCTGCTGCTCGGCGTGTTCGTCAACACGCAGCGCACCTGGGGCCGCGCCGCGCTCCCGAAACGCGCGCGCGCGATGCGGGAGGTCATGGCGTGAGCCGGTTCCTCATCTCCTGCGGCGGCACGGGCGGGCATTTGTCCCCGGGCATTTCGCTCGCCGAGGGCCTCGCGGCGCGCGGACACGAAGCGGTGCTCCTCGTCAGCCGTAAGAAAGTCGACGCGCGTCTGCTTGAGAAATATCCGCACCTGCGTTTCGAGCGGATGCCGGGCACGGGTTTCTCGCTGCAGCCGATGGCGTTTCTGCGCTGCCTCGTTTCGCAGGCGCAGGCGTTTTGGTTTTGCCTGCGGTTCGCGCGCTCCTGGAAGCCCGATGGCATCGTCGGTTTCGGTGGCTTCACGTCCGCGCCCGTCGTCGCGGCGGGCCGCGTGCTCAGCATTCCGGTGGCACTGCATGAATCGAACCGCGTGCCCGGCCTCGCGATTCGCACGCTCGGACGCTTCGCCCAACGCGTTTATCTGCCCGCGGGCATTCGCATCGACGGGGTGGGTGCGCTGGCGACGCGCCATGTCGGCCTGCCCGTGCGCCGCGAAATCGCCCGCACGCCGCAAACGGCGGCGCGCACCGCGCTCGGACTCGAGCCCAACCAGAAAGTGCTCGTGGTCCTCGGCGGCAGCCAGGGCTCCGGCGCGCTCAACGACTGGGCGCGCCACCAACTCGAGACGCTCGCGGCCGAGGGCGTGCAGCTCTACGTCGTCACCGGCCTCGGCAAGGGCGACGATCGCGCGGTGGAATTGAAAACCAAGGCCGGGGCGAGCGTGCACGCGCACTTCGTGGCGTTCAGCGATCGCATCGGCGAGCTGCTGTCGGCGGCCGATCTCGTCGTGTCGCGCGCCGGTGCGGGCACGCTCGCGGAACTGATCCGCTGCGAGACGCCGGCGATCCTGGTGCCGTTTCCGCAGGCGGCGGACGATCACCAGCGGGCGAACGCGTCCTTCTTCGAACGGCAGGGTGGCGGAATCGCCGTCGAGCAAACGCAGCTCGACCGGATGACGGCCGAGGTGCTCGATCTGATTTTCAACGACTGGCTGCTGCGAAAATTCCGCGCGAACCTCCAGCGCATGGACCGCGCGAACTCCCTCGAACTCATGCTGCGCGATCTCGAGGCGATGACCGCGCCGCCCGTCGACCCGGGGGCGGCGCAGCCGGCGGCGGCATGAATACCGCGGCGCCGATGCGGGCCGAGGACGATGCGATGAATGCCAAGACATGGGATGATTTTGCGACGGGGCTACAGCCGCAGCTCGCGCCCGAGACGAAACTCAAGCGCGAGGAATCGCTGGCGGCGAAGACGACGATGCGCCTCGGCGGCGCCGCGCGCGTTTACGTCGAGCCGGCGAGCGTCGCGGATCTGCAAGCCGTGTTGCGCGCGGCGCGCGCGGCGGACGTGGAAATTTTCCTGCTCGGCCGCGGCTCAAACCTGATCGTGCCCGACGAGGGCGTGGATGGGATGGTGATTTCGCTGGCGCACGAGGCCTGGTCGAAGTTCGAGCCGGTGGACGGCGGCAGCGTGCGCGTCGGCGCGGGGCTGCGGTTGAAGAATCTGTGCGGGCTGGCGGCGGCAGCGGGCATTGCGGGCTTCGAGTTTCTCGAGGGCATCCCGGGCAACGTGGGCGGGGCGTTGCGGATGAACGCGGGCGCGATGAACGGCTGGATGTTCGACGTCGTGGAGACCGTCGACCTGATGACCTTCGAGGGTGAAGTGAGGACGCTCGCGAAGGAGGAAATGCACATCGACTACCGGCACTGCGCCGAGCTGCATCACGCGATCGCGCTCGGGGCGCGGCTGAAACCGGCCCGCGTGACCGAGGCGGTCGCGGTCAAACGGCAGATGGATGTTTACGCGAAGAAGCGGCACGAATCGCAGCCGCGCGAGCCAAGTGCGGGCTGCATTTTCAAAAACCCACCCGGCCATTCCGCCGGCCGCCTGATCGATGAGAGCGGGTTGAAGGGCGAGCGGGTGGGGGACGCCGAGGTTTCGGCGACCCATGCGAATTTTATCGTGAACCGCGGCCGGGCGACGAGCGCCGATGTGCTCGCGCTGGTGCGGCGCGTGCGCGCTCGCGTGCGGCAGGCGAAAGGCGTGGACCTTGAGCCCGAGGTGCTGCTCTACGGAAAAAACTGGAAAGATGTTTTATGAGTGAACCGCTCCCCATCATCGCCGTCCTGGCCGGCGGCACCTCGGCTGAACGCGAAGTCTCCCTCGGCTCGGGCAAGGCCAGCGCGCTCGCGCTCGCCCGCTCGTTCCCGACCCGGCTGTTCGAGATCAACGCCGACGCAATCCCCGCGGGCCTCGACCCGAAGCAACACGTCGTGTTTTCGACGCTGCACGGGACGTTCGGCGAGGACGGCGGCATGCAACGGCTGCTCGATGCAGCGGGCGTGAGCTACGCGGGCTGCGATGCGGCGAGCAGCGCGCTGACGATGGACAAGACGCGCACGAAACAAGCCGCGGCCACGCGCGGCGTGCGGGTCGCGGACGCGGTGGTATTTTCCGCGGACAAAAAACCGACGGCCGATGAAGTCGTCGCGCGCCTCGGCGAAAGCGTCGTGGTGAAACCCAACAACGAGGGTAGCAGCGTCGGCCTCGCGCTCACGGCGACACGCGCCGAACTCGCCACCAAGCTTTCCGAAATCACGCGTGGCTCCTGGTTGATCGAACCGCGGCTCGTTGGCCGCGAGCTGTCGATTGGCGTGCTCGGCGGGAAGGCGATGGGCGTCGTGGAGATTCGGCCGAAGAGCGGCGTCTACGACTTTACGAGCAAATACACGAAGGGCGCGACGGAGTATTTCGCGCCGGCGCCGCTCGCAGCGGCGGAGACCGCCGAGGTGCAGCGGGCGGCCGAGGCGGCGTTTGCCGGCTGCGGCTGCCGCGACTACGCGCGCGTCGACTTTATCTTCACGAAAAACGGATTGTTTTTGCTCGAAATCAACACGCTGCCCGGCATGAAAGAGACCAGCTTGCTGCCGATGAGCGCTCGCTGCGGGGGGCTGGATTTTACGGGACTGGTTCGGGAGTTGGTCATGCCCGCGGTGCAGCGTTTTCGGATGGCTGCTGCCTTACCTCGATGAATCAACCGTTGGTCCACGCCCCGCAGGCCCGCAACTGGCGCGACATTCCCCAGCCGGTGAAGCCGCGCGCGATGTCGCGCGAGGGACGCTGGCGGCTGCTGGCCTCGCTCGCCCGCGTGCTGGCGTTCGTCGTGGCGGTGCTCGGCGTGTCGTGGGGCGCGTGGGAGGTCGTGGCGGCGCTACAGGAAAATCCGTCGAAGATGCCGGCTGCGGCGCGGACGATCCCGATCAAGAATTTTGCGCTGAAGACCAACGCCGACGGCGTGCTCAACGCGACCTGGCTGCGCTCGGCCCTTGCGCTGCCGAAGGGCGCGACGCTGATGGATCTCGATCTCCAGCAACTGCGCGCGCGACTCCTCTCCGATGGGCAGGTCAGCGCGGCGAGCCTCACGCGAAATTTTCCCGACACGCTCGAGGTGCGCGTCGCGGAACGCGCGCCGGTGGCGCGGCTGCACGCGCAATTCGGCTCGGGCGAGGAGCGCACCCTGCTCGTCGCGCGCGACGGCGTGGTGTTTGCCGGCACGGGTTTCGACGCGGACCGGCTGGATCAGTTGCCCTGGCTCGCCGGCATGAAACTCGCGCGCACCGGCGGCCGCTTCGCCCCGATCGAGGGCATGAATGCGGTCGCGACCCTGCTCGCGGAAGCGCAGCTCCAAGCGGCGCATCTTTACGCGACCTGGCAGATCGTTTCGCTGGCCCGCCTTGCGTCGGACAAGGAAATCGAAGTGCGCACGAAAGCGGGCCTGGTGATCGTGTTTGGCGCAGACGGCGATTTAACGCTCCAGATCGCCAAGCTCGATTACCAGTTGGAAAAGCTCGCGACGGTCCCGCTGCCCGCCTCGAAGATCAATCTCGCGCTCGGCCGCGAGGTGCCGGTGACGTTCGACGTGCCGCCCGCCCCTGCAACCCTGCCGACGGCTCCGCGGGGCGCCGCGGTCGCGCCCGCGAAGTTCACGGCCTCCGCCGCACCTGCGCCGATCTTCTCCCTCCCTTCGAAGTCCCCGTCCCAGACCAAACGTGAGCTCTAGCACTACCTTCATCGGCGCCGTCGAAATCGGCACCTCGAAAACCACCGTCCTCGTCGGCGAGCACAACGGCCGCGAGCTCACCATCATCGGCCGCGGCGAATGCCAGTCGCGCGGGGTCATCAAAGGCAGTGTCGTCGACTACAAGGCCGCGAGCGAATGCACCCACGCTGCGCTCGAACAGGCCGAGCGCGACGCCGGCGAGCGGATTGATTTGGTGTTTTTGTCGCAGACCGGCGCGCACCTCGAAGGTTTCTACAACGAGGCCGCGGTGAATGTGAAGGCCGCCGACAACATGATCGAGGCCGGCGACATTCGCACCGTGTGCGATCTCGCGAAGTCGAAAGAATTGCCCGCCGGCCGCATGGTGGTGCACAACATTCGCCGCCCGTTCCGCGTCGACGGCCGGCTCGTGCCGGCGATGCCGGAGAATCTTGTCGGGCAGCGCCTCGAGGTCGGTTACTGGACGGTGCACGGCCAGGAGCAGCGGCTCGCGGACAACATTCACGTCATCCGCGGATTTAATCTGGAAGTCCGCGAGCTCGTGCTCGCGAGCCTCGCGGCCGGCCACATGGTGACCACGCCCGAGGAGCGCCAGCACGGTGTGCTCGCGATCGACATCGGCGCTGGCACGACGGATTACGTGCTTTATCGCGACGGCGCCGCGCACACCACCGGCGTGGTAGCCGTCGGCGGCACGCACCTCACGAACGATCTCAGCATCGGGCTGCGGCTCACCGACGGGCAGGCGGAGAAATTGAAGCACCGCTTCGGTCGCGCCAGCGTGGTCACGAAGGACAAGGCGCAAAAAGTCTGGCTCGATGGCAATTTCGCGATCGGCGACCGGCAGTTTTCGCAGCAGGCCATCGAGCAAATCACGGCCGCGCGCGCGTGGGAACTGCTTGAGGTCGTGAAGAAGAAACTCGGCAATGCGTTCACGCCGGAGTTGTGCGCGTCGGGCGTCGTGCTCACCGGTGGCACCGCGAAGCTCGGCGGCATCGCCGAGGCCGCCGCGCGCGTGTTCGGCGTGCCGGCGCATCTCGGCGAGGCGCCGACCTGGGTCAGCGAAAATCTGCGCGACCCCGGCTATCACACCGCGCTCGGCCTGCTCTATTATGGCATGAGTGCGCACGCCGAGAAGACGGCGGGCACGCGTCGCCGCGGCGGGTTCCTCACCGGCATGAAGCGCCTCTTCGCCCACACCTGACCCGCAATGAATCTCAACGAACTTCCCCTCGACCACGGTCTCCTCACGGACCGCAACATCGCGATCAAGCTCGTCGGCGTCGGCGGCGCGGGCTCCAACGCCGTTGATCGCCTGAAGATGGAAAACCTCGAGCGGCTCCAGCTCGCGGTGATCAACACGGATCACCAGGCGCTCGCGAGTTCGCCGGTGCAAGACAAGGTGCTGATCGGTCTGAGTGTGACGCGCGGCCTCGGCGCCGGCGGCGACCCCGAGCTCGGCCGTATGGCGGCGGAGGCGGATCGCGAAAAGATTTCGGCTGTCGTGAAGGACTGCGACTTGGTTTTCCTCGTGGTCGGCGAAGGTGGCGGCACGGGCAGCGGTGCGGCGCCCGTGGTCGCGGAAATCGCCGCTGAGACCGGTGCGCTCGTGATCGCGTTTGTCACGCTGCCGTTCAGTTTCGAGGGAGGCCGCCGCATGAAGCAGGCGGAGGAAGGGTTGCGCGCCCTGCGCCAAGTGTGCGACGCCGTGATCCCGCTGCCCAACGACGTGCTGCTGCAGGAGGCCGCGGACAACGAGGCGATTCTCGCGTCGTTCGCGCGCGCCGACGAATGGATCGGCCGCGGCGTGAAATCGATCTGGGCGATGCTCTTCAAGACCGGCCTGATCAATCTCGACTTCGCGACGCTGCGGCAGGCGTTTCAGAATCGCGGCGGGAAAACGTTGTTCGGCCTGGGCGAAGGCAGTGGCGAAAACGCCGTCGCCGATGCACTGGCGAGTTTGAAGCTGTGCCCGCTGCTGCATACGCCGGAGTTCTCCCGCAAGGCCGACCGCCTGCTCGTGAACATCCTCGGCGGCGCCGATCTCACGCTCCCGAAGGTGAACGAGCTGATGAGCGCGATCACGGATCAATTTGGACGCGATTCGCACATCATCATGGGCGCGGTGATCGACGAGGGGATGCCGGGGCGCGTGGAAGTGTGCGTGCTCGGCACCAGCGACATGGGTGGCCGCAGTGTGCCGCCGCGCCGTCCGATCCCGACGGGGAAGAGCAAGGCGCCCTTCGTCCCGCGGCCCGACAGCCTGACGGCGCACGTGGCTTCGAACGCTCCCGAAAAACCGACGACGGCCGAAAGGGAGCTGAGCGCCGCGGCCGCGACCAAGGCGGTGCATGCGGCGAAGGCGGCGCAGGAAGAGTTTGGCTTCGGCGAAGTCGAAAGCCGCGGCCATTTCGAGAAGACCGACCGCAATCTGTTCGACGGCCAGGATCTCGACGTCCCGACCTACCTGCGCAAAGGGATCAAGATTTCGATCTGAGTTAGGCCCGGCCGCTGGCCGGGCTCAACCGGCCGGCGGCCGGTTCGACAAAAACCTCACGCCGCGTGTTTCTCGGGGCGGCGCGCGACCGTGGAACGGTGGCGCACGACTTTCGTGCAGGGCGGGAGGCAAGGAGAGGTGTCGGCCCGAACCGGGCGGACTGGAGGAGAACGTCTCGCGGTTCCCGCGTTGGTCCTTGCGCGGCGCGTTCGGGACGAAGCAAAGCATCGGAAATTCCACCGGGACTGCCCCGCCCAGCCGGAGGGGCTCGCCAGGGCAAAATCGTGCAAGGGGCCATCGAAAGTTTCTCCCCCTTGGCAAAGCCGCGCGCTTCTGTATCGTGGGCAGCATGTTTGTTGACGAATGCACAGTGAAACTTGCCGCCGGCGACGGTGGCCGCGGCTGCATCAGCTTCCGCCGCGAAAAATATGAGCCGTGGGGCGGCCCCAATGGCGGCGATGGCGGCCGCGGGGGCGACGTCGTGCTCCTCGGCGACGTCAACACGAACAATCTCGTGGACTACAAGTTCCAGCCGCACTGGAACGCCGAGCGGGGCGAGCACGGCCAAGGCTCGGATTGCCACGGCAAGGACGGCGCCGCGCGGATCATCAAGCTGCCGCTGGGCACGGTGGTCATCGACCTCGCCACCCGCAAAATCGTCGCTGAAATCACGGCCGACGGCCAGAGCATCGTGCTGTGCAAGGGTGGGAACGGCGGGTGGGGCAACACGCATTTCAAGACCTCGACCAATCGCGCCCCCAAGCGCTCGAACCCCGGTCATCTCGGGGAGCGCGGCGAATACCGGCTCGAATTGAAGAGCATCGCGGACGTCGGCCTCGTGGGCTTCCCCAACGCGGGAAAATCCTCGTTGATGAACGCCATCACGAACGCGCGGCCGAAGACGGCGGCTTATCCCTTCACCACGCTGCACCCGCAGATCGGGGTGATCGATTATTCCGAGGAGAAGAAGGGCACCAAGCGGCTGCTGCTGGCCGACGTCCCCGGACTGATCGAGGGCGCGAACGAAAACCGCGGGCTCGGCCATCGTTTCCTGCGTCACATCGAGCGCTGCGCGCTGCTGATCTTCATGATCGACATGGCGGGCACGGATGCGCGCGACCCGCGCGACGACTACAAGCACCTGCTCAACGAGCTTAAACTCTACGATCCGGCGTTGCTCAAGAAGCCGCGGCTCGTCGTCGCCAACAAGATGGATGTCGCGGCCGCGGCGGCGCAGCTGGCGAAATTCCAGAAGCGCCACAAGACGGTCGACCTCCTCGAGGCCTCGTGCCTCACCGGCGACGGACTGGCCCGGCTCAAGAAAGAGTTGTTAAAGCGGGTGGCGAAATTCCGCCGCCAAGAAAAAGCTTCGCCTGCGGTCGCGGCCTGATCCAAGCCTTCTCCCGATGTCGAAAGAACACCGTCCCCTCCTGATGCGCGCGAACCGCCTCCTCGGCGCCGCGCTCGTGGAGCACAATCTCGTGAAAATCGAGGATCTCGAGACGGCGAACGAGAAACTGATCGAGGTCGTCGCGACCGATCAGCCGCGCCAGAGCACGATCCTCGGGTTGCTCGCCTACGATATGAAAGTCCTCAAGGAGGA
Organism: Opitutales bacterium; assembly: GCA_038231575.1. Lineage (GTDB taxonomy): Bacteria > Verrucomicrobiota > Verrucomicrobiia > Opitutales > Opitutaceae > CAITWF01. The sequence continues at coordinate 20,991 of JBBRLB010000048.1, read as the reverse complement.
CGACATGTTGCACCATCTCGTCGAGTCGGAGGGCGTCGGCCTCGTGGATCTGCGCGACTACGACGTGCCCGAGGATTCGCGCAAAAATCTTGATCTCGGCGCGTGCTGGGCCACGTGGTCGGTGCCGTTTGATCGCGAGGAGGAATTTCATTTCGTGGCGACCGCGTATTACCTGAGCCCGGCGGTTCGCGCCTTCTGGGAAAAAACCCTCGGCGGCCCGATCCTGTGGTTCGGCACGACGCTCGAGGGCATCGCCGACTACCTCGAGAAACACGCCAAGGATCCGGCGAATGCCCCCAAGCCTGCTGCGCCCGCTCCCGCGCCCGCCGCCGCGGTGGCGCCCGTGCCGGCTCCGGCGGTCGCCAAATAAGCCATGCCCCTCGGAAAAATTCAGCTCCAGATTGTCACGAAGCTCGTCGAGATGGGCCGGCTCGATGCCGAGCAGCGCACCGCGCTCGCGGCGCGTCCGGAGGACTTGAGCGGCGACAATCTCGACAAGCTGCTGCAGGAGGATTTCAAGGTCACCGCGTTTCAATGTCTCGTCGCGAAGGCGCGCGCGCTCAATCTCTCGCCGTTCAACGTCGCGCACTATCGCATTTCGCCGCAGACGTTCGAGCGCATCCCCGAGGATTTTTGCAAAGAGAATCTGGTCATTCCCGTCGGCCAGGTCGGCGAGATGCTGCTCGTGGCCTTCGCGAACCCGTTCGAGGTCACGCTGCCGACGAAGATCCAGGAGATGACGGGGAAGCCGGTCGTGCGCCTGCTGGCGCGCGAAAAAGACATCCGCGACAAATTTGCCAAGGGCCAGGACAAGTCCGCGGGTTTCGACGACGTCGTCCTGCAGATCGGCGCCGAATACGGCGAGGGCGGGGGCGAAGGCGGTGAACTCAAGGAAGAGGACGTCAGCGAAGAATCCGGCCCGATTATCCAGCTCGCGAATCGCATTATCGAGGACGCGTATTTCAACGGCTCCTCCGACATTCACATCGAACCGCAGGAAAAAGAAGTGATCGTCCGCAACCGCATCGACGGGGTGTGTTCGGAAAAACTTCGGCTCCCGAAAAAAGTCGGCCCCGCGCTGATCGCCCGCTTGAAGATCATGTGCAACCTCGACATCTCCGAGCGCCGGTTGCCGCAGGACGGACGCATCATCTTCAAGCAATTCACGAAGAAGAATCTCGACCTCGATTTGCGCGTGTCGACCGCGCCGCTGAATCACGGCGAAGGCGTGGTCATGCGTATTCTCGACAAGCAGAAGACCACGCTGCCGTTGCCGGCGCTCGGTTTCTCGGAGGAAAATCTCACACGCTACCGCGAGTGCATCCGCCAGCCCTACGGCATGATCCTGCATTGCGGCCCGACCGGATCTGGCAAGTCGATGACGCTCTACTCTGCCCTTAACGAGATCAACACGCCCGACATCGTCATCCGCACCGCCGAGGATCCGATCGAATACACGCTGCCCGGCCTGAATCAGATGCAGATGCACCGGCAGATCGGGCTGACGTTTGCGACGGCGTTGCGCGCGTTTCTCCGCCAGGACCCCGACATCATTCTCGTCGGCGAAATTCGCGACAAGGAAACCGCCGGCATCGCCGTCGAGGCCGCGCTCACCGGTCACTTGCTCATTTCCACGCTGCACACCAACGACGCGCCGACGACGATCTCGCGTCTCACGGAAATGGGCGTGGAGTCGTTCATGGTGTCATCGTCGCTGCTCTGTGTGTGTGCCCAGCGCCTGATGCGCCGCGTGTGCAAGCAGTGCAAGCAGCCCTACGAGCCGGCGGGCCGCGAAAAGGAAATCATGGAGAAGGCGATCGGCTGGACCGGCGGACAGATTTTCAAGGCGAACCCCAAGGGCTGCCCGAAATGCGGCGGCAACGGCTACAAGGGCCGGGTGGGCATCCACGAATTGATGGTGAGCAACGAGGAGTTGATCGATGGCATCAACAAGGAGGTGGAAGCCGCGGAATTGAAAAAGATCGCGCAGCGCGGCGGGATGAAAACGCTGCACCAGGACAGCATCCTCAAGGTGAAGGAAGGCCTCACGACGATTGAAGAGGCCATCGCCAACGTCCCGCCGGATATGTGAGCAGGCGGCGGCGGGGCTGCCCGGCGGCTCACCGATGGGATTGACGGCTCGGAGCCAAAGTATCGCAATCGGGGCATGACGAAACGCGTCCTCACGATCGTGGCGCTGGTGGCGTTGGTCGCCGGGGCGGGGTGCAAACCGCGCGCCAAGGAGATCACGTCGTTGCAGCGCAAGGAGGCCCTCAGTCTCGTCAGCGAGGCGAAATTTGCGCTCAGCGTGCGCGATGTCGCCCGCGCGGAGGCGACGCTCACCCGCGCCGCGGCGCTGGCGCCCGACGTCGGCGACACGTGGCTGGAACTCGGCCGCTGCCGGGTGAAACTCGGCCACCGCGGCACGGCGAAAGACGCCTACAAGGCCGCGCTGGCGGACTACGAAAACGACGCGGCCCGCGACGCCGCCCTCCGTGCGCCCGCGGTGCTGCGCCAGATTTACGTGCTGGCGCTGCTGGGCCGCGCGGACGAGGCGCGCGCGTTGCTCGCGAAGACGCTGAAAAATTTGCCCGACCAGCGCGACCTGAAGGCGTTCTCCGAGAGCAAGCAGCTCGACCAGATGCTGGCGAGTCCGGTGTTCAAGGAAGTCGCGCTCTGAGGTGGCGACGATGGACGCAAAACCCAAACCCCGCGATCGTCGCGAAGGTCGGTGGACGGGCCGTGCGCTCCACGCGCAGCCTACCTCGGAGTGGCAGTCGGAGTTCGGTTAGCCCGGCGGCGATGCACGACTATTGGATCGAGTTTTTCAAGGTGGCGCTGGCGCACCTGCTCGCGGCCGCGAGCCCCGGCCCCGACTTCGCGATCGTGGTGAAGCAAAGCCTCGGGCACGGCCGGCGCACCGGAATCTGGACGGGCATCGGGGTGGGGGCGGCGATTTCATTGCACGTCGGTTATTCGCTGCTCGGCCTCGGGCTGCTGCTCGCGCGCTCCGTGGCGTGGTTCAACGTCGCGAAATACGCCGGCGCCGCCTACATCGCGTGGCTCGGCGTGCAGTCGCTCCGGGCGAAACCGCGCGACGCGTCGGCCGTCGCGGCGGGCAGTGCTCCCGCGGTGCCGTCGGCCCAGGCGGCGTTTGCCACGGGTTTCGCCACGAACGCGCTGAACCCCAAGGTCACGCTGTTTTTCATCTCGCTGTTTGTGCTCATCGTGAATCCCGCCACGCCGAAACCGATTCAGGCGGCTTACGGCCTGTGGATGGTGGGGGCGACGATGGGTTGGTTTTCGCTCGTGGCAGTTTTTCTCACGCGCGAGGACGTGCGCCGCGGATTTCTGCGGCACGGCCACTGGATCGATCGCGCGCTGGGTGTGGTGTTTCTGGCGTTTGCAACGCGGCTGGCGTTGACCGTGATAAGTTGAGAGCGGCCCGCGCGCTTGCGCGCCAATGTTCAGAGGGCGGGCTGAAGCGCGCCCTACCGCGGAAACGCCACATCGGCGTTCCGCGCGGGCGCGGCCTCCATCGTCGAGAGCAGCATGGCGGCGAGTTCGGTCGCCGCGCGGGTGAGCTGCGCGACCACCCACTGATCGCGGCGTCCGCCCGGGGCGGATTCGCCGCTCGCCGGCACCGGCCACCGCAGCGTCTCGAGCGCGGTGGAGAACATTTCGAGCCGCGCTAGAGCCGGTTCCCCGCGTTCGACGGAATGGGCGAGCGCCTCCAGCGCGTCGGTGGCGAGCGGCACGAATGCGTCGAGTTCGCGTCGCGCCAGCGGTTCGCCCGGCGTCAGGTGCAGCGCGATCACGGTGAGCGCGCGGGTGAGTCGCTGGTTGCCGTTGGCGAGCGAGGCGGCGTGTTCGAGCCCAGCCTGCTGGGCTTTCGGATCGCCGGTCATGCGCTGGAGCGAAGAGAAGACGGTGCTGTTGGCGGTTTCTGCCGCGCGTTTCGCGGCCACCGCCGCGGGGTCGTAGCTGCCGCCGCTCGTGAGGCGGGCGGCGAGCACGCGCAGCAGTGTGCGATTCGCACGCAACGCCGCGGCCAGCAGCGGCGGGAAACGTTCGCGCTCCCAGACCGGCCAGAAAAACATCGCGGCGAGCAATGCCAGCGCGCCGCCGGCGAGGGTGCTCACGAGCCGCTCGACGGTGAACGCGATCGTCACGGCGCCGCCGGCCTCGGTGAGCAGCACGATGAACAGCGTGACGAAAAACACCGCCAGCGCGTAGTTCTGCCGCACGAAGTAGCCGAAGATAAAAACCGTCGTCGCCATCGCGAGCATCAGCGCGGCGAACGGCAGATGAAGCCACAGTAGCGCACTCGCGATCAGGCTGCCGCCCAGCGTGCCGAGGACGCGTTGCGCCGCGCGCTGGCGCGTCGAGCCATAGTCCGGCTGCATCACGACGATGATGGTGAACGGCAGCCAGTAACCATGCGGCAAGTCCGCGAGCTTGAACACGACCACGCCAAAAATCATCAGCACCGCGAGCCGGGCGGTGTAGCGCACCAGCGCCGGATCGACGCGCCAGGTGAGGTTCAACGCTGAGGCGAGCGGCCGCAGCGTGAGGGTGTGCAGGTCGAACAGCTCGAGCGAAAACGCGCTCCGCTCGTTCGCGCGGTCGATCGTCGCGCGCAGCGTTTCGCGAATCTCCGGCCGGAGTTGCTCAATCTGGCGCAGGATTTCCACGAGCTGCGCACCGGCCGCGCCTTCCGGCGATTGCACCATGACCCGCACGCGGAGCACGCGCAGCAGGTTCGTCAGCCGGTGCAGCCGGAGTTCGGCGGTGGCCCAGTGTGCGGGCTGGCGCGAGACCACCGCGAGGGCGACGGTGCGCGAGGTGTTGACCAGAGAGGTGAACATCGGCTGCAGGGCGGGGACGAGCGACGCGAACGGGGGTTCGCTCATCAAGGTTTCCAGCGCGGTGTTGAGCGCGACGACGCGGGTGGACAGTTTCGCAGCGGCGAGATTAAGCGCTTCGAGTTGCGTGCGAAACACACTCGGGCGCGCCGCGGCGAGCGTCGCGTTCGATTTGTCGAGCATGATGCGCAGCGCGGCTTCGGCGGCATGCACGCGTTTCTGCCGCGCGGGATCGTCGCCCGCCTCGGTCGGCGTCATCGCGTCAAAAAGATCGGAGACGGCGAGCCAGCTGTCGGACACCGTGCGGCGCAGCGGGTGTTGCGGGCGGAAGGGCCAGTTGGCCACCTGGAGAGCGACGCCCCACAATCCGCCGACCACCGCGGCCCACGTGTGACTGCCTGCCGCGGCCGGGCCACCGGACGTGTTGAGCGCGATCAAAAAAACGAGGGTCGACGAGATCGCGAGCGACATCCCGTAGTCGCTACTGAGGTGGCGCCACAGTCCGCCGCAGGCGGCGACCAGCGCGGTGGCGACGAGAGCGCCCGCGAGGTTCTCCGACGCGAGGGCACCGAGCGCGGCGTTGCCGGCAAACACCGCCGTCATCGCGAGCAGCAACGTGAGCCGCAGCCCGTAGGCGCCGCGCACATCGACCATCGCGATGTTTTGCGCCGCGAGCGCCACGAACGAAACCTCGATCGGCAGCCAGCCGCGGGCCGCGAGCAGCATCGGCACCATGAATCCCATGGTCGCGCGCACGCCGCGGGACAAATCCGGTTTCAGCGACTCGTGTTCGAAGAGCCGTCTGAGCGCGAGGAAGGGGCGGAACGGTGGCATGACCGGATCGACTGTGCGGCCGTGCGTTATCGTGGCAACAGCTGCCAGGAAACGATCGCGGGTAGGGACAGCTCTCCGAGCCATCCTGAGGTTGCGCCGCGCCACGAAAAACATTCGCGCTCGATTCTTGAAACTCAGGACGCCTCGGAGAGAGACGTCCCGAGCCACAATTCCTCAGGCGTAAATTCCCCCGCCGAGCAGCCGCGGCCCGTCGTAGAACGCGAGAATTTGTCCGCTCGCGAGTCCGCGCTGCGGCTCGCGAAACGTCACGCGCGCGGTGCCGCCGCCTTCAGGAAAAATTTCCAGCGCCACGCGCGGATCGCGGTAGCGCACGCGGCCCTCGAGCGTCCGCGGCGCCGTGATCGGATCGCCGATCCAGCTTAGCGAGTGCACGCGCACTTCGTTTTGAAACAGGCCCGGCGCGTCCGGGTGATCGAAGGCCACGAGCAGCGCGCGGTCGGGGGCGCGTTTGCCGACGACGACGTAGGCTTGGTGGTCGGTGTTCGAGGGCACGCCGATGCCTTTGCGCTGGCCGAGCGTGTAGAAATGCAGCCCGCGGTGCCGGCCGAGTTCGCGCCCGTCGTGCGCGCGCACGATCGGGCCGGGCGCGTCGGGCACGTAGGCGCGGAGAAAATCCGCCATCTTCACCTCACCGATGAAGCAGATGCCCTGGCTGTCTTTTTTGTCCGCCGTCGGAATTCCGGCGTCACGGGCGAGCTGCCGGAGCGCCGGTTTCTCGAGGTGACCGATCGGAAAACGCGCGTCGCGCAATTGGTCCTGCGACAGCAGCGCGAGGAAGTAGGACTGATCCTTGTTGGGGTCGGCACCTTCGTGGAGCTCGAAGGTGGGGAAGGAGGGACCGCTCGGCCCACTGTTCCTCTGCTCCGGCGCGCCCGGCGGTCGCGCCCTGCCTTCCATCCGCTGCGCATAGTGTCCGGTCGCGACGGCGGAAAAACCGCTGTCCTTCGCCCACGCGCGAAACACCCCGAATTTGATCTCGCGGTTGCACATGATGTCGGGATTCGGCGTCAACCCGCGCGCGTAGCCGTCGAGGAGGTAGGCGACCACCCGCTCGCGATAGTCGCGCATGAGATTGATCACGCGAAACTCGATGCCGATTTTCTCGCAGGTCGCGCGCGCATCCTCGATGTCGCGCTGCCACGGGCAATCGCCGACGACGTTGTCCTCGTTGATCCAGTTCTTCATGTAGGCGCCGACGATTGGGTGGCCCTGCTGCTTGAGCAGCAGCGCGGCCACGGAGCTGTCGACTCCGCCGGACATGGCGACGAGAATGGGCGCGGGCGTGGACACGTTGGTGACAAAGAGACGACGCGCACGCGGTGCGTCTTGTCAAACCACGGCATGCTCTGCACGTTGGCTCCTTCATGAGAATCGTTTCTCTTTTCGCCCTCGCGTTGGTGACCACCGTTTTTGTCCGAGGCCAAGTGCCGGCTCCGGCGGCCCCCCTTACCAAGCCGACGCGCCCGATTCCCGCCATTGAGCACGTCATCATCATCAGCATCGACGGGCTGCGCCCGGATCGCGCGCTGCTCGCGAACATGCCGACCCTGCGGATGATGGTGCGCGAGGGGGCTTACACGTTTTGGGCGAAGACGACCGCGGTCTCGATCACGCTGCCGTCGCACACGAGTATGGTGACCGGCGTCATTCCCCAGAAGCACGGCATCCACTGGAACGAGGAACTGCCCCTTGCGAAACCGTATTACCCAAAAGTCCCGACCGTCATGGAAATGGCTTCGAAGGCTGGCTACGAGACCGCGATGATCGCAGGAAAAATCAAGTTCAACACGCTGAACAAGCCCGGCACGAACACGTATTCTTTCATTCCGGCGACCGAAAAAGGCACCAACGAGGATGTCGTGATTAACGCGGTGAAAATCCTTGAAGCGCACAAGCCGGCGTTGACCTTCATCCATTTTCCCGATGTCGATACGGTCGGCCACGCGAAGGGCTGGGGCTCGCACGAACAACTGGCGGCGATCGAAAAGACCGACACCCAGCTGGCGCAGATTTTCACCGCACTGGACCGCGCCAAGATTCGCGAATCCACCTTTGTCCTCTTGTCCGCCGACCATGGCGGCGCGGGTCTGACACACGGCGCCGATGATCCCCGCAGCCGTCACATCCCGTGGATCGTGGTGGGGCCGGGTGTGAAGAAAAATTATGATCTCACGCAGCTCGCCGCGCTTGAAGTCCGCACCGAGGACACCTGCGCGACGGCGTGCTGGCTGCTGGGACTGCCGCAGTTGAAGAATTTCGACGGGCATCCGGTGACGGACGCGTTCGATCCGGTGCAGTGAGCGGGGTTTGGTTCGTGGGGTAGGGGCGGGCTCTGAGCCGTCCGCCCTGATTTGTCTCGAGTGGACTCGAGACCAAAGCTCCGGGAGCGGTAGCCGGCCTCGCGTTTCCCGCTTGTCGCGCGCGCGGCGCGGCGAATGCTATCCCTTCCGCATGGTTCCATCGGCGCACCGCATTGTCCGGGCCTGGCTCGAATCGCTCACCTCGGGCGTTGTCGAACTCGATCATGACTGGACGGGCGCCGAAGGGCCACGTTTTTCGCTGGGGGAGCAATGCCTCGCCCCCAGTGCGCTCGCGCCGGCGCCGCCGCTGGCCGCCGGGCGCGCCTACGGCTATTTCCTGAATGCGGCTGGCCAGCTCACGTTTGTGCTGCCGCTCGGGCACGACTCCAACGTCGATCCGGCGCGCGACACAGTTTACGTCGCCGGTGATTTCAACGACTGGCAGGTCGCCATCGGCCAGGAGGAGTGGCAGATGCACGCGGCCGAACTCGATGGCGAGCCGGTGCTGCTCTGGACGGGCGAGGCGGCGCGATTTCTCGTCGCGGGCGGATTGCGTTTCAAGTTTGTGACGGGGGAGCACCAGTGGCTCGTGCCGCGCGGCGATGCGCCCAATCTCGTGCGGGACGACATGGGCAACACCAACCGCGTGCTCGATCCGCACCGCACCGGCTGGCACCTGTGGCAATTCACGCTCACGGTGCCGCTCGATCTCGCGGAGGCGCGGATGGTGATGTGGGCGGAGATCGCGGGGGGCACGCGCGCCGCGTTCATGGCCGGCGTGCCGCTGGTCCCCGGGAGGTTTTTCTACGAGTTGAAAAGCGATCTCCCGCTCGGCGCGATCGTGCGCGGGAACGAGACGGTGTTCCGGCTGTTCGCCCCGCGGGCGCGCGGCGTCGCGCTGTTCATCGTGCGCGAGCTTGCGAGGCAGGAGGCGCCGGAGCTGGTGCCCTTTCCGCTCGCCCGCCGGTCCGATGCCGACGGCGCGGCCGGCGTGTGGGAGATCGCGTTGAACCAGAATCTGCACGGCTGGTTTTATTGGTATATCGTCGACGGCGTGCGCGAGGGCGCGGGAAAGTTCGTGCCCGAGGTCCGCGTCCTCGACCCGTATGCGCTCGCGACGGTCGGCCGCGAAGGCCCCGGCATCGTGCTCGATCAGATGTGGGTGGGGCAGGGTGACCGGAATTTTCGCACGCCGGCGTGGCACGATCTCATCATCGCCGAGGCCCATGTGCGCGACCTCGCGGCGCATGCGCCGGTGAAGGCGACGGCGGAGGAGCGGCGCGGGTTTGCGGGGCTGAAGAAGTGGGTCGAGAGCCCGGAGTTTCACCTGCACGGGCTCGGCGTGAACTGCGTCGAACTGCAGCCGCTCCACGAGTTCGATAACGCCACGACCGAGGAATACCACTGGGGCTACATGACGAATAATTTCTTCGCGCCCGAGAGCAGTTACTCGCTCGCGCCGGAAAAGGCGTCGGGTGTGCGCGAACTACAGGAGCTGATCGCGGCGTTTCACGCCCGGGGGATCGCGGTGATTCTGGATGTGGTCTTCAACCATGTCGGGTTGCCGGCGCATCTGCTGCTGATCGACCGGATCTATTATTTCGAGCAGGACGCGAGCGGCACGCTCTCGAACTGGAGCGGCTGCGGCAACGATCTGCGGGCGCGCTCGGCGATGGCGAAGCGGCTCATCATCGACAGTTGCCTCCACTTCATCGAGGTCTACGGGATCGATGGCTTTCGGTTCGATCTGGCGGAGTTGCTGGGCGTCGAGGTGCTCCGCGACGTTGAGGTGGCGCTGAAACGGGCGAAGCCCGACGTCGTGCTGATCGCGGAGCCCTGGAGTTTCCGCGGCCATATCGCGGGCGCGCTGCGCGACACCGGCTGGGCGTCGTGGAACGACGGTTATCGCGATTTTCTCCGCGACTACGTGCGGGCCGCGGGCGCGCCGGAGCGGATGGAATATTTCCTGCGCGGCTCGCCGTGGTATTTCGCGAAGTGGCCGGCGCAGACGGTGAACTACACCGAGTCGCACGACGACCGCACGTGGATCGACATGATCACGGAGAATCCGAACAACGACGGCTACGCACCGACGCCCACCGATCGCCACCGCACGCACCTGATGGCGGCGCTGCTGTTCATGTCGCTCGGCATCCCGATGATCGCGGCGGGTCAGGATTTCCTCCGCTCGAAGCACGGCGTGAATAACACCTACCTGCGCGGCGATCTCAACGCCCTCGATTACCGCCGGCTCTACCGCTTCCTTGGCACGCACGCGTATTTCGCCGACTGGATCGCGTTTCGCCGGAGCGAGCTCGGCCGGTTGCTGCGCCAGCAGTCGCGCCCGAGCGAGGGGTTCTTCCAGTTTTTCCACCTGCCGGGTTCGCCGGCGTTCGCCGTGATCTACAACGCCGACCAGTCGCAGGGCCCGGCCCGGCTGCTCTTCGCGATCAATCCGACGGGGCGGGAGGTCACGATTCCGGTGGGTGAGGCCGTCGCGGGTTCCGGGCCCGGCGTCTGGAAGCAACTCGCCGATCACGAGCGGTTTTTCTCGAGTGACCGCCACGGCGTCACCGAGCCGGTGGAGCCCGACCTGTATGTGTCCGCGCTTGGCTGCGGGCTGTGGCTGAGCGCCGAATAGCCCGGCTCCTCCGTCCTTCTGAGCGAAGCGAAGAATCCAGCAGGAGAAACGCATCGGTTAATCGCGTCCATCATCCGATTGGATTCTTCGCTCCGCTCAGAAGGACAAATTAGGCCGGCCAGACAGAAGCCCTAGAATTCAGGCACGGCGCGCCACCCTGCGCACACCTTATGCTAAGGATTGTGCCGCCAAAACCCTTGCATCCGCCGGCGCGGCTCTGTTGGCTCAACTCTCCGCGTTCGCGCGGGTTCACTTAGATTCGTCCAACAAACTACAACCTCCGGAGAGCACTTCCATGGCAGTAAAAGTCGCAATTAATGGCTTCGGCCGCATCGGTCGCCTCGTATTTCGCGCCCTCGTTGAACAGGGCCTCCTCGGCACGACGCTCGATGTCGTCGCCGTCGGCGACATCGTGCCGGCTGACAATCTCGCCTACCTGCTGAAATACGACTCCACGCAGGGTCGTTTCTCCGGCACCGTGGGTTCGAAGAAGTCGGCGCCGGACAAGCTCGAGGACGATGTGCTCATCGTGAACGGCAAGGAGATCCTCGTCGTCAGCGCGAAGACGCCCGCCGAACTCCCGTGGGGCAAGCTTGGCGTCCAACTCGTCATCGAGTCGACCGGCCTCTTCACCGACGCCGAGAAGGCCAAGGGCCATCTCGCCGCCGGCGCGAAGAAGGTGATCATCTCCGCCCCCGCGAAGGGCGAGGACATCACGGTCGTCATGGGTGTGAACGACGAGAAGCTCGACCTCGCGAAGCACAGCATCATTTCCAACGCGTCCTGCACGACGAACTGTCTCGCGCCCATCGTCCACGTGTTGCTCAAGGAAGGTTTCGGCATTGAGGAAGGCCTCATGACGACCATCCACTCCTACACCGCCACGCAGAAGACCGTGGACGGTCCCTCGAAGAAGGACTGGAAGGGTGGCCGCTCCGCTGCGATCAACATCATCCCGGCTGCCACCGGCGCCGCGAAGGCGACCGCGCTCGTGTGCCCCGAAGTGAAGGGCAAGCTCACCGGCATGTCGTTCCGCGTGCCGACGCCCACCGTCTCCGTCGTCGACCTCACGGTGAAGACCGTGAAGGAAACGAGCTACAAGGAGATTTGCGAGGCGATGAAGCGCGCCAGCGAGACCTACCTCAAGGACATCCTCGAATACACCAGCGACGAAGTCGTCTCGTCCGACTTTATCCACTGCAAGGCCTCGTCGATCTTCGACGCGGGCTCCGGCATCGAGCTCAACCCGAAGTTCTTCAAACTCGTCTCGTGGTATGACAACGAGTGGGGCTATTCGAACCGTGTCGTCGATCTCACCAAGAAAATCGCCGCCGGGATCTGAGTTTCCACCCGCCCGAACGATCTTAACCACGGATAGCACGGAATAACCCGGATGACGAAGAATCTATCCGTGTTCCTCCGTGTAATCCGTGGTTAAAATTTTCTGCCTTCCGTCCTGTCGAAATTCAAATCCATCCGCGACCTCTCGCTCGCCGGCAAGCGCGTGCTCATCCGCGTCGATTTCAACGTCCCGCAAGACAAGGTCACCGGCGCGATCACGAACAACCAGCGCATCGTTGCGGCGTTGCCCACGATCAAACATGCTCTCGAACAGGGTGCTTCGGTCGTCCTCATGTCACACCTCGGCCGTCCCGACGGTCAGAAGATCGCGAAGTTTTCGCTGAAGCCCGTCGCGGACGAACTCGCGAAGCTCCTCGGCCAGCCGGTGAAGTTTTTGGACGACTGTGTTGGCCCGGCCGTGGAAGCCGCCTGCGCGCCCGGTGCGCTCAAGGCTGGCGAGGTCGTGTTGCTCGAAAATCTCCGCTTTCATATCGAGGAAGAGACGAAGGTGAAGCTCGAGGACGGCTCCAAGAAAGCCGCCGACCAGGCCGCGGTCGCCGCGTTCTGCGCGAGCCTCACGAAGCTTGGCGATGTGTTCGTGAACGACGCCTTCGGCACCGCCCACCGCGCGCACAGCTCGATGGTCGGCGTCGCGCTCAAGGACAAGGCGGCCGGCTTCCTCATGGAAGCCGAGCTCAAAGCCTTCGCCGCCGTCCTCGATCACCCGCAGCGTCCGCTGCTCGCCATCCTGGGCGGCGCGAAAATCGCGGACAAAATTCCGCTGATCAAAAATCTCCTCGGCAAAGCCAACGCGATTATCATCGGTGGTGGCATGGCGTTCACCTTCAAGAAGGTCGTCAACGGCATGGCCATCGGCGACAGCCTGTTCGATCCCGAGGGCGCCAAGATTGTCCAAGAGCTCGTCACCGATGCGCAGGCTCGCGGCGTGAAACTGGTTTTCCCCGTCGACTACATCTGCGCCGACAAGTTCGACCCGAACGCCAACACGCAGGTCGCGACCGACGCCACCGGCATCCCTGCTGGCTGGCAGGGCCTCGACGGCGGCCCGAAGTCGATCGAACTTTATCGGGAGACCATCCTCAACGCGAAGACGATCATTTGGAACGGCCCGTCGGGCGTGTTCGAGTTTGAGAAGTTCGCGGGTTCGACGAAGGCCATGGCCGCGGCGGTCGCCGAGGCGACCGCGAAGGGCGCGACGACCGTGGTTGGTGGCGGCGACACCGCGACGGCTGCGAAAAAATTCAAAGTGGCCGACAAGGTCACCCACTGTTCCACCGGCGGCGGCGCGAGTCTCGAGTTTTTGGAAGGGAAAGTGCTTCCCGGTGTGGCGTTCCTGGAAAATTAAGCGATTCGGACTAAGCGCGAAGACGCCAAGGCGCGAAGTTCGATCCCACGAAGAGCTTTGCGATTGTGCTTAGCGTCTTGGCGTCTTTGCGCTTCAATTCCTTTCTTCCTCAATTTCTCTCATGTCCTCTCGCAAAAAACTCATCGCTGGTAACTGGAAAATGAACAAGTCGAGCGCCGAAGCCACCGCGCTCGTCACGGACATCGTTGCCGCTGTCGGTCGCTCGGCCGACGTCGACGTGGTCGTGTGCCCGCCGTTCACGGCGCTGGAGAGCGTTGGCAAGGCGCTCGACGGCTCCAACGTGAAGCTCGGCGCGCAGAACATGCACCACGAGGCGAGCGGGGCGTTTACCGGCGAGATTTCCGCGCCGATGCTGCGCGCGCTCTTCGCGACCCACGTCATCCTCGGCCACAGCGAGCGCCGCGCCTATTTCAGCGAGACCGACGCCTTCATCAACAAGAAGGTGCTCGCCGCTCTGAAGAACCAACTCAAACCGATCCTCTGCGTGGGCGAGACGCTCGCCGAACGCGAGAGTGGTGCGACGCTCAAGGTCGTGCAGACTCAACTCGAAGCTGGGCTCGAAGGCGTCAGCAAGGAATTCGCCGCGAGCATCGTCATCGCCTACGAGCCTATCTGGGCAATCGGCACCGGCAAGGTCGCGACGACGGAACAGGCGCAGGAAGTCCACGCGTTTATCCGTGGCCTCCTCGTGAAACTCTTCGGCGATGCAATCGCACAAAAAGTCCGCATTCTCTACGGCGGCTCGATGAAGCCCGCCAACGCGCCCGAGCTGCTCGCCCAAAAAGACATCGACGGCGGCCTGATCGGCGGCGCGAGCCTCGAGGCCCGCAGCTTTGTCGAACTCGTCACCGCGGCTGCAGCGGTGAAGTGAACGGGTGCGTCGGAGCTTCCAGTGATTTACTTCACTGGCCCGACGCTGCCGTGTGTCCAGACGCCGCCCAGATTCGAATGACGGCTGATTCTGAGACGAGGAGCGGCATAAGCTGAACCGCTGCCCATGAAACCGCTCGCGGTGGCTTTCCGCGTAGCGGTCGGGTCGGAATTCTCAGCGTAAAGATCGAGGTCGTGGCGGAAGTCTACGTTGATCGTCGCTGGCAGGGCTTTAACGATTGTATAAGCATGGCCGTCGGCTTCGTAGGTGCAAATGACGTTCGCTCCCGGCGTCCCCGTCAGCTCGATGTCCACATGTCGCGTCGTCGGGAAAGAGATCGCTCGTCCAAGAATAATCAAGGCGATTGCCGATACGTTATCACCACATCTCGTGTTTTCATCGCCGGGTGATCGAATAAAATTTGTCTGTTGAAGAATCCGCAATGCACGTTTCACCGCAGGCGTAACGTGTGTCGCTCGTCCCGTGCGATGCCGAGATCGAGGTGGAGCGTGGATGGCGGCAGCCACGCCGCGATGTTCCCGGGCCACTCGACGGCGAGGCAGTAGGGCGTCGTGAGAAAATCCTCGAGCATCAGCGAATCGAGTTGGTCGGCGCGTTCGAGACGGTAGGCGTCGAGGTGCACGAGCGTGCGTGCTCCCCGATGCAGCGTGAAGATCGTGAAGGTCGGGCTGGTGACCGGATCGGTCACACCGAAGCCGCGCGCGAGGCCTTGGACAAAAGTGGTTTTGCCGACGCCAAGGTTGCCGTGGAGCGCGAGTGTGACGTCGGGTGGCAACGCAGCGGCGAACTCCGCGGCGAGCGCCTGAGTTTCGGCGGCAGACGCCGTGGTCACGCCCGCGCGAAGTTTTTCAAAAATCGACATGAAGGACGAGCTCAAGCCATGTGGCCGCAAAGAGGCACAAAAATAATTTGGTCATGCCGGGGGATATCTTCCGTGCAACTATTGGCGCCTTGAGAGCTTCATTTGCAGGACGGTTCTTGCGCCTTTTTGCGGCTAAGCTTTCAGGTGTTCGAAGCCACGGTAGTCGGTGAGGTTGAGCGCGCCGGCGGGGAGGGCGTTGCTTCGGACGAATCGGCCGAGACAGGAGAGCTTGGTGCGCGGAAATTTTTTCCGCCACGCGCGGACAAACGCGTCGCGCTCCGCGCGGGCGGCGAGGGCGAAGACGAGTTCATAGTCCTCGCCATCGGTGAGCGCCGCCCGCACGTCCGCGCCGGTGCGCAGCGGCAACGCCGACGGGAGCAGCGCGGGAGCGGCACCCTTGGGCGCGAGAGCGCGGAGGTCCTTGGCGAGACCATCGCTGACGTCCAGCATCGCGCGCACATCGGATTGACCCGCGAGCCATTGGCCCTCGGCGAGGCGCGGGGCGAATTTCCAGTGATGGCCGCTGCGCAGGCTGTTGCCGAGTTCGCCGGTGACAAAAATCCAATCACCGATTCGCGCACCTGTGCGGGTGATGACCCGTCCGTTCACGGCTGCTTCGCCGACGAGGGTGAGCGTGGCGACGATGCCGCCGCGATGATGGGCGATGTCGCCGCCGACGATCGGCACTCGATAGCGGCGGCTGACGGCGGCGAGGCCGCGGTAGAATTCCTCCAGCCACGCGAACTTCACGTGCGAATCGAGTGCGAGGGCGACGACGGCGGCGCGCGGGCGCCCACCCATCGCGGCGATGTCGCTCAGGTTGCGCTTAAATAGTTTCTCCCCGCCGGCGCGGGGAGGCACGGTGTCGTCGATGTGTTCGCCGTAGATGACGGGATCGACGGTGATGAGTTGAGCGGCGCGGCCGGCGGGCACGACGGCGCAATCGTCGCCGATGCCGAAGGGGGTGCGCGGGGACGCGGAGCCCAGCCAGCGGCGAATCGCGGCGAGGAGTTTTTCCTCTCCGAGGGCGCTGACGGAAAGCCGGGAATTTTTCGTGAATGGATGCACCGGGATCAATTGGCCGCGCTGGGATCGATCAGGACCAGGACGACAGATTGGGCGTTGAACAGCGCGTGCGCAACGATCGCCGTGCCGATGCGACCGGTGCGCTCGTAGGCGAGGGAAAATATGATCCCCAGCACGATGAGCTGCGCGAAGGACGCGAGGTTTAGGTGCAGCGCGGCGAACAGGCAGGCCGGGAGCAGGAGAGCGGCCCAACGCGGAAGCCGGGTCCGCACATAGCGAAAGATTCCGGCGCGAAAAATCAGCTCCTCCGCGATGGGTGCGGTGAAGGTGGCGAGGGCGATCATGCCGGCGAGCAGTGCGGGGGATTCGGCATTCGCCAGCCGGCCAATAATCTCCTGTTTTTCGACGGGCAGGCCGCAGAGCAGCATCAACCCCTGCCAGCCCAGCCCCGCGATGGTCACAAACGGGATCGCGATCACGAACGTGGCCGCGCCGGCTAGCAGGGCTTTTTTCGGCGCAAAATCACGCGGCAGCCGGCCGCCTTTGAGCCCGAAATAATAGAGCGCGACGCCGGCCAGCTCCCCCATTTGCAACGCCACGTTGGCAAAGATAAGTTTGCCGTCTTCACTCAGCGCGAGCGGCGTGAAGAGCAGCGTCGACAGGACTTGGGTGAGAATTCCGCCGCACACGACGACCCAGAGAAACATCAGGAAGTCGCTCGGCGCTGCATCCCACGCCGGCAGGGTGGAGGGGGTGGCGGCGCGTCGCGCACGCGCGGCGGGGCTGAGCACGAGTCGCCAGACCAACAGGAGCCCGGCGAAGACCAGACCGAGTTCGATGCTGTTGGCGATGATGGCGGCGCGCGAAGGCATGGCTTAACCGCGATAGACTTCCTTGCGATTGCCAACCGCAATCACGTCCACGATTCGCGCGGGATCGTGGATTTCGTCGGGCACGCGGTAGTCGCCCACCCAGATGCGCCAGAGCGCGTTGGCCCCTTGCAGCTTCTGGCAACCGGAAGGTCGGCAATCCGCCGCGTGCGCTTCAATTTTCACGATCAACCGATCGGCGATTGGCGGCGGGAGTTTTTCCAACTCCTTGCGTGCCGACTTGGCAAACGTGACGGCGTAGTCAGGCACTGAGCTTGCGCTGGCGCAGCAGCGCCTGTTTCACGGCGGTGAGCGATTCGCGCGGCTCGGATTTGCGATTTGGCGCGAGCAACGCATCTTGGAAATCTTCCCAAAGGCGACGGTGTTGGCTCAGGTTGATCGCGACGGGGGCTTTTCGGCCACGCTTATCCACGAGATCTTCGATACCGCTCATGGGCAAACGGTGAGCGGGCAGCAGGCTGGCGTCAACGTCCGACGATTTTTCCACCAGCAAACACCACGCGGCCGTCCACGATCGTCGTCTTCACGCGGCCAGTGAGAATCTGGCCGCTCCACGGAGAATTGCGCGATTTACTGAATCCCTTCCGTGCATCGTAACGCCACTTTTCATGCGGATCGAAAAGGCAGACATCGGCGGCGGCGCCGGGACTGAGGGTGCCGGCGGGCAGGCCGAGCACGCGCGCGGGTTGACGCGTCATGAGGTCGACGACCTGGGCGAGTTTAAATTTGTTTTGGCGAACCAGCACGTCGAGTGAGATGGCGAGTGAGGTTTCAAGGCCGAGGATGCCGTTGGGCGCGAAATCGAATTCCTTGTCCTTCTCGTAGTCCGTGTGCGGCGCGTGATCGGTGCTGATGCAGTCGAGCGTGCCGTCACGCAGGCCGCGAATGATCTCCTTGCGATCCGCCTCGGTGCGCAGCGGCGGATTCATTTTGAAATTCGTGTCGTAGCCGGAGAGCGCGGCGTCGGTGAGCGCGATGTGGTGCGGCGTGGCCTCGGCGGTGATGCGGATGCCGCGGCGCTTCGCGCGGCGGACGATCTGCACGGAGTAGGCGGATGAGATGTGCTGCAGGTGGATGTGCGCGCCGGTGTAGGCGGAGAGAATGACATTGCGCGAAACGATGAGATCCTCGGCGGCGTGCGGCCAGCCGCGGAGGCCGAGGCGCGTGGACATGATACCCTCGTTCATCACGGCGCCGACGGTCATCGACGCGTCCTGGCAGTGATCCATGATCGGGAGATCGAACATCTTGGCGTATTCGAGCGCGCGACGCATGAGCTCGTTCGACTGCACGCAGTCGCCGTCATCGGTGATGGCGACGACGCCGGCGCGTTTGAGCGAACCGATCGGGGCGAGGGCCTGGCCTTTCATGCCGGCGGTGATACAGCCGGTCGGGAGCACTTTCACGACGGCGTCGCGTTTCACGGCGTCCTTGATGAATTGAATCGTGCCGGCGTTGTCGGCGACGGGTGCAGTGTTTGGCATGCACACGACCGTCGTGAATCCGCCCGCGGCGGCGCAGTGCGAGCCGGTGGCGATCGTTTCCTTGTGGGTCTGGCCGGGCTCGCGAAAGTGGACGTGGATGTCGACGAGGCCGGGGCAGGCGACAAGGCCGGTGGCGTCGATTTTCTTGGCGCGCTTTTTGTGCGCAGCGGAGAGCGCCGCGACAATTTTTCCGTCGGCGATGAAAATATCGCCGCGGCGATCCCGTTTGCTGGCGGGGTCGATGACGCGGGCGTTTTTGATCCAGAGATTAGACATCAGAAGGAATGGCCACAAAAAACACGAAGAGTCACAAAAATGATTCAGGCTGCCGCATCGGTCATGAGGTATTTTTTGACGTGGAGCACGGATGTGCCGAAGTTGATGAGCAGGCCGGTCTCAACGCGGCCGGATTTTAAGTAGCCGAGTAGCTGAGCGACATGTTCGTCGCCGACAGCGCGAGCGGCCTTCAGTTCGACTATGAGTAAGTTCTCAACAAAAAGGTCCGCGAAGAACTCACCGAGTAGCGTGCCATCCTCGTCGTAAACCGAAAGCGGGTGTTGCTGTTTCACCTCTAAACCTTGTTTGCGCAATCGATGCGCCAGTCCGTTTTCATAAATTTTCTCCATGTGGCCATTTCGGTGATAACGATGAAGTGCGAAGCTCGTTTCTCTCACCACGTCGCAGAGTTGGTTGATATGGTCGAATTTCAAGCGTCCTCCTTTTTGTGTCTCTTTGTGTTTTTTGTGGCCATGCTTTAGCTCGGGTCGGCGCCGGACCAGATGGCTTCGGGGGAGCCGCCGGCGCAGAGGTAGAGGACGGCCATGCGGACGGCGATGCCGTTGGTCACCTGCTCGAGAATCACGCTGCGCGGGCCGTCGGCGAGTTCGCTGTCGATTTCGACGCCGCGGTTGATCGGGCCGGGATGCATGATGATTGCTTTCGGGCTGAGCCACGAAGCGCGCGTTTTGTTCAGGCCAAACATGCTGGTGTATTCGCCCAGCGAGGGAAAATGGCTGCTACCCTGGCGCTCGTGCTGGATGCGGAGCAGCATCACGACCTCGGCGTCGGCGAGGGCGCCGCGCAAATCGTGCGAGACGCTCGCGCCGAGCGCGGTGAGCCACTCGGGCACGAGCGTGCTCGGGCCGACCAGCGTGACGGCGGCGCCCATTTTCACGAGGGCGTGAACATTCGAGCGCGCGACCCGGCTAAAGAGGATGTCGCCCAGGATGACGACTTTGCGTCCGCGCAGTGAACCGAGGTGCTCCACCATCGTGAAGGTATCGAGCAGACCCTGCGTCGGATGCTCATGCGCGCCGTCTCCGGCGTTGATGACGGGAATATCGAGCACGCCGCTGAGATAAAGCGGCGAACCGGAGCACGCGTGCCGCAGCACGATCATGTCGGCGTTGAGGGCTTGGATATTTTGCGCGGTGTCGCGGAGACTTTCGCCCTTGGTCGTGGAGGAGCTGGCGGCGTCGAAGGAAATCACCTCGGCGCTGAGGAACTTCGCGGCCATCTCGAACGAGAGGCGCGTGCGCGTGCTCGGTTCGAGGAAGAGGTTGACGATCGTTTTGCCGCGGAGGGCGGGGACGCGTTTCACGCGGCGGCCGAGGACTTTCTTGAAGGCGGCGGCCGTGGCGTGCACTTGCTGGATTTCGGCCAGCGAGAGTTCCTCGAGGGTGAGAAGGTGTTGGCGGTGCCAGGGCATTAGGCGATTTTCGATTTGGGATGCTCGATTTTGGCTGGGCCGGAGCCGACCGGCCCAATCTGCACGAGGTCGCGTTGAGGGTGGGAGGCGTCGAGCGTGACGATTACTTTTTCGCCGGCGCCGGCGGTGACCGCGAGTCCGCAGTAATCCGCCGCGAACGGCAGCAGCCGTCCGCCCCGATCGACGAGGATGGCGAGCTCGACCTTGGAGGGACGGCCGTGGTCGAAGAGTTCGTCGAGCCCGGCCTTCACCGTGCGGCCGGAAAAAAGCACGTCGTCGACGAGGATGACCGCCGCGCCGTCGACATCGGCCGGGATGTGCGTCGGCGAAAATTCCTTCGGGATGGGATGGTGGCCGAAATCGTCGCGATGAAACGAAATGTCGAGCGTGCCGGCGCGCGGATCGAGGGCGGGGGCGAGTTGGGCGATGCGCGCGGCGAGGCGGCGGGCGAGTTCGACGCCGCCGTTGGCGATGCCGAGGAGGACGAGGGTCTTTTTGCCGGCGTGGTGGGCGGAAATGGCCGTGGCCACCCGCTCGATCGCGGCGTGAATCTCTCCTGAGCCGATGGTCTTCGGTATGGCCACGAATCGCGATTGAGGCGGTTCGCGCGCGGGGAGGGAAGGTTTTTCTGGCGGCACTGACTTAAAACGAATCTCCCGCCGCGCCGGCACGCCGCGGGATGAACGTTTGGTTGCCACGTGGTGGAGCAGTGATTTTATCCGGCGCCATTAGCACACGCT
>JBBRLB010000047.1:0-40629 GCA_038231575.1 Opitutales bacterium | reverse complement strand
TCGCCGCACCTTTATTATCGCGATTAGTGAACGGTCCTTCGGCGCGCAGCGGAAGCACCGCGCAGAGAGTGAAAAACAACGAAACGAGGCGAAGTGGATTTTTCATTGAAAAAAAGACATTGGCTCAAGCCAAGGCGCGAAGGCGCAAAGACCGAGAGTTGTTTTCTTCGCGCCTTGGCGTCTTTGCGTGAGATCCTGTTTAAATAATTTTCACGGCAACGGATGCAGCCCCTCGCTACGCACTTTCCATGTGCCATCCTTCGGGAAGCCCGGCGCATTCATTGTCGGCGCGCCGTCCCAGCCGGCGGCCATCATCGCAACCGCCGAGAGCAACGCGCCATTGCCCGGCAAATAAATCGGTAGATCGTCGCGCTGCCTGTTATGGCCGTTCGGCATGTAACCGTTGTTGGGGCCGTCGCTCTTCAACAAAACGTCGACCGCTTTCCTCGGCTCCCCGAGCCGCGCCGCCGTCATCGCGATCATCGGATAGTCCCAGCCCCAGATTTTCGTTTCCCAATCCCAGGACTTCAGCACCGCGTCGAGCGTGCGCGCCATCGTCGGGCGGTCGACGCCATCGCCCGGCAGTTGCCCCAGCGCCATCAGAAACGACGGATGATCGTGGCGGCTGTCTTTGTTGTCCCACGTGTCGGGGTGCGATTCGAGCGCAACGTATTTTCCGGCCTTCACCGGCAGCGGCGCGATCGCCTTGATCATTTTGTCCCATTCCGGGTCGCGCGGCATTCCGAGCCGCCCACGCCATTGCTGCGCGATCTGCAGGCCGCGCGACCAGTAGCTCAATTCGTAGCACGGGTTCATGCTGGTGGACTGCTCATAGATTTCTTGCGCGATCCAGAGCGGCGGGCCGAGGTTGTAGCACCGCCGCGTCTCGTCCCAGTGCAGCATCGACGCCATGCAGTCGGCGGTCTCGAACACGAGGTCCTGGTAGCGCGCGAGTGTCTCCCGGGTCGGCGTGTTCCGATAAAGCAGCTCGGAAAGATGAATGGGGTGCGGCTGGTTCCAGTAAATGAGCGGATTGCCGCCGGGGCTCTCGCGTCCGTCCGGCCCGACCATCTTCGGCCAGCGCGCGCCGCGGAGATCGCGACCCTTCGCGATTTCGCGCGCCACCGGCAGCGTCCGGACAAACCAATCGAGATTCTTCGCGAGAAACGCCTCGCGGCCCCACAACGCGAAGTGCGCCGTGTGCCACCACATCATTTCCGTGTGATGTTTCTGATACCACGTGCTCAACGTCAGCCCGCTCTCCGAGGGCGGGAAATCGCCCGCAAACTGGATCGCCGTGAGATACTGCGAGAGGATAACGCGTCGCTCGAGCTCCGCCGCGCGCGGATCGGTGCTGCCCGAAAAATCGACCGCCCCGCCAGCCTGCCAGAATTGCGTCCAATGCGCGGCACTGGCGGTGAATATTTTTTCCGCCGCGCGCGCTGGAACGTCGAAGGTGCTTCCGGCAAACTCGATCGTAAATTCGAGGCGATTGCCCGCGGCGCTGGTTGCCAAGCGGAATTGATGAGGAGCGAGTTCGGTCAGATTCAGGTTACGGCCCCCCTCCACATGCACCTGATAGGTCGACTCGTCGCGCTGATGCACCCATCCAAACGACCCGTCATTCCCGCGGACGAGGCGGGTGGCGTGTGACGCGGGCTCCGCCCAGTCGAGCGACGGATTATTTTTCGTTTTGATTTGGTGGCCCCGCGGAAACGCGAGCCGCACTCCGAGCTTCCCAGTCGCGACCAGCGGTGAATCGATTTGGATCGCGAGTGCATCCCGAGTCGGGTCGCATGCGACGACGACTTTTACAGGCGTGCCCGCGAGCGTATAGCGGCTCGTCACCGTGCCCGTCCACAGATCGAGCGTCTGGTCGATTGACGAAATCTCCTCGGATTTCAGCGGGGCACCGCCTTCACGGATGAAATCGAGGGCCATCTGCGGCAGCGGCATCGCGTGCGGATTTTCCCGGAGCCACTGGCCGGCGGGACTCTTGTCGTTCGTCGGATAGCCGAGCGATTTGCCGTAGGACGTAAACGGCCGGTTCGCGTCGGCGAGTTTGAATCCCTCGGGATTGGGGTTCGAATGCCACGACCAGCGCGCCTGCGTCTCCAAGCCGATCCCGTTCGTGTGATAGTAGTCCGGGAACGTCTGCAGACCGGTCACGTCTGCCGTGAAGCAAAATTCGCCGTTACCAACCGAGAGTGGACCCCAGGGATCGACTTTGGTGATATGAGGATTGTGGCGCGTGACGAGCGCGTGGCGGTCGATTTTTCCGGCGGCAGCCGCGATCGCGCCGCCGAGCCCGAGTGAGGTGATGACAGCAAAGCCGCGGAAAACAAAACGCATCATGGGGAGGAAAAAGATGTGTCCTCCGCCTGACGCACGCGCAACGCCAAAGGACTCGTGTCCGCGACACCGAACCAACGCCCGCGCCGCGCCCCGACCCGTTGCCGTCGCATCCGTTACGGCACCGGCGGATCGAGCTCGGCCAAGGCCTTCTTCGCGTCTTCCGACCCCGGATGGATTTTCAGCGCGGCTTCGAAGCGCGCACGGGCCTCGTCCTTGCGCGAGAGCCTGGCGAGCATGCGGCCGGCGAGGATTTGGGCTGGCGCGTAATGCGGGTTTAACTTGAGCGCGGCGTCGAAGTGCTCGAGTGCCCCGGCGTAATTTTCGTCGTGCTCGGCGATATTGCCCAGCTCCAGTTCACCGAGAAACGGATTGAGCTTCTGAATGCGGGTGGCGAACCCGGTCGCCTTCTCAATGCTGCCGCCGGCGATTTCCGGCGCGTTGGTGTAGAAGCGCGCGAGGCCAATGAGGCCGGTGAGATCGTTCGAGTCGAGTTCGACTGCTTTCGCGAAGGCCTTCCTCAGTTTCACGGCCATCGTCGCCTGCTGCATCATCGGCAACTCCGCCATGCGCCGGCTGATCGCGACGCCGAGTTGGGAGAAATACGCGGCGTTCGCCGGCTCAAGGGTCGTGGCTTTCTCCGCCGCGGCCACCGCCTCGGTCGGATTTTTCTGCGCGAGGCGCACCTGGCTCAAAACGTTGAATGCGGCGGCATCCTTCGCCTCCGTGCCCGTGAGCGGCTCGAGCAGCGCAGCGGCTTTGGGCAGATCGTTCGACTTGAGGGCGGTGCGCGCTTCCTCAAGCGCGGAGGGAGTCTGGGCTTCGGCGGTGGGGCGGGACAACCACAGCAAAGCCGCGAGCGTGAAGAGCGGGAAGACAGAGATTCGTTTCATGATGGGTTGGGATTCAGGTTTAGGTTGAGGCTGAGGAAAATTTTTATTCGATCTGGAGCGCACGGGTCGGTTCGAGTCGCGAGGCGCGCCACGCCGGAAAATACGCCGCCGCCAGCACGACCGCGGGGAAAAACAGCGCGAGTCCGCCCAGGACGATCGGGTCGGCGGGAGTCACGCCATAAAGCGCGCGGCGCAACAATCGCGTCAGGCCGATCGCTCCGACGAGTCCCCCGCCCACGCCGATTCCGGCCAGCAGCGCGGCGCGCCCGAGCACCCAGCGCACGATCGCCCAAGGCGCCGCCCCGAGCGCCATCCGCACGCCAATCTCGCGCGTGCGCTGGCCCACGGTGAACGAGATGCTCGCGTAAATGCCGAACGCGGAAAGCCCGAGCGCCACCGCCGCGAACAGCCCGAACAGCACGGTGCGCAACCGCGGCTGCGTGGCGGAGCGCGCAAGGTTTTCCTCCATCGTGCGCACGCTCATCGTCAGCGTGGGATCGGCCCGATGGATCGCGGCCTGGATGCTCGCGGCGCTCGCGGTGCTCGTGCGCACGAGCACCGTCGTGAAAAACCACGGTGATTGCCGCTGCGGCACGTAGAGTTGCGGCGTGGGATCGTCGGCCTGCGAATCCTGCTTCACGTCGCCGACGACGCCGACGACTTCACGGTAGCCGCGCACCATCCACGGCAGCGTGCGGATGCGCTTGCCGATCGGATCGGCGTTGCCGAAGAGACGGGTCGCGAGCGTCTGGTTGATGATGCAGACGGGATGAGAGGCGGACGCCTTCAGGTCGTCGCGATCCTCGAACGTCCGCCCGCGCCGCAGCGGCACGCGCAGCGTTGAAAAATAGTCCTGCCCGACGGAGTTGAAAACCGCCTCGTCGGAGTTGCCCTCCTCGGCCGGCCGGCCTTCGACCCAGAACGGATAACGCAGCGTGATGCCGGAAAGCGGCGCACTGCTGTTGAGCGCGACACTCTCCACGCCCGGTTCACGCCGCACTTCGGCGAGCACGCGCTCGTAGTAGTCGCCGAGTTGCCGGAAATCCGTCCAACGCGACGGCGGCGGCGAAATGCGCAGCGCAAGCACATGCGCCGAATCGAAACCGGTCGCGGTGCGCTGCAGCGTCAGGAGGCTCTTCATCAGCAGGCCCGCGCCCGCGAGCACGACGAGCGTCAACCCCACCTGCCCCGCGATCAACGCGCCCTGCACGCGACCGGCGAACCGGCTCGAGGCGCCGCGCGCGCCGCCGGACTTGAGCATCTCGTTCACATTCGCGCGCCAGACCTGCCACGCTGGCAACAAGCCAAACACGAGGCCGGTGCCGGTCGAAACCACGATCGCAAAAATTAGAGCCGCCCCGTCGACACCGATACCGTGCGAACGCGGCACGAGGCCCGGGGGCAACTGGCTGGTGAGCGCCGGCAGGCCCACCGCGGCGAGGACCACCCCGGCGGCGCCACCCAGCAACGCGAGCAGCAGGCTTTCGAACACCACCGCACGGGCGAGCATTCCGGGCGTGGCGCCGAGCGCGAGGCGCACCGCGAGCTCCTGCCAGCGCGACACCCCGCGTGCCAGCATGAGATTGGCGAGATTGACGCACGCGATCAGCAGCACGAGCCCGACCGCGCCCACGAGCAGCAGCAGGGATCCACGCAAGCCGCCCACGCGCAATTCCAACAGCGGTTGCAACGCGATGCCCCAGCCGCGATTCGTGCTGACGTTATCATACGCGAGCGTGGCCGCGATGGCCGCCGCCTCGGACTGCGCCTGCGCGAGCGATGCCACCGGTTTCAGGCGCCCGACCGTCGTCCAGAATCGCGAATCGCGCACGAGGTTTTCCGGCGCCTCCACGGGAAATGGCAACCACACGTCGGCAAACTCCGGCTCGCGAAACTCCTCCGGCATCACCCCGATGATCGTCGCCGGCTGATCGTCGAGCAGCACGGTGCGACCGATCACATCGGCGCGCTCCGCAAAGTGCCGGCGCCACGCCGCGAAACTCAGGACCGCGGTGCGCTCGCCGCCGAGGTTGAATTCGGCCGGCTTGAAGGTGCGCCCCAGCAGCGGCGCGAGACCAAAGGTTGCAAAAAATTCCTCCGTCACCTTGCCACAGATCAACTGCACTGGGGCGGCGCCCTGCGGCGCGTAGCCCGCGAAATCCGGCCGGAAAGCGGCGAGCGCCGCGTAGGACTGCGTCCTTTCCTTGAAGTCGCGAAAGTCGGCGAGCGAGAGCGCGGGTTGCGTGATGGCCTTGGCGGAGTTGAGCGACTTGAAGCCCACCAGCCGCTCCGGCTCCGGATAGGGCAACGGCTTCAGGATGATCGATTGGAAGATGGAAAAGATCGCGACGTTCGCCCCAATGCCGAGTGCGAGGATCGCGATCGCCACGGCCGAAAACCCGGGCGCGCGGCGCAGGTGGCGGAAAACGGAGGCGAGTTCGGGGAGGAGACGGGACATGGAGCGATTGATTTCGCCACCACGGTAACAGGTTCAACGTCCCGCCCGCATCGCCCGGAAGTCACCGCCGTGGTCATGCCGCGGCATGACCTGCCGGCATGACTGGGATTTTACCTTGGAGGGTGTCTGGCTTGCAGACGCCGGGATCGGATTCACCTGCGAACGACGGCGTCAGCCAGCCAGACGCCCCCAAAAAATCCGACACGCTCAAATATACCCCAGCTCGTGCGCCTTCAGCGCCGCCTGCGTGCGATCGAGCACACCGAGTTTGCCGAGCACATTCGTCATGTGGTTTTTCACCGTGCCCTCAGTGATGTTCAAGCGACTGCCGATCTCCTTGTTGCTGCAACCGGCGGCGAGGAGTTTCAACACCGCCTGCTCCCGCTCCGACAACGGATCGACGAGCGTCTGCACGGTGCGTTTCCCTTCCTTGGTTGTGAGTCGGTTCAGCTCGGCCATCATCCGCGCAGCGACGGAGGGCTCGAGCACCGAAGTTCCCTGTGCGGCCGCGCGCACCGAGCCGCACAGTTTTTCCGCCGAGCACGCTTTCAACAGGTAGCCGACCGCGCCCGCGCGCATCGCCTCAAAAATTTCCTCGTCCTCCTCGAATGTCGTCAGCACGACCACGCGCGCCGCGGGCGCGGCTGCCAGCACGCGTCGCGTCGCCTCCACGCCGCCCATCACCGGCATGCGCAGATCCATCAAAATCACATCGAGCTTGTGCGTCTGCGCGAGCGCGACGGCGCATTCGCCATTTTCCGCTTCGGCCGTGATTTCAAAATCCGGCTGCAACGCGAGCAGCGTGCGTAGCGCCTCGCGGAACAGCGACTGGTCGTCGACCAGCATGAGGCGGATTTTCTTCACGCCGGCACCTCAATCGTAAGCGCGAAGCCGCCTTCGCGCCGGTTGCCTGATTCGACATGGCCACCGAGCACCTCGATGCGTTCGCGAATACCGACGAGACCAAACCCACCGCCACCGCCGACAGCCGGTGCATCCTTCGCTCCCTGACCATTGTCCGTCACAGCGAGCATCACGCGCCCGGCCGGACGAAAATCGAGCGCGACCTCCGCCGCCGACGCCGCGGCATGCTTGCGAATATTCGTCAACCCCTCCTGCGCCGAGCGAAACAACGCATGCTCGATCCCGGGTGGCAACGTCCGCGGCGCGCCTTCAACGCGCATCGTGACGGGCAGTCCGGCCTCGTGCGCGAGTGCGCGCAACGCTTCCGGCAGCGGCGGCCGCACCGCGTCGGTGCGCAACGCCCCGACCGAGCGCCGCACGTCGTCGAGTGCGTCGCCGGTCAGCTTCGCCGCTTTCATCACGGCCTCGCGCGCTCGCTCGGGCTCCGAAGGCATGAGCGCAGTCGCGGCGTCGAGCTGGGTTTTGACGACGGTGAGATAGTGGCCGACGCCGTCGTGGATCTCGCGGGCGACGCGATTGCGCTCGCGGGTCGTCGCGAGATCCTCGGCCTGCGCGGCCTGATCGCGCAGTTGCTGGTTGGCCACTTCGAGTTCGCGCTGAAGTTTCTCGCTGTATTTCCGCGCGTCGAGCGCCCGTTTGGTGACCAGCGTAAACGCCGATGTAAACGCGAAAGCGGCGACATAATTGAGGAACGCTTCCTGCGCCGAGTGCCAGCCAAACGGAATGCCCCAGACGGAAATGTTCAGAGCGTAGAGGTAGACCCCGACTGCCAGTGCGCCGCGCCAGCGCAGTTCAAAAATTGCCTGGCTGACCACCGGGAGCACGATGATGCCGAAAAATCCCCGAATCGGGCTCAACCACAGCAACGCCGTGAGCAATGCACAATTCCCAATGAAATACGCTGCCTTCGTCCACCCGCTATGCTCCCCCACGTTGTGGCAAAACACGCCGAGCACAGTGTAGATCGCACCCAGCGCAAAACTCACCAGCGCCATCCACTCCGAGGTATAATAATACTGCGTGTAGAAATAGCCGGCGAAACACGTGAGGATGACACTCGCGTGCGCATAGGCGCCATAGAGACTGCCGGTGGAATGATTCGCGTATTTCGGCTGCGACATGAGCCAGTAGCCTACCACGCCGGGCGGCGTTGGCGATATAGGAAGAAAGTCATGGCGGTCATGACCGCGATGGTGACGTTCGGGCGATGTGGAATCGCGATGGCTTCCGCTACCTTAAGCCTCGTCCACTTTTCCTCCCTCTGCTCCACACATATGGGTCTTTACGGGCAACTTCGTGATTCAAGTCGAGTTTCCCGTTTGGCCGCCCACAACTCATCCCATGCTGCAACTTCGCTCCGTCACCAAACGTTACGGCACCCTCGTCGCCCTCAACGACGTTTCGCTCGATATCGAGCGGGGCGAATTCTTCGGTCTGCTCGGCCCCAATGGCGCCGGCAAGTCCACCATCATGTCGCTCGTCGCCGGCCTTCGCGCGCCCGACACCGGCACCCTCACGCTCGACGGCGCCCCGTTGACTTCACGCGACACCTCGACGCGCACCGCCCTCGGCCTCGTGCCGCAATCGATCGCGCTCTACGACGAATTGAGCGCCGAGCAGAACCTGAAAATCTTCGGCGAACTCTACGGCCTGCGCGGCGCCGATCTCCGCGCCCGCATCGACGAGGCGCTCGAAGCCGTGCAGCTCGCCGACCGCCGCCGCGATCAGGTGAAGACGTTTTCCGGCGGGATGCAGCGCCGGCTCAATCTCGTCGCCGCCCTCCTCCACCGCCCAAAGCTCCTCCTCTGCGACGAGCCGACCGTCGGCGTCGATCCGCAGTCGCGCAACGCCATCTTCGATTTCCTCGAGGCCCGCGCCCGCGCCGGCCTCACGGTGATCTATTCGACGCACTACATGGAGGAGGCCACGCGCCTCTGCACGCGCATCGGTATCATCGACCATGGCAAAATCCTCGCCCTCGGCACGCTCGACGAACTCCTGACGAAGCTGCCCTTCGAGGAGGAAATCCATTTTCCCGCCACGCCCGCGAGTGCGGCGTTTGCGGCCCAGCTCGTCGCCCACGGTGAACTCATGACGCTCGACGGCCGCCACCGTTTCCGTCCGCGCGCCGATTTCAAGCTGTCGACGTTTTATACCCTCGCCGAGGCGCACGCGCTGCCGCCGCGGCTTTTTACCCAGGAGCGCCCCACCCTCGAGGCACTCTTCCTTCATCTCACCGGCCGTAAACTCCGCGAGTAAGTCATCCGGTCTTTCAACGCTCACCTTTCACCGTTCAACCGCGCCGCACCGCGGCTACCACCATGCGCACCATCCTCACTCTCGTCGGCAAAGACTTCGCGAACTTCCGCCGCAACCGCGCCGCGCTCGTCCTCACCTTCCTCGTCCCGATCTCGCTCATTTATATTTTTGGCCAGGTCTTCGGACTCAACCGCAAGGACTCCGGCCCCAGCGGCATCACGCTCGCCGTCGTCAACGCCAGCGACAATCCGGCGGCACAAAAACTCGTCGATGCGCTCAAGGCTGAGCCGGCGTTTCGCGTCCGCACGCAATTTGAAAACCCGGACAAGTCCAAACGCCCGCTCACCGAAGACGATGTGCGTGCGATGATTCACGATCGCGAATTCCGCTTCGCCGTCGTCATCCCGTCGGACATCATTCCGAAAAGCGGCTTCGGGCTGCACCTGCAGATCCTCTCCGACCCGCGCAACGAGATCGAGGCGCAGACGGTCAACGGGCTCCTGCAAAAAACAATCTTCTCGAGCGTGCCCGAACTCCTCGGACAATCCGTGCAAACCCAGGCGAAGAAATTCCTGGGTTCGGCCAAATTCGATCGCTTCAACGGCGGGCTCGCCAGTGCCATCGGTGGCGCATTCGGCGGCGACGTGGACAAAATCAAGGAACGCCTCGCTCGCGGGGATTTTTTCTCCACTGACACGACGAACCCGCCGGCCAGCCCCGCCAACTCGTCCAACCCAGCCGCTGGCACGACCCCCGTTAAGAAATCAGCCACGGCCGATTTCCTTTCCCAGATCGTAAAAATCGACAACGAGCAGGTCGTCGGCAAGGACGTGAAGAGTCCCGAGGCCACGCGCGTCATCGGCGGGCAGGCGATGATGTTTCTGCTCTTTGCGCTCAGCGGCGGCTCCGCGGCATTCTTTGACGAGAAAAACACCGGCATCTTTCAGCGCCTGCTGTCCGCGCCGGTCAGTCGCGCGCAGCTAATGTGGAGCCGCTTCATTTGGGGCGTGTTGCTCGGCCTCGTGCAGCTCACCGCCCTCTTCATCGCCGGGCATTTCATGTTCGGCGTGGACGTGTTTCACCATATCGGCGGCTTGCTCGTCATCTGCGCGGCGGCGGCCTCGGCCTGCACGGCTTTCGGCATGTTCATCGCCGCCTTCACGCCCAATGCGCAGGCGGCGAGCGGCCTCGCGACATTCCTCGTGCTAACGATGAGCGCGACCGGCGGCGCGTGGTTCCCGATCAGCTTCATGCCGCCGTTCATGCAATCCATCGGAAAATTCACGATCACCTACTGGTCGATGGAGGGTTTCTCACAAGTTCTCTGGGCCGGTGACCCGCTGATCAAAATTCTTCCGACGATCGCTCTGCTGTTCGGCATCGCCGGCGCCGTGATGGCGCTCAGCATCTGGCGGTTGAATCGCCGCAAGATCTTCGGCTGAGGAACAGAAGTGAATGTGGAACTCAGGAAATCAGGAATCGAGCCACTCGGCTTGTTTCCTCCTGTCCTGAGTTTCACCTTAAGTCTTTGGCTTGGCTGACTTGATTTTCCCTTTGCGCCTTTGCGCCTTTGCGTGACATTCAGCGCCTTTCCATGTCCGCTGATCTCGCTCAACTCGTCACGTCCCTCGCGCAGCGCGCCCGCGCCGCGTCGCTCGTGCTCGCGACTGCGCCGACCGCAGCCAAAGACGCCGCTCTCGCGAAACTCGCCGACCTGATCGACGCCTCACACCCCGCGCTCCTCGCCGCCAACCTTCAAGATCTCGCGTCGCCCGAAGCCGTCACCCTCGCCCCCGCCGGTCGCGAACGCCTCACGATCACACCGGCGAAGCTCACGCACCTCGCGCAATCTGTCCGCGAAGTCATCGCCCTCCCCGATCCGATCGGCACGGAACTCGAGGCTTGGACGCGCCCGAACGGTCTCCGCTTCCGCAAACTCCGCGTGCCGATCGGTGTCATCGGCATCATCTACGAGGCGCGGCCCAACGTCACCGTCGACTGCGCCATCCTTTGTCTGAAAAGCGGCAACGCCGCGATCCTCCGCGGCGGCAAGGAGTGCTTCCATACGAACACCGCGCTCGCCGCGCTTATCTCGCAAGCGCTTACCGCCGCGTCGCTCCCCGCCGACGCCGTGCAGCTCATCCCGACGACCGATCGCGCGGCGCTGAACACGTTGCTCAAACTCGACACGTTGATCCACTGCATCATCCCGCGCGGCGGCGAGAGCCTGATCCGTTATGTCGCGCAGAATTCCACCATCCCGGTCATCAAGCACTACACCGGCGTGTGCTTCGTCTACGTCGATCGCGACGCCGATGCCGAGCTCGCGGAAAAGATTCTCGTTAACGCGAAGACCCAGCGTCCCGGCGTCTGCAACGCCGCCGAGCAACTCCTCGTCCACGCCGCCGTCGCCGAGCAGCTTCTCCCGCGCCTCGCCTCCGCGCTGCTGGCGAAAAGCGTCCAACTCCGCTGCGACGCCGCCAGCGCCGCCATTCTGGCGCGTGCCGATCTCTCGGCGCTCAACGCTCAGCGCTCAACGTCCATCATCCCCGCCACGCCTGCCGATTTCACCGCCGAGTTTCTCGATCTCATCATCGCCGTGCGCATCGTCGATTCCCTCGACACCGCGATCGCCACGATCAACCGCGACGGCTCCGCACACAGCGATACGATCGTCACCCGCGACGAATCCGCCGCGCGCAAATTCCAAGCGAGCGTCGACAGCGCCGCCGTCTTCTGGAACGCCAGCACCCGCTTCAACGACGGTTTCGAATTCGGCTACGGCGCCGAGATCGGCATCAGCACAGATCGCCTCCATGCCCGCGGCCCGATGGGCCTCCGTGAGCTCTGCACCTACAAGTTCGTGATCGACGGCACGGGGCAGATTCGCGGCTGAGGCGAAGGTCGAACAGGTAGCGCGCGTTATCCTTAACGCATCGCGCAGAATGACCGCCCGCTCCCGGACGGCAGACGAAGGATAATCCGTCCTACCCCTCACTGCTGCTGCAATGCCGCCACCACGGCCGAGACCGGCTCGGCCCGCGTCTCGACAAACCCCGCCAGCTTCATCCCGCGGCGCACTTCAGACGCCGCCATGAAATGGCGCCAGACGAAACCCGAGCGCAGGTTTTCCGCCATGAGCAGCGTGATCCCGAGGTCGATCCCGATTACGTCGGGTGACGCCCAGCCCGTCTGCGGGTTGAACGCGTTTACAAAGCCGTAGCGTTTCCAGACGCGCTCGCCGCCGATCATCCGCATCGCGCGCAGGGAGTCCAGACACTCGTCCGGCGCGAACGGCAGCGAGCCGCCCGGCGCGCCCGGCACGAGCGTGCCGTCCGCGGCGTGTGGATCGTCGGCCGGTCCGCCCCAGGCCACGTAGCCGCGCGGGCTGTCCGAGGCGGTGAGCCCCCACATCACGCGCGACCAGCGCGGAAAGCGCGCGGCCATCGCGCCGCTCCACTCCCGCTGCGCGAGCGTGGCTTCCACGGAGTTCTGCCAGTAGTCGGCGCGGCCATCGCTCACCCCGCGAAAATCGAACCACGCATGGGTGTATTGGTGCACGAACAGCGGCGCGCCTGAAAAAAACGTGTGCTCGCCGTAACGCTCGGCGGGTCCGCGTTGCCACGCCTGCCACGCGTCCGCCGGCAACGGTTGATTCGTCGCCCCAACGCCCAGCAAATAAAGCCCCATCATTTCGGCGTAACTGTCCCACCGGCTGGCCAAGAAACCCGTCTCCGGCTTCCACCCGTGCGAGAGCGTGTGCCCGCCGTTCAACGCCCAGCGCCAGTCGACCCGACCGTAAAGTCGATCCGCGAGGGCCGTGACTTCGGCGTCATGCAGATACTCGCGCGCCAGCAGCACGCCTTGCAGGAATAGCGCGGTGTCGATCGTCGACGCCTCGCAGCGCCAGACGCGCTGACCGGTGCGCGCGTCAATGAAATGATAAAACCAGCCGTGCTCCTGCTGCGTCTGCTCGAGTGCGAAACGCAGGGTGCGCACCACGCGGTCCCGCGCGTCGCCCGGCGGGAGCCACCCGTGGTCGTCGGCCACGCACCACGCCGACAGCGCGAAGCCCGTCGCCGCGATGCTCGCCGGCGCGTTGCTCTGGCCCCCGTCCGCCGGCGCCCGATCGCGCGTGAGCCCGGAGGCGAGATCCGATTGTTCGACGAAATAATCCACCGCGCGCCGCTGGCATTGCTCCAGTAAAAGCGCGTCGGCCACGCTGATGCGTTGCTCAAGCAGCGTCACCGGCGGAGGCGCCGACTGCGCGGATACCAGCAGCGTCGCGCACAGCAGCATTTGAAGCGAGCTCCGCACATACCGCCCCAACGGACGGCCCGGGGAATCCTTCGAACTGTGGGGTAAACGCATTAAGCGACAGTCCTGACTATCCCGCTATCGGCACACCGGGACGTTGAGTGCAGTCCCGCGCGGACACGACAGAAATCTTCCCGCCTACGAATATTTTGAAACTCTTCGCGCAGCTTTTATTCCCCACCAAACGCGATCAGCCAGTCACCCTGATCGGACGCAAACGTCCCACCCAAGTTAGCCCGCACTGAAAAATTCTTCTCGTCGGTCCTTCGCGACTTGGCGTCTTCGCGCTTAGTTCTTCCCGCCCAAAACTCTCGCGCTCCGTCCCCGCCCGCCTAGCGTCGCGCGATGCGTTCACTTCACCCCCTCCGTTGGTTCGCGTTCTTGATCCTCGCCGCCGCGCTCGCCCGCGCCGCCGACCCCGCGCCCGCCAAGCGCGTCATCACCGCCGAAGACATCTGGGCCGTGAAGCGCCCCGCCGCACTCGATCTTTCGCCGGACGGCGCGCGGCTCGCGTTCACCGTGCAGGAATACAATCTCGAGAAAAACAACTCGGTGAAGCACGTCTGGTTGCTCGACACTGCCACCGGCACCTCGCGCGCCATCACCGCCGGCGAAAACGCCGACAGCGATCCGAAATGGAGCCCCGACGGCACGCGAATCGCGTTTACCTCGAAGCGGACCGGCGACGAACAGCCCTCACTCTATATCATCCGCGCTGATGGCGGGGAGGCGGAGAAAATCCTCGAGCTGCCTCTGCCGATTTCTTCGCCACGCTGGCTGCCGGACGGACAGCGCATTGTGTTTGCGACGAACGTGCTGCCGAAACTCGCGGGCGACCTCGAGGCCGAGAAGCAGGAATTGAAAAAACAGAAGGACAGCAAAGTCACCGCGCGGACCACCGAGAACGCCGTCTTCCGCTACTTCAGCTCGTGGCAGACCGACGGCCAGGCCACGCATCTCATGTCGGTCGATCTCGCGACGAAGAAACCCACGGACCTCACGCCGCGCTGGGAGCGTCGCTTCCGGTTCGACGACGAGGTGCAATTCGACGTTTCGCCCGACGGCAAATGGCTCGCGCTCTCCGCCGGCACCACGCCGCCGCCGATGCGCGAACGCGAGAACACTGACATCTATCTCGTCTCGATCGAACATCCCGCCGCCGAATGGAAAAACCTCACGGCCGACAATGCCGAGAGCGACGACAGCCCGCGCTTCACGCCCGATGGCCGCGCCGTGTTGTTCACGCGCGGGACGCGTCCGCATGGTCTCGCGGAATTCAACAAACTTACCCGCGTCGACGTCGCGAGCGGTCAGATCACGCGGCTGCTCGCCGACCTGGATCTCGCGCCGCAGGACTGGCGCTGGTCGCGCGACGGCAAGGCGCTCTACTTCCGTGCCGAGGATCGCGGCCGCACGAAAATTTTCCGCGCCTCGGACGACGGCCAGAGCGCGACCGCCCTGGTGAGCGACGCCACCAACAGCGCGCTCACCGTCGGCGCGAAGCAGTTGTTCTTCCTCCGCCAGAGCATGTCGCGGCCGGACGAAGTCTGGTCGTCGTCCCTCGATGGCACGGGCGCGGGCGTGCGCACGCAGTTGAACGATTTCCTCTTCTCCCAGCTCAAGCTCGGCAAGGTCGAGGAATACACGTTCACCGGCGCCGCGGGTGACACCATCCAAGGCTGGATCATTTACCCGCCCGATTTCGACCCCGCGAAAAAATATCCGCTGCTCGAACTGATGCACGGGGGTCCCGCCACGATGTGGGGCGACGCATGGACGCCACGCTGGAACACGCAGGTCTTCGTCACGCCCGGCTACGTCGCCACCTGGGTGAATCGCCACGGCTCGACTGGCTTCGGGGAAAAATTCGTCGCGAGCATCGACGGCGCGTGGGGCGAAAAACCCTTCGAGGATATCATGAAGTCAGCCGATTTTCTCCTCGCGAAATATCCCTTCCTCGACGCGAACCGGACCGCCGCGCTCGGCGCCAGCTACGGCGGCTACATGGCCTCGTGGGTCTGCGGCCACACGAACCGCTTCAAGGCGATCGTCTGCCACGCGGGTGTGACGGACTTCGACACGCAATACGCGTCCGACGCCGCGCCCTACTGGCAGGACGGCCCGATGGACGGCTCGCCATGGCGCCGCACCGCGAACTACGACAAGCAGAACCCGATGAACTACGCCGCGAACTTCAAGACCCCCACCCTCGTGATCCACGGCGAGATCGATTACCGCGTGCCGGTGGAGCAAGGGATCGAGTTCTACGTCGCACTGCAGTCGAACGGCGTGCCCTCGCGCCTCGTGCTCTACCCCGACGAAAACCACTGGGTGCTGCACCCGCAGAATTCCGTCTTCTGGTATGGTGAAGTCCGCGACTGGCTCGGGCGGTGGCTGAAATAGCCCAACCGCGTCACCTCCCCAAAAGCTCTTCGCGCCGGTCCATCGCGCCGTGGCGACTTTGCGCTTAAAATCTAGCCGCCAAGCCGAGCCAGTGTTATCGCTGGTTTCGTGAAATCTCTCCTCTCTACCCTCTCCGCCACGTTGTTGGCGTTGGCTACGTCACAGGTTTTCTCCCAAACCGCTTCGCCAGGCATTGTAGTCACGGACGATTTCGAATCTACCGCCGTCGGCGCAATTCCGAACGGCTTCACCAAGACCGGCGCCATCGGCGTCGCGGAAGGCGTGGCCCATAGCGGCACGCACGCGTTGAAGATCGAGCCGGCCGTGAAAGGTGGGCGCTTCATCAGCCTCGCACCGGACAAGGTCGCCGCGCTCGGCGGCGAGCACTGGGGCCGTCTTTACTACAAAGTGAAAACACCCGCGCCGCTTCCGCTCGTGCCGGAGGGTAAGGCCTCCGCCTCCATCCACACGACACTCGTCGCGGGCAAAACCACCAGCCCACTCGCCAACGACGCGATCGAAGTGCGCATGGCCGGCCTGTCACTGAACGGCTCCGGCGAATTCAAATATCTCTACAACGTCCAGCCCGTGAAGCCGCGGAAAGAATTCGGTGTCTCGTCCAAGA
This sequence comes from Opitutales bacterium, assembly GCA_038231575.1. Lineage (GTDB taxonomy): Bacteria > Verrucomicrobiota > Verrucomicrobiia > Opitutales > Opitutaceae > CAITWF01. The sequence goes on along the minus strand of JBBRLB010000047.1, from coordinate 24,398 downwards.
CGACGCAGAAGTTCACCGACGACTGGACGCTGCTCGAGTGGCACGTGGATGCCGCAACGCAGACGTATGAGTTTTTCGTCAACGGCAAGGAAGTCACCGACATCGCGCTGCACAAAGGCGCGGACAAATATGAAGGCGTCGAACTGCCCGCCGCGTTTCAAACGCTGTCGATCGGTTGGACGAATTATCAGGCTGCCACCGGCGAAGGCTTCACCGTGTGGATCGACGACATCGCCGTCGGCAAGCAACGGCTCGGTCCGGTAACCGCGTCCGCCGCGCACAAATAAACAGTCAATCCGGACGCGACAAATGGTCCGCTACTCCACCCCGCAAGGCGCGGAATACATCGCGGTGTGCCTGCCGGCATTCTCGCCGGCGACGGTGCGGCGGGATGCGTGAAGCGTTTCTTGTTCTCATGAAGGATCAATTCACGAGAGGCCTTTGCTTGGTTTTGTTGGTAGCTATTTCGGGCTGCCTTTTCCCTCCTGATCTTCCAACCGAACCAACGGTCTATCTTTCCCTCACCGCGAATCTGGAGCTGGGCGGAAAAGAATATCGCCCGGAGTTCGCTTGGTTTCAAAAGAACGTCATCAAGTGGAACGAAGGCGTGGGGTGGCACACAGAATGGATGACCTCGGACTCTTGCTTTGTGAGAATTCTAGATTCGAAACACGCAGTCCTGATTTGGCTACCGAGAGGTCGTGATATCGAAAATTTTGCGCCACGGTCCTCGTCGTAAACCCCGATGACCTATCGATTGCGCGCGAGTATGAGGACGTGCAGATTGGGACGAAAATCGCCGAGACCACAGCACTAAAAAATCTCGTGATTGCGAAGTCCGCCCAACGCTTTCCCGAAAAGCCGATGGCCTCTGCTGAGATTTCTCTCAAGCAGCGGCTCAGTCGTCAGAACTATGGCTACCTTTTTGGTATGAGCTTCACAAAGGATCAGTGGGAAAAGTCCGAACTCCTGCGCCAAAAACTCTCAGAACTAAGTCAGTCCACTCTACTGGGAAAACCAGCTCCTCGTGGGAAGGAGCAACCGGGGATGCTTTCAGGTTTCTGGGAACTTAACGGCGACATCACCTTTCGTGAAAAGATCCGGACGAACAAATTCGGGTTTAAGCCAAGCGCCTCCGACTGGATTCCGTTGGAGCGCGATGGCGTCTATTACAACAAACCGTTTTTCGCAGTCGGGCCTAAGGCGAAAACTGATCCCGTTTGGGTTAGCTACGGTTCTCTGCGTTTCGACCAAGCCCAAAACGAGCTACTCTTTGACGCTGATCATCAAACTCTGGTTGTTATCTGGAAGGCCAATTTGCCCTACATCGACTCTTCAAGTGGAGTCGAGTTAGGTCTGCGTTAACTGCGCCCCTGAATCGCGCGCCACACCGCTTCACCGGTCGCCGGTGAGGCGAGCAGAACCTGGCCGCCGGGTTTGCCGAAATTCGCCACGGCATCGCGGATCGCTTCGCGCACGGAGAAGGCCAGCATCAGCGGCGGTTCGCCGACGGCTTTGCTGCCGTGCACGGCTTGGTCGTTCGCCGCGTTGGGGAGCAGCGTAACGTTGAACTCCATCGGCGCGTCGCTGATCGCGGGGATTTGATAGGTGCTCGCGCTGTGCGTGAGGAGGCGGCCCTTCGCGTCCCACTTGAGCGCTTCGCTCGTGAGCCAGCCCATGCCTTGCACGAAACCGCCCTCGATCTGGCCGCGATCGACGCCCGGGTTGAGGGAGTCTCCAACGTCGTGCACGATGTCCACGCGCAACACGCGACTCATGCCGGTATAGCCGTCGACTTCGACTTCCGCCACCGCCGCACCGCAGGCGTAGTAGGCGAACGGCCGGCCCGACACCGTCTCCCAACTCCAGTGAATACCCGGGGTCGAATAGTAGCCGGTCGTCGAAAGGCTCACGCGCTCGATGTAGCATTGCACCGCGACCTTGGCGAAGGTCACGCGAACGTCGGGCCGGCCTTGGGAAAAGACTTCGCCTGCCGTGAAAATCACCTCCGACACATGCACCGGCGGCAACTCGCTTTCGCCGCGCGCCGGATTGGCGATGTCCACTTTCAGATTGGCGCGCAGCCCTTCCTCGACCGCCTTGGTCAGGAGCTTCGCCGCAATTGGTCCCATCCGTTCGCGCAAGATCGTGCAGGCGTTGCGCACCGCGGCGCCGTTGAGATCCGCGCCGGCACTCGCGGCCGTCGCCGAAGTGTTCGGCACTTTGTCGGTGCTCGTTGGCATCATTCGGATCGCGCTCGCGGGCAGTCCCAGCTCGCGCATCGCGATGCCGAGGATCTTCGTGTTGAGCCCCTGCCCCATTTCCGTGCCGCCATGGTTCACCTGCACCGTGCCGTCCTGGTAAATGTGCACGAGCGCGCCGGCCTGGTTGTAGTGCGTGAGCGTGAAGGAAATTCCGAACTTCACCGGCGTAACCGCGAGCCCGCGCTTCACGCGGGCGTGCGCCTGGTTCCACGTCGCGATTTCTTTGCGGCGCTCGAGGAATTTTGCCTGCTGCTGCGCGAGCTGCCAAATTTTCTGGATGCGGTTGTCGCCGATGTCGGCGCCGTAGTGCGTGGTGTTGGACTCGCCGGTGCCGTGGTAAAGATTCCGCTCCCGCACGACTTCCGGCCGCAGCCCGGTCGCCCGCGCCACGCGATCCATGATCTCCTCGATCACGAGCATGCCCTGCGGCCCGCCGAAGCCGCGAAACGCGGTGTTCGAGGCGACGTTCGTCTTCGCAATCCGTCCGGTCACGCGCAACGCCGGGAGATAGTAGGCGTTGTCGATGTGAAACAGCGCGCGATCGAGCACGGGCTGCGACAGGTCGAGCGACCAGCCGCCATCCGAAACCAAGTCGGCCGAGACCGCGCGAATCACGCCATCGTTCGTGAAGCCCACTTCGAACGTCGCGTGGAACGGGTGCCGCTTGCCGGTGAGCGCCATGTCGAGATCCCGATCGAACTGCACGCGCACCGGGCGGCCGGTCTTCAGCGCTGCGAGCGCGACGAGGGCGGCGGGCGTGTTGCCCTGCGTTTCCTTGCCGCCGAAGCCACCGCCCATCCGCGGCGCCTGCACGACGACTTTGTGGCGGGGCAACCCGAGCACCTCGCACACGATCGCCTGGATTTCCGACGGATGCTGCGTGCTCGACGCGATGAACACGTCGCCGTCGTCGCCCGGTTCGGCCCACGCCGCCTGCGTCTCGAGATAAAAATGCTCCTGCCCACCAAATTCAAATTCACCCGCGAGCCGCTGCGGCGCTGCCTTCATCGCCGCCGCGCAATCGCCGCGCGTCATCACGCGCGGCGGATTGTGAAAGCTTCCCTGCGTGATCGCCTCGCGGATCGAAACCACCGCCGGCAACGGCTCATATTCGACCTGCACGAGCGCCGCCGCCGCGCGGCACGCCGCGACCGACTCGCCGACCACGAGCGCCACGATGTGCCCGTGATACCGCACCTCGTCCGCCGCAAAGAGCGTCTCGTCGTGACGCGACACGCCCACGTTGTTGTGCCCCGGCACATCCTCAGCCATCAGCACTGCCGCGATTCCCGGCATCGCGAGTGCGCCGTGGGCGTCGCGCTTCGTGATTTTCGCGTGCGCGTGCGGCGCCATCACCGGCCACACCTCGAGCATCGGCCGCTTATTCGCGGTGTCGTCGACGTATTGCGCGCGACCCGTCACGTGCCCGACCGCGCTCTCGTGGCGCAGGTGCTTCGATGCCTGCTCGACCGGCCACGGTGCACTGCCAGCGAAAGTCGTGCCGTCGTCCACCGCCGCGCTCGTCTCACCCGCGACAAATTTCTCCCACAGTGAGACCACGACGCCGCGCCGATAGTCCGCGCTGCCCCGCACATCATCGATCGGCTTGAACTCGCTCTGCAAAATTTCCCCCACGGCGCCGGCCGAGTCACCCAGTTTTTTCCCCACGAGCGCCGCTTCCGCCTTCTTCGCCCGCACGGGCACCACCGCGACGCCGCCATAGGCGATTCGCGCCTTCCGCACGACGCCACCCGCATCGAGGTCCACGCAGAACGCGCCCGCGACGATGCTGATATCCAGCTCGCGCCGGTGGGAGACTTTCAGGAAATTCACGCGCCGCGTCGTCCCCTTCGCCGAGGCATCGCGGGGCAGAATGATTTCCTTCATCACCTCGTCGGGCCGGAGCTGCGTCTGCCGGTAGCCGGTGAAAAATCCGTCGAGCGGCATCGTCCGCTCGCCGAGCGTCGACGCCAGCACGACCCTCGCCTCGAGCGTGAGCAGCACCGGCGCGCTGTCGCCGATGGGCGACGCCGTCACGAGATTGCCGCCAAGCGTCGCGCGATTCCGAATCTGCCGCGCCGCAAACACCGCCAGCATCTTCGCGATCGAGGGATATTCTTGTGGGGCAGGCTCTATGCCTGCCATGGCGGGCATAAAGCCCGCCCCACAGCCTAAGGCCTCTTCTACGGTCGTCAGCGTCGCCGCCGCGCCAATGCGCCATTCCGTCGGCGTCGCCGTGATGCGCGTCAACTCCGGCACGCCCTCGACGGAGATCAGCAGGGGAAACCGCTTGAATTTCTTGTTCAACTCCACGCCGATCTCCGTCGCGCCGGCCACCAGTCTCGCCTGCGGATAACGGCTGCGCAGGGCGAAGAGTTCCGCGAGCGAGACCGGCCGGAAAAATTGTTCGCCCCCGCCCGCGTAGTTGAGCGCGCTCGGTGGCTCGACCGCTGCCGTCAACCGCTGCGCAAACGGATCGGTCGCATCGCTCTCCGGCGTGCGCCGCGCCCACGCCTCCGTCGCCGCATCGCGAATCGGCCGGTAGCCCGTGCAGCGGCACAGATTGCCGCAAAGTTGATCGCAGAGCTGTGGCTGCGTTTTCACGCCGTCGCGGTAGTAGCCTTCGAACATCGAGACCACGAAGCCGGGTGTGCAGTAGCCACACTGCGATCCGAAGTGCTCGACCATCGCGCCCTGCACCGGATGAAGTTTCGCTCCATCGGCGAGGCCTTCGACCGTCACGACTTCGCGACCCGCAAACATCGGCAGCAGCGCGATGCACGAGTTGATCGCGCGGTAGGTCGGCTTCCCCGCCGCGTCGCGGTCGACGAGCGCCACCGAGCACGCGCCGCAATCGCCCTCGGCGCAGCCGCATTTGCTACCGGTGCGGCCGGTCAGGCGCAGCCAGTCGAGCAAGGTGGTCGTCGCCGCCGCGCCCTCCACGCCAACGGGCGCACCGTTCAGCGTAAATTCAAACGATTCGGTTTGCGCCGCGCCGATCGCTGCGGCGGAAGTGTTACTCATGGCCCGTATTTACTCACGGACGCGCCACGGGCAACTCAACTCTCGCACCATGCCGGCCCATGGCAGGGCGGCATCGCCGAATGCCGCCGGGTCGACGCGGGGTTCGGCGACCCCGCCCTACAACGCCGCGCGATTCACATCCTTGTAATAGAGGTAGCTCGCGGGCGTCTTGCCCATCGCGACGAACCACTGCGGGCAAAACGGCGCCATCCAAATCACGTCGCCGGCCGCGACGGGATACCAGGAATCTTCGAGCCGATAAACGCCCTGCCCCGCCAGCATCAGCAGCCCGTGCTCCATGACGTGCGTCTCGACGAAGGGCAGCGTCGCGCCCGGCTGATAGGTGAAAATGTTCATCGCCAGATCGAACGCCGGCACGTCGGGCAACAACACCTGCAACCGCGCATCCGGATCGCCGAGGAAGGGCTGACCCTTCACGTTCGCCGCGTCGCCGATGATCGCTTTCGGCGCCGCCCCGCCGGCGAGCGGCGCGAATTTTTTCTGAAACAACGTGACCCGCGTGCCCTGCTTCGGCGCGGTGATCGACCAAGCCTCGCCGGCCGGCGCGAAGAAAAACGCGCCCGCCTGCACCTTTGCTTTCATCCCGCCAACGGTGAGCGTGCCGCCGCCCGTTTCGAAATAGCCGGCGGTCTCGATGTGGTTCGCGGGCAGCGCGGCACGGCCGCCCGACTCAAACGTCACCCTCACCTGCGCAAACTTCGCGCCCATCGCCTCGTTGATCAAAATGATCGTCGCGGCGCCGGTAATGCCGGGGACGTTGCTCTTCACGTGTCCGTCCGGCGCGATGAGGGCGTGACGCGCGCCGACGTGGGTCCGGGTTTGTCCGTAGGGAATGCTCATGTGTTGCCGCGATGGGGTGCGAGAAACTGACCGGGTTGCGGGAGATTCGTCAATCGGCCACCGGCGTAGATCGCACAGCCGCGCACGTAGGTGTCCGTCACACGCACCGAGCTCTTCCGCCCGACGTAAGCGCTGATCCGGTGGCGCGTCCACAGGCTCTCCGCTTCGATTTCGTGCTCGGTGCCATACTTGATCAGCGAGAAATCCGCGTCGCGGCCCTCGACCAGCTCGCCCTTGCGCGCCTCGATCCGGAAACGCCGCGCGACATTGCGTGCCAGCACCGCCGCGAGCATCGGCAGATCTTTTTCGGCCGTCTTCGCGCATTCGGACAGGAGCAACTCGAATCCATTCTGACAGCCCGCGATGCCGCCCCACGCGGCAAACATATTGGCCGTGTCCTTCATCTCCGGCCGCGACGGCGAATGATCTGAGCCAATGGTTTGGATGCGGCCCGCGCGCAAATCGCCCCAGAGCGCCAGGCGGCGTTGCTCGTCGCGGATCGGCGGCGCACATTTCGCGAGCGGGCCGAGGCGCGCGACATCCTTGTCGTTCAGCAAAAGATAATGCGGACACGTCTCGGCCGTCACATCCACGCGCATCGCCCGCGCCTCATCGATCAACGCGATGCCTTCCGGGCTGCTCACATGCACGATGTGCAACGCGCACTCCGTCTCGCCCGCCAGCTCGATCGCGGTGCGAATCGCGGCGAGTTCGACCTCGACGGGCCGCGACGCCAGCCAGGCTTTCGCGTCGGTTTTCCCTTTGGCTTTTTGCTCGGCGGTAAACTTATTCGCGAGCGCATCGTCCTCCGCGTGCACGGCGACGAGCATCTCGAGTTTCGCCGCGCGCTTCATGCCCTCGCGCAGCGTCTTCACATCGACGTGCGGAAAGCTCTCGATCCCGCTGTTCGCCATGAACGCCTTGAACCCAATCGCGCCCGCGTCGCGCAGGCCGGCGAGCTTGTCGAGATTCCGCGGCGTGAGCCCGCCCCAGAGCGCGAAGTCCACGCACGATTTCTCCTCGGCGAGCGCGCGTTTCTCGCGCAGCCCCGCCGCATCGAGCACCGGCGGCTCGGAGTTGAGCGGCATGTCGAAGAAGCACGTGCCGCCGCCCGCCGCGAGCGCCGCCGAGCCCGTCGCGAGCCCTTCCCAGTCGGCGCGACCCGGTTCGTTGAAATGCACGTGCGCATCGACGATACCCGGAAAAACGTAGCGCCCTTTCGCGTCGACGGTGGTGACCGCGTCCTCGGATATCTCCGGCGCAATCTGCGCAATCCGGCCGCGTCTCACCGCCAGATCAGCGCGCACGATGCCCGCAGGCGTCACGAGTTTGCCGCCACGAATGAGGAGATCGAGGCGCTCGGGTTCGAGCGGCGCCTTCTTGGCAAAGGATTGATAACTTTTCATGCAGAATATTCCTTCGCGAGGCGCAGGAGAAAATCGATGACGACCCGCAGCGCGACGTCGAGATCGGCCGGCGAGGCGAACTCGTCCGGATGATGACTCAGCCCCTGGCGGCAACGCACGAACAGCATCGCGACGGGCGTCAGCGCCGACAGCACGACCGCGTCGTGGCCTGCACCGCTCACGAGCGAGAGACTTTGCTTTTGCATCGCCTTCACGCTCTGCGCGAGTTGGGCCGTCAGCGCCGGTGAACAGGTCACCGCGCCGTTGTCCTGGGTTCGCTGCCACGCGACGCGCAGTCCGCGCCGCTGCGCGATGGCCGCAGCGAGGCGGCCGAGCTTGAACAGTGCGCTCCGGCGCGCGGGATCGCTCGCGTGGCGCACATCGAGCGTGTGCACCACGCCACCGGAAATCACGTTCGCCGCACCCGGCGAGGCGGTTAGCGCGCCCACCGTCGCGACCAGCCCCGCCGAGCCGCGCGCGAGTTTCTCGGCTCCGAGAATAAATTCCGCGGCACCGGCCAGCGCATCGTGGCGCAGCCCCATCGGCGTCGTGCCCGCGTGTCCGGCTTGGCCGGTCCAGCTCAGTTTGAACCGACTCTGCCCCGCGATCGCCGACACGACGCCGACCGCGCGTTGCTTGCTTTCCAAAACAGGACCTTGCTCGATGTGCGTCTCGACGTAGCCCAACAAATCGCGCGAACGATGGGCAGCGGCCGGTAGCGAGAATTTTCCGCGAAGCCGCGCACGCAACGCATCGCCGATGCTCACGCCGCCGGCATCGCAGAACTTCAAATCCGCCGCACCGAGTTTCCCTGCGTAACCCTTGCTGCCGAGATAGGCACTCGCGAATCGCACGCCCTCCTCTTCAGAGAAACCGAGCACTTCGACCGAGAATGGCAGCGCCACGCCACGCCGCTTCAGCTCGGCCAGCGCCACGATCGGCAGCAGGACACCGAGCGCCCCATCAAATTTTCCGGCGTCGCGCACGGTGTCGAGATGCGAGCCCAGCAGGAGTGTTTTCGCTCCGCGCGGGTTGGATTCGAGCCGGCCGATGAGGTTGCCCACGGAATCCTCGCGCACCGCGAGGCCCGTGGCGCGCATCCACTGGCTGACGCGCGTGTTCGCGCGCCGCATCGCTGGCGAAAGAAACGTGCGCGTGAGCTTGCCCGACTCGTCCGAAACGCGGCCAAGTTCGTCCAGCATCCGCACGAGTTGCTTCGCCGCAGGAGACATTTCTTCCTCAATCCTCAGCTGCCGCGATAGGTCTGATAGGCCCACGGCGTGACCAGCAACGGCACGTGATAAGGCACGGTGGGATCCGCGATGGCAAAGCGCACCGGCACGCGATCGAGGAACAGGCTGTCCCGATGATGCGTGACGAAATAATCCTTCACGAAGAACAACAGCTCGTAGGTGCCAGGCGCGATCTCTGTGCGATCCAGCAGGGGCACGTCGGTGCGGCCGTCGGCGTTGGTCACGACCGCCTTCAACAGCGTGTGCTTTCCTTCGATTTTCCAGAGTTCGATCCGCATGCCCGCGGCAGGGCGGCCAGTGACGAGATCCAGGACGTGAGTGCTGAGTTTAGCAGGCATGGGACAAATCTAACCACGGATAAACCCGGATGAACACGGATTTTTTAGAAAAACTAATCCGGGTCCACCCGGGTTTATCCGTGGTTCATTGGGCTCGAAGCAGATCGTCCAGACGCAGACGCGCGATTTTTTCGATTTCCCCGAGCGCCGTCTGAAATTCAACCTCCCGCGGATTGCCCACGCGCGACAGCATCGCGGCGAGAATGGCGGATTTGTTCGTCAGGCGCGCGCAGATGATGAAGGGGAAACCGAACCGCGCCACATACGTGGCGTTGTTTTCTTGAAACGCGGCAAGTTCCGCCGCGGTGAGCTGGTTTAATCCCGCGCTCGCCTGCTCGCGCGTCGACTCGACGGTGAGCTGGTTTTGCTGCGCAAGCCGCCCCGCGAGATCGGGGTGGGCGCGAATGAGCGCAAGCTGGCGCTCGCGGGACGCCGCCCGCATCGTCGCGCAGAGCGCGGCGTGAAGTTGCGCCGCCTCATGAAACGGCCGCTGCGGCCAGGTCTCCTCAGCGACCCACGGCGAATGCTCGAAGAGATGCCCGAGCGCCGCGACAAACGCGGACGGTGGAAGCAGGTTTAACTCAGCAAGTGTCGGCATCAGGAAATGTGGAAAGCTGGAAATCAGGAAACGGGCGATTTTCCAGTTTTCCTGAGTCCCACATTCAATCCGCTCAAGCGAGCTGTTCGTAGGCCGGCAGCGTGAGGAACTCGTCGAACTTGTCCGCCTTCACCATCCGCAGAAACATTTCGATCGCTTTCGGGAAATGGCCGCGCGCGTAACGTTCCGCGCCGAGTTCGCCTTGGATCTTCACCACTTCCTCGGCCATGAATTTGTCGTAGAGCGCACTGTCGATCTTGCGACCGTCGGCGAGCGACGCGCCGAAGCGGTGCCATTGCCAGAGCTGGGCGCGCGAGATTTCGGCGGTCGCGGCGTCTTCCATCAAATGATAGAGCGGCACGCAGCCGAGCCCGCCGAGCCACGCTTCGAGATACTGCAGACCCACGCTGAGATTCAGGCGCACCCCCGCCTCGGTGATGCTGCCCGGAGGAGCGGCGAGCAGTTCGGCGGCGGTGACATTCACGTCGGGCCGCTGCTTCGAAAGCTGGTTCGGGGTCGGCATGTGCTTGTCGAATGCCTGCAGCGCGATCGGCACGAGGCCGGGGTGCGCGACCCAGGTGCCATCGTGACCGTCGCTCGCTTCGCGTTCCTTGTCCGCGAGCACTTTCGCCATCGCGGCCTCGTTGGCCGCGGGATTGTTTTTGATCGGAATCTGCGCGGCCATGCCGCCCATCGCGAACGCGCCGCGGCGGTGGCAAATCTTGATCACGTGCAGGGAATAAGCGCGCATGAACGGCGACGTCATCGTCACCAGCGCGCGGTCGGGGAACATGCCGAGCTTCGGCAGTTTTTTGATGCGCGAAAAAATGTAATCCCAGCGGCCGCAGTTCAGCCCGCTCGCGTGCTCGCGGAGTTCGTAGAGCATTTCCTCCGCCTCAAACGTCGCGAGGATCGTCTCGATCAGCATCGTGCCGCGCACGCTGCCGTGCGGGACGCCCAGCGTCGCCTCGGCGTGGGTGAAGACTTCGTTCCAGAGCCGCGCTTCGAGGTGGCTCTCCATTTTCGGCAGGTAGAAATACGGGCCGCTGCCGCGCGCGAGGAGCTCCCGCGCGTTGTGGAAAAAGTAGAGTCCGAAGTCGAACAGCCCGCCGCCGACCGGCTGGCCGTTGAACCACACGTGCTTCTCCGGGAGATGCCAGCCGCGCGGACGCACGAGGAGCGTCGCGGTCTTTTCGTTAAGCTTGTAACTCTTCCCGCCGGGAATCTCCAACGTGATCGTGCGCCGAATCGCGTCGCGGAGATTGATGTGACCATCCAACAAATTCTCCCAGGTGGGTGCCGTCGCGTCCTCGAAGTCGGCCATGAACACCTTCGCACCGGAGTTGAGCGCGTTGATCACCATCTTCCGATCAACGGGGCCGGTGATCTCGGTGCGGCGGTCCTGCAGGTCGGCGGGGGCGGGCGCGACGCGCCAAGCCGGATCGTTGCGGATAGAGGCGGTCTCCGCGAGAAAGTCGGGGAGCTCGCCGGCATCCAGTTGGGCCTGGCGGGCGACGCGGCGCGCGAGGAGTTCTTCGCGGCGGGCGCCGAATTTCTGGAAAAGACCGGCGAGAAACGCACACGCCTCGGGCGTGAGGATTTGCTGGTGGCGTGGAGCGATGGGCCCGCGGATCTCGAGGCCGGCGATGACGGTGGAGGAACTCATGGCGATGAAAGTCGAGCTAAGTTATGGCATTGTCACCTGTCAGCACGATAGTGCACGCTCCCCGCTCCGAAGTATTCATGAGCGAGGAAAAATTCATGCGCGAGGCCCTCAGCCTGGCCGAAGTCGGGATGCGCAGCGGCCGCGGCGGGCCGTTCGGCTGCGTCGTCGTGCGCCAGGGCACGGTCGTCGGCCGCGGCCACAACCGCGTGACCTCGACCAACGATCCAACCGCGCACGCCGAGGTCGTCGCGATCCGCGACGCCTGCGCCAACCTCGAAACCTTTCAACTCGAGGACTGCGAACTCTACACCAGCTGTGAACCGTGCCCGATGTGCCTGTCCGCGATCTATTGGGCGCGCATTCCGAAGATTTTCTACGGCAACACGCGCACCGACGCCGCCGCGATCGGTTTCGACGACGATTTTATTTATCAGCAGGTGCCGCTGCCGCCCGAGCAGCGCACCGTGAAGATGGAGCTTTTCCTGCGCGACGAGGCGCAGGGCGCGTTCCAGGAATGGGCAAAGAAGACGGATAAGGTGCGGTATTGAGCAAGCATCTGTGGGACGAGCTTTACGCCCGCCAGGACACCGCCGAGGCCTGGCGGGGATAAACCCGCCCCACAATTGCCCGTCGTAAAAAAGAAACTGGCGTTCCGCCGCGCCGGCCTTTGCTTCGAGGGCGTTATGCCCCTCCCCTTGCGCCTTCATGGCGTGCGTCAGGTCTTTCTCCTGAGCACCGCTTTTCTTTTCACCGCCTTCTCCGCGTCCGCCTCCGAACCGGCGAAACTCGCGGATCCCGCCGCCGCAGCCGCGCCCGTCACTGACGCCAAATCCAATGCCGTCGAAAACGCCGTCGTGAAAGTCTTCGCGACGATGCGCTATCCCGACGCTTACAAGCCATGGTCGAAGCAGGCGCCGAGCGAGGCTACCGGCACCGGCGTGATCATCGAGGGCAAACGTATTCTCACCAACGCCCACGTCGTGCTCTACGCGAGTCAGGTGCAGGTCCAGGCCAATCAGGCCGGCGACAAAATCTCCGCGACCGTCGAGTCGATCGCACAGGGCATCGATCTCGCCGTGCTGAAGCTCGATGACGAATCGTTCTTCGACACGCGTCCGCCGCTCGCGCGCGCGGACGTGCTGCCCGACATCAAGGACGCCGTGCTCGCCTACGGTTACCCGACCGGCGGGACGAGCCTTTCGATCACAAAGGGCATCGTGTCGCGCATCGAGTTCGCCGGCTACAACCTCTCCGTCTCCGGCCTGCGCATCCAAATCGACGCCGCGATCAATCCCGGCAACAGCGGCGGCCCCGCGATCGTCGGCGACAAGATGATCGGCCTCGCGTTCAGCCATCTCGGCGGCGCGCAGAACATCGGCTACATCATTCCCAATGAGGAGGTGGAGCTGTTTCTCAAGGACGTCGCCGACGGAAAATACGACGGCAAGCCCGCGATGTTCGACGGCCTGCAGACGCTCGAGAACCCCGCGCTCCGCTCCTACCTCAAACTCGGCAAGGACACCGAGGGCATGGTCGCCCACGAAATCTACGGCACCGAACCGGGCTATCCGCTGAAGGAATGGGATCTGATTTCCAAAATCGGCGATACCCGGATCGATGACCAGGGCATGATCAAGATGGGGACGAACCTGCGCGTGCGCTTCCAATACCTGATTCAGAAGATCGCCAAGAACGGAAAGGTGCCGCTCACCATTGTGCGGGCCGGGAAGGAAATGGCCATCGAGCTTCCTGTCAGCGCCGACCGGCCAATGCTCATTTCCGATCTGAAGGGCGCCTACCCGTCCTACTTCGTGTTTGGGCCGCTGGTGTTTTCCTACGTCACCGCGCAGTTCTCCGGCGGCTTCGCTGGCAGCGCTCAGGCGCTCAACGCGCTCAGCGTGCTCGCCAGCCCGATCAGCACGCGCCGCGGCGATCAGCCCGCCTTTCCCGGCGAGCAACTCGTCGTCGTGGCCTCACCGTTCTTCCCCCACAAGCTGTCGAAGGGCTACGGCCCGCCCCACACCCACGTCGTGAAAACCGTCAACGGCGTCGCGATCAAAAATCTCAACCACCTCGTCGAGGTGCTGCGCGACTCGACCGCGGAATATGTCACGTTCGAATTCGAGGGCCGCAGCATGGAAGCGCTCGTCTTCGTGCGGAAAGAAATGATCGCCGCGACCGATGAGATTCTGACCGACAACGGCGTGCGGGCCCAAGGCTCCGCCGACACGATGACCGTCTGGAACGCCAAAGCTCCGGCGAAGTAGAGCGGATTTCAGTCCCTCCGCCAAAGTGCCCAAGAACGCCGGCGGGCGGAAACCCGCCCTACTCGCACTTGCCAATTTTCAGGCACCACTCAACTTTCGCCTCCTATGCATTTCGACAACCTTCAGTCCGGACTCTCCGCTCCGCTCCCTCGCGCCGATGACGATGAGGATGACGACGACGAGAGCCCGGAAATGCCCGCCGAGAAAAAAGGCGACGGCCCCGTCGCCATGGTCATCCAGAAAAAATTCCTCGCGCAGCGGAAAATCTTCCTCTGGGGCGCCGTGACCGACGCCACCGCCAAGGACATCACCGAGAAGCTCCTTTATCTCGAGTCCGACGCGCCCGGCAAAGAGATTACCTTTTACCTGAACTCCCCCGGCGGCTCGATCACCGCGGGCATGGCGATCTTCGACACGATGAAGCTCATCTCTTCTCCGATCACCGTAGTCGTCACCGGCATGGCCGCGTCGATGGGTTCGATTCTGCTCTGCGGCGCCGCCAAGGGAAAACGCTACGTCTACCCGCACGCCCGCGTGCTCATCCACCAGCCACTCATCTCCGGGCGCATGATCGGACCGGCAAGCGACATCAACATTCAGGCGAAGGAAATGGAAAAGCTCCGTGCCGAGCTGAACCAAATCCTCGCGACGGCTTCCGGCCAACCGCTCGAGAACATCAATCGTGACACCGATCGTGATTTTTATCTCAACGCGCCGGAAGCGATCGCCTACGGCCTCGCCGACAAGATCGTCGAAAAGATCTGAAGGGTCTTCCGCCGGGCCGCTGAGTGGCTCGCCTTGATTCTAACCCCGCCCGCGTCCGCGAGCGGGGTTTTCTTTTTCCCCAGATGGAGCGACTGCGCCCGGGTGTAGGCGATGCGCTCCGCGAGCGGCCTTTCCTTCGCCCGCTGTCGCACATCGGGTGGCGCGCGGCCCACCTACTTTTTTTCTGGGGCGGGGGCCGGCGGCGGCAGGGGCGGCGTCAGCTCGTCGAGCGATTTCTGCCAGGTGGAGGCCTGCGCGCTATCCTGCGCGGTGACGGCAGATTTTTTCGCCTCCGGCAACCACGCGAGGCGCAGCTCGCGCGGCAGCTCCGCCGCGCCGAGCAGGACGCGCCACACCTCCACCGCGCGCGCGGGACGCCCGCTGGTTTCGAGGAGTTGGGCGGCCTCGCGCGCCAGCGCCCATTGGTCGGTCGGAAAGTTTTTGAGCTGCGCCGCAAACGCCAGCGCGCTGGCCGCCCCCGCGACATCCCCCGCAATCCCGAGTCGGCGCGCCAGCGCCACGCCGACGGCGAGGCTCGGCGCGTCGCGTTGCGCGGAACGGGCATAGGCCGTCGCTTCTTCGCGGCGGTTTTCGGCATCAAGCTGGTGCAGGCGGCGCAACGCCGCGTAACCCGCGAGCTGCGGCGGAAGCCGCGCGAGATTTTTCCACTGCTCGTCGAACGGCACGGCAAACGGCCGGTAAAGCGGATCGCCGATGAGGACGGTCTGCCAGCTCAGCGCCGGCAGCGCATAGTAGGCGGCCTCGGCGAGGGTCGCGCCGCGTGCGAGCGCGCGCAGCAGCAGATCGGGATGATGCGTGAGCTCCAGATAAGGCTCGAAGACATTGCCCACGGTCGCAGTCGCCCCACGGGCAATGAGCGGACCGCTCCAGCCGGTCGTCGTCGAGTGCAGCGTGTGGGCCGAGAAACTATGGATGTGCAGCGCGATCGCGCCGGGGGGAAATTGAAAACCCGGCAGCGCGAAGGGACCGTCGAGGTCGCCGGCATACCAGCCGAAGTAGAGCGCGGGCGCGTCGACCCGCGCCGTCGCCGGCATGGTCGACGGCTCGCGATCGACGTCGGTGTCGAAGCCGAGCGCGTCGAGCTGCTTGGCGACCGCCTCGAGCCAGCGATCACCCGCGGGGTGGGCCCCACCAATATCGACGTAAGCGCGGCCTATCAGGCCGGTGCGCTCGGCGGCCAGCGCCCGATCGACGAGCGCGAGCGCGTCGTCGACCGTCGGCCCGTCGAGCCGACCCACCTCGATCACTTTGTCGCGATCGAAGCGGGAAAGATGATCATTTTGGAACAGCGGGTTCGGGATGAACGCGTTGATCGCGTAATTCGGGTGTGCGAGGAGGCTGAGCTCGGAATCGACGGCGCCGGCGTTGGTGCGAAATTCAGTGCGCGCGGTGAACGGCAGCGCCTCCGCATACAGCGCCGGATCGTGCGCGATCGCGAGCGGCACGCCGCGGCAGACGACGAGCGCGGAGATGCGGTGGCCGTGCACGTCGATTTTTTTCCGGCCGACGGCGTCGATGGTCGACATCGGGATCGCCTCGATCCATTTGGCGCGGATCAATTCGTCGACGAGCGGTTGCCAGATTGTCGTGATGAATTCGCGCCAGGTGATCGTCTCGGCGACGGGCATCGGAAACACGAGGAGATTTTCTGCCGGGACACCCCGCGCCTCCGCGTAATGGCGCGCGATCCGGAGCGAGTCCGGATCGTTGGCGTTGGCGAGCAGGACGACGCGGGCGGCGGCGTTTTCGTCTGCGGCCCGGACGCACGAGAGCGCCGTTAACAGGCACACGCAGGCGCAAAGCCCGACGGTGGCTCGCCGCGTCATCGCGCAAGCCTCCAGCCGAGGAAGGTCGCGAGGAGGCAGGCGGTGACGGAGAGGATGACGTTCGCGACGGCCGCGCCGGTGTTACCCTTCTGCAGTTGCTCGACCGTCTGCCAGCTGAAGGCGGAAAATGTCGTGAACCCGCCGCAGATTCCCACCACCCAAAAACTCTGCGCGCGCAAATTCTCGCCGGTGAGCGGTGGAAATTTTCCCATGAGCCAGCCGATGAGCAGCGAGCCCGCGAGGTTGATTGCGATCGTGGCCCACGGGAGACGGCCGGCGGGGATCACCCAACTCAAAAGCGCGCGCGCCACCGAACCGAGCGCACCCCCGGCAGCGATCAGGCACAGCGCGCCCAGATTCATGGCGTGGACTTCTTCGCCTTTTTCTTTTTGGCCGACGAGGCGTCGTCCGCGGCCTTGGCGGCCGCGTTGCCCTCGCGCTTCAGCAGCGAGGCGCGAAGATACGTGTCGGCCACGGAACTCTTCCACGCGGTTTCCCAAATCGCCGCGAGTTCAGCGCCGCCGGCGAGAAGCTGTCGCTCGATGAAGGCGCGGCCCTCCGGGGTCGGCACCTCGTCCTTCTGGTGCGCAAACCGGCCCGCCTTGTCCATTTGATAGAGCGGTTCGACGAGTTTGTTTCCGGCGAGCAGATAATCGATCACCGCGACGAACAGCGGGTCGCGTCCGTCATCGCGTGGCGCGAGCGAAATGACTTCGGCCGGGGCGACGCGCGCGCGCATGTCGGCCGTCTTGATGCCCGCCTTGCCGAGGAAGCCGCCGTCGATCCAGCCGTGGATGCCGGACCAGGTGGTGTAGCCGTTCGGATTGGGCCCGACCCAGCCGTTGTGATGCACCGTGGAATGCAAGGGCTGCGCGCAGTCGCCGACATAGTGGCCCATCACGCCCATCATGTAGACGACGTTGGCCTGGGCGTTGGCGATTTCCTCGGGCGTGCCGAGTTCCTCGAAGGCCTTCAGATAGGAAAACGCCGAACGCATCTTCCCGAAATATTCCGTGATCGCCCAGGGCGCGAAGCCGCACCACTCGCGCGAATGATCCGAGTTTTTCGTCTGGTCGATGTCGGGAAACTTGTCGAGGTGCGCCAGCCGGCCGGCCGCGAACTGCGCGGCGAACTCGTAGCGCAACGACGGCAGTTTTTCGTAACTCATCCCGGCATCGAGGACCTGCTCAAGATCGCAGTAGTGATCCATGCCGTTGTATTGCTTGAGCGGCAGGTCGGGGACGTTGCGCCAGCGATCGGGCTCGCCGGCGAGGAAGGCGATGCGCTCCGCGTTGTCCTTTTTCTGCACGAACGCCGGAAAATCCTTCGGCAGCGACGCGAGGGCGAGCTGGTTGACCATGCGATGGCCCTCGTAGTCCCAGGCGCGGAGCGCGGCGGGGGCGAGCAAGAGGAAAGAGACGAGGGCGAAGAATGAGGAGCGAAACTTCATGGCGAGGGATTCGAACTGGTTTGTCATTCTGAGCGAAGCGAAGAATCCAACGGGATCATCGCATCCGCAAAGCGCGTCGTTAGTCCAAAGGGATTCTTCGCTTCGCTCAGAATGACAAGGCTTACTTTGAGGGCGAGACGACCGCCGGCGCCGAAGGTTTCGGGCGCACCGCGTCGAGCGTGGCCGCGTAGTCGCGCACGCCGGCGGCGAGCGCCTCGGCGATTTGCTGGCGGAAGGCTGGCACGGCGACGCGGCGGGCGTCGGCGTCGTTGGTGATGATGGCGGGCTCGATGAGCACGCCGGGGCAGTTGAGCGTTTTCAGCACGGCCCAGTGCGCGATTTTTTTACCGCGGTCCTCGGTCTTCAGCGTTTGCAGCATCCGCTGGTGCAGCGCTCCCGCGAGCGCGGAGTTCCACGGATCGAAGCGATTGACGGGTTGCTCCCCCTTCTCGAGCGCGGCGTCGTCATGCGACAGCTGACCCCACCAGTCGGTCGCGTGCTGGCCGCGCGGCGCATAGGTGAAGACCTCGGTGCCGCGCGTGTCCTTGGTCGCGGCGTTGAAGTGGATGCTCACAAAAAGATCGGCGTGCTCGCGGTTCGCGAAATCAGGGCGCAACGCGAGATCGACCGCCTTGTTGCCCGCCAGCGCCACATCTTCGCTGCGCGTCATGAGCACTTTGTAGCCCGCCGTCTCGAGGAGTTTTTTCAAACGCTGGGCAACATCGAGCGTGAGGGTTTTTTCTTTCAGCCCGAGCGATTTTTTTTCCGTGCCCGGATCCTCGCCGCCGTGGCCGGGATCGAGGACGATGATTTTGGGCGGCGGCGGGGGCGGCCCCGAGAGGCCGGGCCGCAGTAACGGGGCGAGCGCGCGCTCGGCGTCAATGCGGCTGAGGTAGAGGTGGCCGCTGCGCTGGAAAACTTTTTCGCCGAGAAATACCCGCACGCCGTTGACGCCGGCCTCGCGGCTGTCGGCGGCGAGGTCGACATGGTTGGCGGGATTCGATTTGTCGGTGAGCGTGAGCGCGCGCAGCGGATCGACGCCGGCGCCCTTGAAGCCCAACCACAGCGCGAAGTCGGTCATGGTGACGTAGTCGATCCCGCCCAGGCGCAGGCCCGTGGCCAGAGGGCTCGGCCGCGCGGGAGGCGCGCGCAGGACGACGGGCGGCGGCGAGGTTTGGGCCGCGCGGTCGGCGGCAGCGGGCGCGGTCAGGGGAGCCGGCGGCGCGCCGGCTTTCGCCGTTGGCGCGGTTTGCGCGCCGGCGTCGCTCAGCATCGTGAGAACGCCCAGCGCGGCGAGACGGAAGGCCGCCGGGAGCATGGCGGCGGGGACTTACTCGCCGTCGTCCGACTCGGATTCGGGTTTGCCCGAATCGTCATGTTCCGGCTCCGCGTCGTCGAGATCGATGAACTTCGGCTTGCGCTTGTTGACCGGAAGCGGCGTGAGCATCACGTGGATGTTACGGCCGATGAGCTTCGGATCGGCGTCGGGATGACCCATGCCGGCAAGATCGGCGACGGCGCGCTTCATCAAGTCGAAGCCGAGTTCGGTATGCGCCATTTCGCGGCCGCGGAACTTGAGGCGAAGCTTCACCTTGTTGCCGTGGTTGAGAAAACCCTCGGCGTGGCGGAGCTTCGTTTCGAAATCGTGCGGCGCGATGCGCGCGGTGAATTCGATTTCCTTGATCTTGCTCGCGGTGGTCTTCGCGTGCGAATGCTTTTTCTGCTCCTCGTAAACCCACTTGCCGAAATCAACGATTTTGCAGACGGGCGGGACGGCGTTGGGCGCGAACTCGACGAGATCGAGCCCGTTTTCGAGCGCCAGATTGACCGCCTTGGCCGTGTCGAGAATCCCGAGCTGTTTGCCTTCCGGGGAAATCACGCGGACCTGCGGAACCTTGATGCGGTGGTTGCGGCGGATGGCCGCGAACGGATCGACATTGCGTCGCTGATAAGAGCCGGAGCGGTTGCCGCCACCGGGAGAAGGAAACGAAGTAGCCATCAATAAGGAGTTACGGGAGCAGTGTGGTGTTTTAAGTCGGCGAGGCTTTTCTCGCGGAAACGCCCTCGGAGCAAGGGTTATTTGGGAGGTGATCGCCCCAACGCTTACACGCTGAAACTCTCCCCGCAGGAGCAACTCGCCTTGGCGTTCGGATTGCTGAACTTGAAACCGCCCGCGACCATCGCATCCGAGTAATCGAGGTGCGTGCCCTTGAGGTAGAGCGCGCTCTTGCTGTCAACGACCACGCGCGCGCCACCCGTGCGCACGAGGATGTCGCCGCGCTTCGGCTCCGGCACGAACTTCATCTTGTAACTGAGCCCGTTGCAGCCGCCCCCGGAAATCGCGAGGCGCAGGTAATCGCCCTGTTTTTCGCGCGCGACGAGCGCCGCGACCTTCGCGCCCGCAGCGGCGGTGAGCAACACGAGGTTCTCATTGCCTTCGCGCACGCCCTCGGGGAGGGACGCGGCGAGCGCGGGCGAAGCAGCGGTGATGGTCGCGGAGTCGGGCATGAAGAGCATCACTATCGCGCGGCCCGAAACTTTATCAAGCGCTGTGCCACGGTCACGGCGTTGGTGAAGCTCGTCGCCCGCGCGACGCCCTTGCCGGCGATGCCAAAGGCCGTGCCGTGATCCGGACTCGTCCGCACGTGCGGCAGGCCGAGCGTCACATTCACCGCCTCGTCAAAATCGATCACCTTCAGCGGCGCGAGACCTTGGTCGTGGTAGAGCGCCACCACGACGTCGAATTCGCCGCGCAACTGGCGCGCGAAGAGCGTGTCGCCGGGCTCACAACCGGAGAGACCAGGAAATCTCTTCCGGAGATGAGCGAGGGCCGGATTGAGAAAGTCACGCTCCTCCGCCCCGAGCAGCCCACCCTCGCCGGCGTGGGGATTGAGTCCGCACACGCCGATGCGCGGCGACGCGATTCCCTCGGCGCGCGCGAGCGTGTCGGCCGCGACGACCGTGCGGCCGATCAGCTGCGGCCCCAGCAACGGCGGCACCTGGCACAACGGCACGTGCCACGTCGCGAGGACGACGCGCAGCTTGCCGCCGCAAAATCCCATCACCGGCTCGCCGCCCCAGCGTGCCGCGAAAAATTCCGTCTGCCCCGGAAACTCGTAACCGATCTTCGCGAGCTCGGATTTGCTGACCGGCCCGGTGACAACGCCGGAAAATTCCCCGCGCGTGACGCCCGCCGCCGCGCGCTCCATCGCGGCCCACGCGACCAACGCGCCCTCGCCCACTGGCTGGCCGGGAGTTGCGGAGAATTCATCGAGTCCGACGGCGATTTTCTCCGCCGGGGTGTCGAGCGTCGCCAGCCAGCGCATCGATCCGATCACAGCGACGTCGTGCGCTTCGGCGGCATGCGCCGCGAGCCAGGCCGCGATGATCTCGGGGCCAACGCCCGCCGGATCGCCGCAGGTGAGAGCGAGTTTCTGGTTCATGAACGATCAGCCGCCACCCAGCGCAGCAGGCGCAAAGCAACCGCGCGCCCCGATTTTGGCGCCTGCTGCGCCGGCGGGTGGCTACTCCTCATTTTCGTCGGTCGCGCGGCGCGCGCGTGCGAAACTGCGTTGGCCCTCGGCAAAAAACGCCAGAAAGCGATTGGCCTCCGCCGAGGAAAACTTTCCGCTCGCCCGGACGGCGGCCGCGACCGCGCGGATGTTGCCCGGCGAGAAATACACGTCGTGAAACGCCGCCTTCAATTCCCCAATCGCGGTGCGTGCCACGCCGCGGCGCTTGAGGCCGACCACGTTGAACCCGATGACATCGTCGCGCTCGGCGACCATCGTAAAGTGCGGCACGTCGCGCGTGATCGATGCGTGGCCCGCGACCATCACGCCTTCGCCAAGGCGGCAGAATTGGTGCACCGCCGCCCCGCCGCCGAGAAACGTGTGGTCACCCACGCTCACGTGGCCCGCGAGCAGCGCGGCGTTCGCCAAAACGACGTGGCGGCCGACTACGCAGTCATGCGCCGCATGGCTCGCCGCCATGAAGAAACAATTCTCGCCGACTGTCGTGGCCTGGCCCGCGTGAATCGAGCGGTTGATGGTGACGTGTTCGCGAATGATCGTGCCCGCGCCAATGCGCACGCCGGTCGCGAGCGCGCGATCGAATTTTAAATATTGCGGATCGCCGCCGAGCACCGCGAACGGGTGGACGACCACGCGGTCGCCGAGCACGCAGTGTTTCGTGATGACCGCGCCGGCCATGATCTCGCAGTCGGCGCCGAGCTGCGCACCCGGCTCGACGATCGCGGTGGGATGAAGGGTCGTCGCCATCGCTCAGGGTTTCGCGCGGCGGGGCGCCGGCGGCCGCTCGGTCGGCAAATCCATCTGCGTGTCCTTCAGCAGATCGTAGTTTTTCAGGATGCGCATCACCTGCAGCGTGTCGCTCTTCGTGTAGTTCTGGTTCGTCTCAATCTTGTCGAGGATGTCGAGCAGCATGGCGCGAAACGAAATGATCGCGTCGACGCCGCGCGCCTTGAGGAGTTCGACGCTCTGCGAGCGGAACGGCTCCGCCGTCGGCAGACTCGGCAGCACGAGGATCTTCAACAGCGTGCCGCCGGGATCGTCCGGCGTGTCGGCCGGGAAAAGCCGCGCTGCTTCCTTGAGCACGCTTTGCTGGAGGAAACTGAAAATCTCCGGGCTGCTCTTCAGCATGTTCGGCGTGAACGCCGCCGTGTGCCAGCCCTTCACCGCGACGACGGCCTTGTGCACGAACGGCAGCTCGTTGGAGAAAAGAAAAAAATCCGGCTTCCGCGCGCCGCGCTGCCACGCCGGATTGAACACCACGAGATCGATCTCCTCCTCGCCGGTCTTGCGGCGCGCCGACACCTGGTATTTGCGGGCCTGGCGGACGAGAAATCCGTTCTGCTCGAAATACTCGCGGACAATGCCTTCGTCGATCGCGGACATGCCGGGAATTTATCGCGGAAGCGCGGCGGAACGGAAGCGCGGAATTAAGCCTGCCATGACCCTTCGTGTCCGGCCCTTCGCGCTTCCACGCTTAGTTCGCCCCGACCGCGCGGAAGCAGGCCTCAGCCTGCGCGGGGGTGACGCCGTCCTGCGTCGCCGCGGCGCCGGGGGTTTTCAGCACCACGAAGCGCGGTAGCCCGGCGCGGACTTTTTTATCGCGCGCCATCGCGGCCATGAGCGCCGCCAGCGGCAGCGGTGCGCGCAGCCGCACTGGCAGCGCATGCGCCGTGATGACCTTGGCGATGCGCGCTTCGTCCGCGGCTGAAATGAAGTTCAACTCGGCCGAAAGCCGCGCCGCCGCGCCCAGCCCGATCGCCACCGCCTCGCCATGCAAATACTCGCCGTAGCCCGCCACATTTTCGATCGCGTGGCCGAAGGTGTGGCCGAGGTTGAGCAGCGCGCGGCCGCCGTCCGGCGCGGTTTCAAACTCATCCGCCTCCACGATCCGCGCCTTCGCGGCGCAGCAGCGGCGGATGATCGCCGCGAGATCGGGGCTGGCGAGGGTAAGCGGATTTTTCTCCAGCGCGGCGAAGAGCGCCGCATCGCCGAGCAGGCCATATTTAATCACCTCGGCGAGGCCGGCGGCGAATTCCCGCGCCGGCAGCGTCCCGAGCAGCGCCGTCGAGATGAACACGCCGCGCGGCTGGTGGAACGCGCCGGCGAGATTTTTTCCAGCGGCGAGATTGATCCCGGTTTTACCGCCGACCGAACTGTCGACCATGGCGAGCAGCGTCGTCGGCACCTGATAAAAATCGATCCCGCGCAGCCAGCTCGCCGCCGCAAACCCGCCCAGATCGCCGATCACGCCGCCGCCGACGGCAAAGAGCGCGCCGCCGCGATCGAGTTTTTGCGCCGCGAGAAAATCCAGCACGCGGCCGAGGCCCGCGAGCGACTTGCTCCCCTCGCCCGGCTCAACGGCCAGCAACGGCGCCGCGCCAAACATCGCACCCAGCGCCCCCGTCTGCGCGCGGGCGAAATTGGTGTCGGTCAGCACGGCCACCTTGCGCCCCGCCGCGGTCAGCCGCACCACCTCACCCCGCACGTCGCCCGCCAGTTCCACGCCGAATCGAATCGGGTAGCTGCGCGCGCCGAGGTTGACGGTGAGAGTTTCGACCATGTTCGAAGAAAACGGGAGCGTGCGCGGCGCGTCGAGGAGAAGTTCGGCGCCGCGATAAAGCCCGCAGGCCCTTTATGGAGGTTTTTCAAATGCAAAAAGGTCGCCATTTCAGGAAAGCCGTTTTTGCTGATGCCCGCATGAAATTCGGAGCCTCTAGTTCCCAGGCTCGTCGGCTGCTGCTTGCAGCTGGACTGGCGCTCATCTCAAGCAGCGCACATGGCCAGACCACCATTGTCTGGGGCGGTGGCACCGGGAGTTGGAACACCGCGGCCAACTGGACTGGCGGCGTGCTGCCCCAAAGCGGCAACAACGCCCAGATCACGGGCGGCACGGCGAACCTCAACAGTGATGTTTCGATCGCCGGTTTCTCAATGTCGGGCGGGACACTAAGCGGCACTGCGAATCTTGTAGCGAACGGTCCGGTGACGTTGAGCAACACCGCGCTCAACGGCACTGGCACTGTCACGGCCAACGCCGGCGCCACGATCACCGCCGACCTCACGCTCAACGGCGGCGAGACCCTCACCCTCGCCGGCATCTCGACGTGGAGCGGCGGCACGATCTAC